>JBGPMB010000142.1:0-7214 GCA_041486775.1 Candidatus Eiseniibacteriota bacterium | reverse complement strand
GCCACCGTCCGGCGCGCGCGCAAATTCGTGCCGATCGGGTTCGTGGAGGTGTCCGTCTTCGCGCTGGTTTCGGTCACGGCCGGAATCTGTGAGGAGATTCTCTACCGCGGCTGGCTGGTGAGCTTCCTGGGCGCCGTGTCCGGCTCGATCTGGATCGGGATGGTCTTGGCCGCGGTGCTCTTCGGTTTCGGGCACGCGTATCAGGGCAGGCAGGGGATCGTGGGCACGGGCATTCTCGGGCTTCTATTCGGCGGGATGTTCGTGATGGTGCGGAGTCTCGTGCCGGGCGAGGTGATCCACGCCGCCATCGATCTCGTGAACGGAATTCTCGCGGGGCGCGTGGTGAAGCAGCTCGGCCCGGAGGCGGAGGCGCCGGAGGCCCCCCCTACTTCAGCGTGACTTTGAGAATCCGGTCCCCGGGCATGATCCGCTCCGCCACATCCATCCCACGCGTGACCACACCGAACACCGTGTAGCGTCCCTCGAGCCGCGGCTGCGGCGAGAGGGTGATGAACCACTGGCTTCCCCCCGTGTCCTTCCCCGAGAGCGCCATGCCCACCGTGCCGGTCTCGTAGGGATGGTCGTTATACTCGCAGGGGATCAAATATCCGGGTCCGCCCCATCCATCGCCGCGCGGGCAGCCGTCCTGCACCACGAAGTTGGGCACCACGCGATGAAACGCGATCCCGTCGAAGAATTTCGCCCGCACGAGGCTCACGAAATTCTCGACCGTCACCGGAGCGCGCGCGTGGTCGAAGGCGATCGTGATGAGGCCCCGCTCGGTCTGGAGAAGCGCGACGCTCGGGACCGGTTTCACGCTCGGCGCGTGAAGGAACGGGTTCTTCACGAGCCCGATCGAGTCGGGCGGAAGCCCCAGCGCCTGGCAGGCGGTCTCGCGGATGCGCCGCTCCGGATCCCGTCGCGCCGGGGCGAGCGCCGCGAGGGCCGCGCCGGTCTTGAGGGCGGCCAACGCCGAGGCGGCCGTGGCGCGGATATCGGCGTCCTGGGCCGCCCCGAAGCGGTTCAGAAGCAGCGCGAGCGCGGGGATCGACGCGGAATCGCCCAGTCGCCCCAGGCCGTCGGCGGCGTTGCACACCACGGTGAAGTCCCTCGGCGGGGTGTTACCACCGAGTGTGATCAGTGCCCGGAGCGCGGGAAGCACCACGGCGGCGTCCGCCTTTCGCTGGGCGAGCCCGGCGACGGCGCCGGCCGCCTCGGGAGCATCGGTTCCATCGCGCGCCCTCGCGAGGAGCGTTTGCAGAGCCATCGGCCCCGGCACGTGCCCCAGCGCTTCGAGGAGGCCCGAGCGGAGGAACCCGGGAAGAAGATCCAGCTCCGCCGCCACGGTGGGAATGGCGCGCTCGCCCTGGAGCTCGAGGAGCGAGATCGCCGCACCCTGAACGACCCCGGTGGAAGAGTCGGAGAGGGCGCGGGTCAGCGCCGGCACGGACGTCGAATCGGCGAGGACGCCCAGCGCGAGGGCCGCTTCCCAGCGGACATGGGGGCTTGTATCCCGGAGGAGCGGGCGGACCGCGGCGGCTTGATCGCGCGCTCCGAGCAGGCCCAGCGCGTGCGCGGCGTTCACGCGCACACGCCACGCGCTGTCGCGGAGCATCGTCGCGAGGAGCGGCGCGGAGGTGGAGTCCCCCACGTCTGCCAGCGCCCGGGCCGCGCTCATCCGCACCAGCTCCGATCGGTCGTGCGCGAGATTGCGGAGCGCGGGCGCCCCCGCCAAGTCTCCGACCCTCCCCAGCGCATACGCCACGCGCCAACGCATCTCGGGACGAACGGCGTCGGCGTGCGCGCTCAGAGGAGAAGTGAGCGAGTGGGCGCGGATCCGGGCCGCCGCGAGCGCCGCGGCCCAGCGCTCGGATTCGCGCTTGCTCCCCAGGGCGCGCGCCACGGTCGGCGCTCCCGCCTGGGCGGCGAGATACCCCAGAGCGGTCACCATCGTCTCGCGAGCCCCAGGATCGGGCTCGCGCTCCCAGCGGAGCGCGATCGCGCCCACGACGGTCGTGTCCCCCATGAGGCCGAGCGCGAACGCGGCCTCGCGGCGGACGGTGGCGGAGCGATCCGCGAGTGCTAAGATCAGCGCGGGCGTCGTGGAGCGTTCCTGGATCAGACCGAGGGCCCGCGCCGCGGCGGCGCGCGTCGAGAGAGCGCGATCGTGGCGGAGCGCCGGGACGAGTCCTGTCGTGTCGCGCTCGGCGGCACGCTCCTCGATCCAACGGACGCGGGGGACGGCCGGCGCCAGGGCGCTCACGGCGGGGGGTGCGGCCGGCGGGGGAGCTGCCGTGGCGGATGCGGTGGGAGCTGCCGTGGCCGCGAGGGCCGATACCGCGATCCACAACGCGCCCAACGCACCCAGGACTCGCCACCTCAACCCACCGCGCATCGTTCCTCCGCAAGCAAGGGAAGCGCCGCATCCATCACGTCTCGCGGCTCCACCGACTCGAGCTTTCCGTCGGCGGCGCGCACGCTCCGGACGCAGCGCCCGACCGGCCGCCATTCGGCGGGATCGGTTAATCCGTAGACGCCCACGGTCGGGCAGCCGGTCGCACCGGCCAGGTGGAGGGGTCCGGTGTCGTTTCCAATATAGAGCGCCGCGCGCGCGAAGCGCGCCGCGAGCGCCGGGATCGATTCGCCGCGCACCACCGGGAGGTTCGTGCCCAGCGACGTGTTCACCGCCTCGACCGTTCCCGCGTCTTGAGGCCCCGCGAGCAGCCAGACCGAATGTCCCCGGCCCGCCAGCTCACGCGCGACGGCGGCGAATCGGTCCGCGGGCCATCGGTTCTTGTGCTTGCCCGCGCCGGGATGGATGTAAACGGCGCCCTCCGGGACGCGCTCGAAGAGCGAAGGGTCGGCGACATAATAAGGAAGATCCGGCCGCGCCCCGGCGCCCACCTCCCGGGCCAGAAGGAGGCTCACATCGGACTGATGGAGCGGATTCGCGCCCGGATATGCCACGCGACGCGTCAGCCCCGCCCTGTCCCGCTCGAGATACCACTCGGGGTCGAACCCCACGCGCTCCCGCGCGCGCGACCAGCGCACAAGCATCGCGGCGCTTCGCGAATAGGACACGGTGGTGAAGTAGACGGCGAGGTCCGGACGCGGGCCGCTCAGGCCGCGAATCCCGCAGCGGGCGACGCCGAGGAAATTCCGGGTGTCCACAACGCGGATCTCATCGGCCCAACGCTGTCCCAGGACGGCGCCTGCATTCTGGCGCCCGACGACCAGGACGAGATGCGCATGGGGAAAGCGTTCGCGGATGGAGCGGATGGCGGGAACGGTGAGGAGGAGATCCCCGAGCTGATTCTGGGGACGGTAGAGGTGGATGGTGCCGGGATCCGATCGGGTGGGGTCGACCCCTGGGGCCGGCTCCGCCGAAGGCATCTCAGACCATCTTGGGCGGCTCGCCGCCCTTCGACCTCAATTTTTCAAGCTCGAGCACCTTCACGAGGCGATCGTGGCAGCCCGTCGGCATGGTCTTCGACTCGGTCGGCTCATGCTTGTAGAGCTTGATCGTCATGGTGAGGGTGTCGAATTCGGCGCGGCAGTCGGAGCAGGCACCTATGTGGCGTTTCATTTCGACGATGACATCTTCTTTCATGTCCGCGTCGAGGTAATCGGAGAGCGCGTCGAGGACCTCTTTGCACGTCAGCATCAGTGGGCTCCCATGGCACGATGTTTCGGTTTCGCGCTGTCGCTGAAGTAACCGGCGAGGCGGTTTCTCACTTTCAGACGCGCGCGATGGAGACGGGATTTCACGGCCGCCACCGAAAGATCCAGAATCTCAGCCACCTCCGCGTTCGACATCTCCTCCACATCGCGGAGGATGAACACCTGGCGAAATTCCGGCGGCAACGCTTCGATCGCCTCGTCCATTTCGTGCTGTAACTCCTTGCTCAATATCTGTTCCACCGGCCCGGGCGTCCAGTCCACGATGTTGACGGGCGTTTCCCGCTCGTCCTGGTCTTCGATGGACACCGTGGGAAGCTGCTTCTTTCTCAAACGCATCAACGCTGAATTCGCGGTGATGCGGTAAATCCATGTCGAAAACGTCGAGGCGCCCTGGAACGACTTGATGCCGCGGTAGGCGCGCAGGAACGTATCTTGTAGGACATCCTCGGCGTCTTCGGGATTTCGAACCATCCGCAACGCGAGACTGTAGACCTTCGACTCGTATCGCGAGATCAGTTCCCCGAACGCCCGTTCGTCGTCCTCTTTGGAGCGACGGACGAGCTCTTCATCTGTGACTTCAGGCACTTATTCCTCGCCTTCATTGGATTCGGCCTGGGAGGGGTCGATTCCGGCAAATGTGTCAGATTCAAGGCTATGGGGACGGGGCATCCCTGTCAAGCGGCACGGGCGGGGGGGAAAGGGGTTCCGGAAGGGGCCTAGATCACGCTCATCTGGTCCGCGTCGGTCGAGACGCCGACCCCGCGCTCGCGCGGCCGGTCGATCCCGTGACGGCGCATCTTGGACCGGAGGCTTCCGCGGCCGATCTTGAGGAGCCGCGCCGCCTCCACCACGTTTCCGCTGGCCCGGTCCAGCGCGGCCTGGATCACCGCGCGCTCCACGGACGGGAGCGAGACCCCCTGGGGAGGGATCGTGATGCTGAATCCGGTGAGGTCCTCGGAATCGCCATTGCCCGTGCTCGACATGGGGATCGCCAGCTCCGCCGGCCCGATCTCCTCCGAGCGAGCGAGCAATACCGCGCGCTCGATCACGTTCGACAATTCCCGCACGTTGCCCGGCCAGTGATAGCGGGCGATCTCCCGCTCCCCATCCGCCGAGAGATGCACGGTCCGCCCCAGCTTGCGGGCCACGCGCTCGAGGACCAGATGCGCGAGGAGCACCGGGTCCCCGTCCCGCGCTCGAAGCGGCGGGATCTCGAGGGGCACGACGTTCAAGCGATAGTACAAGTCCTCGCGGAAGCGTCCCTGCTTCACCTCGGAGATCAATTCTCGATTGGTCGCGGCCAGGATGCGCACGTCGACGGGAATGTCCCTCGTCCCGCCCACTTTTCTCACGATCTTCGAGTCCAGGAACTTGAGGAGCTTGGCCTGCAGCGTCAGCGGAAGCTCGCCGATCTCGTCGAGGAACACCGAGCCGCCCTCGGCGGCCTCGAAGAGACCGACGCGGGTCTGGGTGGCGTCCGTGAACGAGCCCTTCTCGTGGCCGAAGAGCTCCGATTCCAGGAGCTCGCGCGGGATCGCGGCGCAGTTCACTTCCATGAAGGGGCCCTGCTTCCGCGGGCTCTCGCCGTGAATCGCCCGCGCGAAGAGCTCCTTCCCTACCCCGGACTCGCCGAGGATCAACACCGACGTGGCGCTGGACTGCGCGACCCGCCGGGCGAGATCGACGGATTCCTGGATGGCGGGGCTCGTCCCCACGATGCGGTCGAAGCGGAACTCCTGCTCGATGCGGGCGTGCTCACGCTGCTGGCGGGCCTGCTGCGCCACCGAGCGCCCCGCGGCGCTCAGGAGCCCGTCGAGCTGCGTGAAGTTGACCGGCTTCAGGAAGATGTTCCGGACGCCCAGCTCGAGGGTCTCGGTCGCCTGCTGCGAATCGCGGTCCGCGAAGACGACGAGCTGGAGCTTGGGCCAATTCTCCTTCAGATGGCGGATCGCCTCGCGCCTCTTCTCGAGGACCTGCGTGAGCGCGCCCGGCACGCCCGGCGCGCCGGGGCCGAACTCGAGAAGCGCGATCTCGCAGGACTCGTTGCCCGAGCGCGCGAGGTACTGGTCCACGTCGTCGCCGACATGGACCGCGCATTCCCGGCTGGTCAGGTGCTCGACCAGCGAGTCGCGCTCCCGCCCCGACGGCATGATGACCGCCACATTGAGATTCATGAAATCCCCCGAAGAGCTTCCAGGACCGGTAGAACGGGCAGTCCCGCCCCCTCGGATTGCTTATCGGCCTGTCGGGACCGAATGGTTAGTGGGTTTTTTGTCCTTGACATATATCTGCAAGCTATATATCATCCAGATATATGAACGAGCGCCCGCGCTCCACCCCCTTCGCCGTCCTCGGCATGCTGAGCTTGGCCCCCATGTCGGGGTACGACATCCGGAAAGAGGCGGAAGCGAGCATCGGCTACTTCTGGAGCGAGAGCTACGGACAGATCTACCCGGCCCTCCGGGAGCTCAGCACCCAGGGCTGGATCCGCCGGCGTCCGGGCCGGCGCGGGGGAAACCGCGACCGGCACGTCTACGAGATCACCGAGCGCGGGCGTGAGGCGCTGGCCGCCTGGCGCGCCGAGCCCCCGCGCGATCAGCCCTTCCGAAACGAGCTCCTCCTGAAGCTCTTCTTCGGCGGGCGGGAGCCGGTGCTCCACGAGATGGAATGGATCGACCGGTCTCTGGCCCAGGAGCTGGAAGCCCTCAAGGAGTTCGCCCGGATCCGGGAGCAGGTGATGAAGGAGCAACGCGACCACCCCAGCCTTCCCTTCTGGCTCATGACGCTGAGCTACGGAGAGCATCGATCGAAGAGCATGGTCCGGTGGTGTCGCGAAACACGTCGCGCGCTGAAGGGGCTGGCCGCCCACACGCCAAGAAAGGGAACCACCCGATGAACGTAGCCACCGCATCTTTATCGCCACTCACTCCGGCGAAGCCGGCGGACGAGCGGCGCCTCATTGCGCCGCTCTGGCATACCGCGGTTCTGATCGCTTTCTTGTTCGCGCTCGCCGCTTACGGCGCGTACGCACAGCTGCACGCGAAGCCGGGCCCGCAGCTTGTGGAACGGAGGGGCTCGACGGTTCCGCTCTATCTCTCGCTCATCGTGGCGGAATGGGGGCTGCTCCGGTTCGTGGTCGCCGGCGGGCTGAAGAAGACAGGCACTTCGTTGCGGGATCTCATGGGCCAGCGCTGGTCCAGCTGGAAGGACGTCGCGCGCGACGTGTTCATCGCCCTCGCGGCCTGGGTCGCCTGGACCGTCTCCACGTCGCTCATCCGGCACGCGCTCGGGAGCGACACCGCGAAGGACATCGGCGCCCTTCTGCCGCGGAGCCCGCTCGAGATCACGACCTGGGTGGCGCTCTCGCTCACGGCGGGCTTCTGCGAGGAGGCCATCTTCCGCGGCTACCTCCAGAAACAGTTCCAGGCGATCACGGGCAGCGCGGTGGTGGCGGTGCTGCTCCAGGCCGTGGTCTTCGGCGTCTCGCACGGATATCAGGGCGTGCGGAACGTCATTGCGATCACGCTCCTGGG
>JBGPMB010000141.1:0-7251 GCA_041486775.1 Candidatus Eiseniibacteriota bacterium | reverse complement strand
CACCGACTCGGGGATCCGGGTGGTGAGCTTCCAGCGCCCGCCGACCGCGTCCGCGTAGCTCTTCCCGGCGCTCTGGTCGGAGGCCATGACCTCGGCCACGTAGAACCACGGGTGGTCCTCGAGGAGCTGGACGAAGCGCTGCCCCACCGTGCCCGTGGCGCCCAGGACGGCGACCGGCATCGGCTCCCGGCCGTTCTGCCGTCCTCGTTGAGAGGGGCGCTTTGAATACGTTGCGGTGGCACGCGATTTTGTTAGCATGGGCCGCTCATGATACGTTTGCCCGATCGCCTTTCGCAATCCCATTCCCCCCGTTCGATGGACCCCGGCGCTTGATCTTGCGGCGAGGCCTCGTTCCTAAGTTCGGCATTCCGGGCGCCCATCGTTATCTCGCGTTCGCGTTTGCGGGAGCGCTTCTCCTGAGCGCGGGCGCCGCATTCGCGCAGGCGCCGCGGGTACTGGCGACGTATCCCGCCAACGGGGCTACACGGGTACCGGTGAACGCCGTTCTGGTTTTCGTGTTCGACCGGCCGACGGCGAAGCACGTGTCGTACTCAGTCGCCGACTTTGACTCCTCAGGGATCCTATCGACGTTGCCGAACCGCTGGTCCCCTTTGGGCGACACGCTCTACATCACGCCGTTCGCGCCACTCGCATACGGGCATCACTTCGGCATGAAACTCAATTTGCTTCAGGCGGCAGACAGCTCCCTTTACGGCAATCCCACTTACTACCCCGAGGTCTACAACTTCACGACTCCGTTCCGGGCGAGCGTGGAGCGGGTCCAGGCGGGGAACTTCAACCTCTCCCTCACGCCGGACGTGACGCTCCCGGTCCCGATTCCGGTGCGCGAGTTGGCGGGCACCGACGTGGGATTCACCTCGGTGCGCGTCCAGTTTCTGGCCTCCTCCGTCGTGGCCGCCACGAGTGCAGCGCTCGATTCTTTCGTGTCCCCCATCTACGAGTACACGCTTCCCACCAACATCTACCTGCGCCGGAACGGCGCCACGAGCCTCGTGGCGCCCGTCACCCTTCCGGCCGCCGTCGCGCGAACCATTCCGCAAGGCGTCCTGGGGGTCCGGCTCACCTTCTACGGCACGGATGAGACGGGTTCCCCGGTCGTCGTGGACGCCAACTTCCGCGTCGATCCGGGCAACGTCACCGTTCACCAGGCGAGCGTGCTCCCGGCGATGGCCTCCGACGTATTCGTCCGGTCCGCCGTGCTCGAGTGGCCGCTCCACGGCACGGTGATCGCCGCCGGTGACACGGTCGTCCCGCGCGCGGTCGTGACCGGCAACGGCACCGGCGCTTTCCGCGCGGCCTTCTATATGGATGGAGATCTCATCGCGACCGAAGAGGGCTACATGGAGGCGGGCCGTCCCGTGGAGGTCACGATGCGCGGGCCCCTCCCCCTGCGGCGGCTGGGCGAGCACCGTCTGCAGTTCGCCGTGGAGTCGCCGCAGCCCGTCGCGGCGAATCCGATCTCGATCGTGTGCGCGCCGCCCCCGAACGGCGTGGCGCCCCGCCCGCGGGGCCTCTTCGAGCCCCCTCCCGCTCCGGCTCCCCCGACGCCGCAGAAGCTGCACGGCACGGTGACCTGGCTCACGGAGGGGAAGTCCCACTTCCGCGAGGAGGATCACTCGGCGACCGGATGGGGCGCCTGGAACGGCGCCTACGATCTGGGCCCGACCCGGAAGATCGACGCGGAAGCTTCGATGCGGCTTCGCTTCGACGAGACGGGAAACGGACACGCGGCGCCGCAGCATGTACAGGTGCGCTACTCCGATCCGCGCCGCTCGCTCTTGTACGGGGACGCTCCGCCCGAGCGCGCCGCCGAGACTCCGCTCCTCATGAGCGCCGTACCGCGCCGGAGCGCCCAGGGCGCATGGCACGACACGCCTCTCGGCGACATCCAGGGCTACGTGGCGCTCTCCTCCTCACCCGTTTCCGCGGGCGGCGAGATGCGCAATCGAGGGTCCGACCTCTACTCCGCGAAACTCAAGCGATCGCTCTGGAAGAATCGCGTGGAGGCCACCGTCTACGGAGGCTACACGCACGAGAAGGGCGGCCTGAACCCGAGCGTGTTCGGCGCGCCAGCCGACAGCTCCGTGCATCGGAGCGCGATCTACGGCGGCATGGCGAAGTTCGATCTCCCCGGCACCTGGACGCTGGTCGCGGACGGCGCCACCGTCCGGCACCGCACTACCGCGGGCGTCGAAGAGGGCCGCTCGCGCACCGGATGGCGGACCGAGCTCAAGGGCACGGCCGCCGGATTCACGGCGCTCGCACAGGGATTCTCCTACCAGCCGGATCTCGCCACCGCGCTCAATCCCTACGCGCTCTCGGACCGCCGCGGGGGCTATGCCCGGCTCGAGCGCGGGTTTCTGAACTGGCGCTTCTTCGGCGGCTTCCGCTCCGAGGAGCCCACCCAAAAGGACGGCCTCGAGCCGGTGGTGCGGGTCCAGACCGCCACGCTGGGCACGCGGCTCGCCATGAATCAGGACAGCTGGGTGGCTCCCACGCTGACCCGCATCACGAACAAGGGAGCCAACACGGACTTCACCGAGAACAGGATCGGGACCGAGTATTCCGCCTCCGAGCCGCTCGGCGGCAGAACCACCGCGCGCTTCGACATCGGCTTCATCGACGACGCCCTGCGGGCGGCGAGCAAGCGGCGGGTCGTGTCCGGCTCGGTGGTGAGCACGCGCCGTCATCCCGGGCGCATCGTGAGCACGCTCACTCTGGGGATCGAGCAGAACCACTCGAACGCGGTGAACCTCGACGATTCCACCATCCAGGGTTCCTTCGAGGCCCGGTGGGAGGCGATCCCCGGCCGCTTCCTCGTGACCCCGTTCGTCTCCGGGTCCACCCGCCATTACGATCTTCTCGGCACGAAGGAAGACCACTTCTCCGGAAGGCTCCAGCTGGCGCTCCTCCGCGTGGCGGGGCTCGGCGAGAACGCGGTGGCGCTGACGGGCCGCATCGATCGCGTGCAGCACCTGATCCCCACCTTGCCCAAGGACCTGGACACCTCGGTTCAGCTCACCATCGGCCAGCGCTTCGGCATCGGCGGCCTGTAGCGGTACGCCGTTCCCAACGGCGTCGAACGGCCGACGCCGGCGCGTGGGCTCGACGCCGCGCCCGCCAACCCGCTCCCTCGCGCAACCCGCGTCCCACCCACGGATACGCGGGCGTCGGATCTCGCGCGATCCGCCGTCGCGATGGAACGGATCGTGCTCACCGAAAGCTCGCCCTCGCTCCTCGGCGCCCACGGCGCGGCTTTGCCCGCGCGAATCCGGAAGGGGTGCCGATATGAAACGCTTCACAGTGTTCCTCGCGGTCTCAGCGGTCGCCATCACCGCGCTCGTCGTCGTAACGCCCGGCTGCTCGAAGCAGGGCGTTCAGCGCGTCGCGGCTCCCGCGCCTGGGGCGGATCCCAGTCTCATGCAGTTCGAGAGCGCCCGGTGGATCACGGCCGAGTCCGAGCTGCGCGCCGCGACGGCGCGGGCCGCCAAGAGCCCGCTCATGACTCAAGCGGTCTCAGAACAGGCGTCGGATCCGAGTCTCGCTCTCTTGCAGAGCGGTGTCATGGGCGCGGCGGGGGTCGCGAAGAACGGAAACCAGGTCCAGATCACGCTGCTTCCCTATCAGTACTTGAACGACGCCAACCACGCTGTCTACTTCGCGATGATCGAAGTGAACGGGGTGGCGCACGTGGAGTCCTTCGAGCTGATGAGAAACGAGAAGCCCAGCCCCACTGAGATCGGGTTCGAGCGCGTCAACGACGGGGACCGCGGCCTCTGGATCCGGGAAGGCCCCACGTACGTCCAGGCGTCGAACGGCGTCGTCCACCGCGCGCCGGAGAAATTCAACTGGGCCCGGTTTGGGACCTGCTTCGTCCCGCTGGCCGACCGGCTTCTCGGAGGCGTGGAGGACGGTTGCCACAGCATGGGCGACTTCCCCGGCTGCATCGCGGTCGGCTCGAGCGCGGCGCTCCTGGGCGCCGCCCTCTACTGCGCGTTTCAGGCCTGGAACGGTTGAGGCGAGGTGCCATGCGACCGTCCTGGGTTCCCGTCTTCGTGATCCTGATCGGGGTCGGCTGCGCCGCCTTCGCCCTCATGCCGAAGCACTGGTCGCCCGACCTCTCGCACGGCATTCTCGCGGGCATGGTCATGTACTTCGTGGGGTTCTCCCGCCCGGTCACGGCCGCGCATTCGGTGATGGGTACGATCCCGCCCCTCTTCGGCCCGCGGGGCATCCTGCCCGCGGTCCTCTACCGGGTGGTCGCGTTCCTGGCCATCCTGATCGCGATCGCCTACCTCTATTTCGACCGGCGGGTATTCTTCGACGTGACGTGGCCCATCCTGATACTCGCGGCGTGGAATCTGGCGGATTCGATGCTCAACCGAAGGGGGCGCCTCAAGACGTAGGCGCGGTGAAGCGGTGAAACGGAGGGGTCAGCGCCCTCCCCGTCCCGCGCGGGGAGAGCGCTCCCTCGCCGCTTTCTGTCTCAGGGCGGGCGCCGGACGGCGGCCCTTCTTCCGGGCCGGGGCGCGCTTGGACTTCTTCTTCGCCTTCTTCGCCTTCCCTTTCGCCGCGGCGGGTCGGCGCTCTCCCGAGGCCTTCTTCGCCTCCAGCTCGGCGATGCGTTCCGCAACCCCCACGAAGGCGTAGCGGAACACTTCGTCCACGGCGCTCACCGGCACGAGCGTCATGTTCGAGCGGACCGCCTCCGGCACCTCGACGATGTCTTTCTGGTTGTCCGCCGGGAAGACGACCGTCTTGATGCCGGCCCGGTACGCGGCCATGATCTTCTCCTTCAAGCCTCCGACCGCGACCACCTTGCCTCGCAGGGTCACCTCGCCCGTCATCGCGACGTCGTTTCGGATCGGCGCTTCGGCCAGCGCCGAGGCGATCGCCATCACGATCGTGATTCCCGCCGACGGGCCGTCCTTGGGGACGGCGCCCTCGGGAAAGTGGATGTGGAGATCGTAGTCGTCGAAGACCTCGGGATCGATGCCCAGGAGCTCGGCGCGCGCCCGCACGTAGCTGTGCGCCGCCTGCACCGACTCCTTCATGACGTCGCCCAGCTGCCCCGTCACGATGACGCGCCCCGCCCCGCGCATCTTGAGCGCTTCGATGAGGAGGAGGTCGCCGCCCGTCGTGGTCCACGCCAGCCCGGTCGCGACCCCCACCTCCGCGTGGCCCTCGGCCATCTCCGGGAGCACATAGGGAGGGCCCAGGAGCTTCTCGATGTCGGCTTCGCCGAACGACCACGTTCCCGTGTACCCCGTCGTTCTCTGCCGGGCGCACTTGCGGCAAACGGTCTCGATGGCCCGCTCGAGCTGCCGCACGCCCGCTTCCCGCGAATACTCGCGGATCATCTTCGTGATGGCCGCGTCGTCGAAGGCGATGTCTCCCTCGGAGAGCCCGTGCTCGCGCGCCGCGCGCGGGATCAGGTGCCTCTTGGCGATCTCGATCTTCTCCGAGTCCATGTAGCCCGGGATCTGGATCACCTCCATGCGGTCCAGGAGCGGCGCGGGGATGAAGTCGAGCACATTGGCGGTCGTGATGAAGAGAACCTCCGAGAGATCGAAGGGCACCTCGATGTAGTGGTCCACGAAATGCGCGTTCTGCTCGTGGTCCAGCACCTCGAGGAGGGCGGAGGAGGGGTCGCCCGTGGCGTCGTGCCCCAGCTTGTCGATCTCGTCGATCATGAAAACAGGGTTCGAGCTGTGGACGTCTCGCAGGCTCCGGATGATCTTCCCGGGCCGGGACCCGATGTAGGTGCGTCGATGGCCCCGGATCTCGGCCTCGTCGCGCACGCCGCCCACGCTCATGCGAACGCAATCCCGCCCCATGGCGCGCGCGATGGAGCTTCCGAGGGAGGTCTTGCCGGTGCCGGGCGGGCCCGCGAAACAGAGGATGGGGCCCCGGAGGTCGTTCTTGAGCTTCAGCACCGCGAGGTATTCGAGAATCCGCTCCTTCACCTTGTCCAGGCCGAAGTGCTCGGCGTCGAGCAGCTTGCTGACCTCCTCGAGGTCGATCGGCTGCCGCACGGGCTTGCCCCAGGGGAGCGAGCACATCCAGTCGATGTAGTTTCGGATCACGCCCGACTCCTGCGACGTGGGCGGGAGGTAGCGGAGCCGGTTCGCTTCCTCGTGCACGACGGTGTGGACGTTTTGCGGCAGAGCGAGCGCGTCCGCGCGGTCCAGGATCTGCCGCACGAGCATCTCCTGGGGGTCTTCTTCCCCCAGCTGGCGGCGGATCTCGGTGAGCTGCTGGCGCAGGAAGAACTCCCTTTGATTCTTTTCCACGTTCGCGGACGCGCGGCGCACCACGTCCTCGGCCACGCTGAGCCGCGCCACCTCGCTCTCCAGGGCCTCGGCCACCGCCGTGAGGCGCTGGCCGACGTCGAGGGTTTCGATCACCCGCTGCTTCGTCTCCACCGGGAAGCGCACGATCGAGGCCACGGTGTCCGCGAAGAGGCCGGGATCCCCGAGATTCATGCTGAAGACGTTGTCCATCTCGGGCGGGTAGGAGTGGTCCAGCTGGGAGATGGTCTTCAAGAGCTGCAAGATCCGGGTCGCGAGGATGTTCACGCGGGCCGGGTCCACCGTCGTCTCCGCCGGGCAGGAAACGCGGGCCTCCATGTAGGGCTCGGCGCGCAGGATTTCCTCCACTCCGATCCGCCGGAGCCCCTCGAGGGTCACTTGGAGGCTCCCATTCGGCATGTTGAGGCTGCGGATGACCCGGGCGGCGAGCCCGATCTTGCTCAAATCCAGGGGGTTCAGGTCCTTCTCACGCTTGGCGGGGCTGTAGACGAGCGCGATCAGCTCATCGGGCTCGGCATGGTCGCGGAGGAGCGCCTTGGACTGCTCGAGGCGGATCTGGATCGAGGTAACTCCAAGCGGGAAAACAACGGTGCTCATGAGGGGGAGCACCGGCATGACCGGGGGCACGTCGCATTCGAGCATCCGGCCGATCTCGGACATCGGTCGTTTGCTCATCCGGGGCGATCCTTTCCGAGGAAGGTGGCGAGGGCGATGGGACGAAAACCTACGGTATCACAGCTTCCCGCCCGCTGGCCAGTTCGCCCCCCCATGCCCCCCCAAAATCGAAGGGCCACCAGGGGAAGCTCAACTGATGGCCCATCGATCTTTCGCCTACTCCGGTGTCGCAGGAGTTCGCCCTACCTGCGCCCGGTACTTCTTCTGCTTACCAGCCGGCCTTTCCGCCCGGGGGCGGGAGAGT
>JBGPMB010000140.1:0-7381 GCA_041486775.1 Candidatus Eiseniibacteriota bacterium | reverse complement strand
TGGTCCGCTCGAGCGGAGTTCCGCTGGATGAGTTCGTGCAGAGGATGAACGCGATGGCGGATTCCATGCATCTCACGGGGACGCACTTCGTCGAGCCCACGGGACTCGACGAGCGGAACGTCGCCAGCGCCCAGGCCATCGCGGCCCTGCTGCGCACCGCCGCGTCGAATCCGATCGTCAGCTCGATCATGCAGAAGCAGACCTACTCCTTCGCTTCGAACCGGAAGCTCCACCGGCTCGTCAGCACCAACCGGCTGCTCAAGAGCAAGTGGCGCATCACGGGAGGAAAGACGGGCTTCATCAACGAGGCGGGCTACTGCTTCGCCACGCAGGTGGAGACTCCGTCCGGCACGGAAGTCACGGCGGTCCTTCTCGGAGCCCCGAGCAACCGGCTCCGGTTCGCGGAGGCGAGAAGGCTCCTGGACTGGACCTTCCGATTTGGACTGCCGCGGGCTGCCGCGGCGGCCGGGACCGAATAGAGCTTGCGGGCTTTCGCGGCACTAGGTCTCGCTTCCCTTTTCCTCCTCGCGCCCGCGGCGCGCGCCGATGATTCCATGGCGCCGGTCGCGGGGGCCTTTGTCTTTCCGATCGGCGACGAGCTCGATTTCCAGAAGCCGGCGCCCGGCGAACCATGCGGGTATCACGTCTCCGATCCCTACCTCGCGGTCCGCAAGGCAAGAAGGCACAGGGCCCGACGGGTTCACTACGGAACGGACTTCTCGGCCGGCCGGGGCGGACTCACGGTCCGGGCCATCGCGGCCGGCGTCGTGGACGTGAGCGACGGCAACGCGTTGGTGAAGGTCCGCAAAGCTCAGAGGATCAAGCTCCCCGCGGTCGTGAACGGCAAGCGGGTCTACCACTGGGGCACGCGCTACCGGACGGTCTTGAAGTGGCGGACCGGGTGGGGCAACCGCGTCGTGATCCGCCACACGCTTCCCGACGGGCAGGTCGTCTATTCCCTCTATGCGCACCTCATGCCGCGATCGGTGATCGTCCATGCCGGGGACGTCGTTGCCGCCGGCCAGCCGATCGCCAAAGTGGGGCGGACCGGGCGCGCCACGGCGCCGCACCTGCATCTGGAGATCCGGACCACGAAGATCGACGAAGGCGCCGCGGTCTCGGACCCGGACGCGGAATCGGACGAGGAATCAGACCCCGGTGAAGGATCCGAGACGGAGAACCCGCACACGGTCGATCCGGTCGTCTTCCTGGCGAGCCATGTCCTCAAGTTCGAGGACCTGGAAGCGGGAACCTGGCAGGCGCGCTATGCGCTGGCCGCCGTCAAGGACGGCGTGATGAGCGCGGAGAAGGGGCACTTCGATCCCGACGACGAGGTCAACCGGGGCGATTTCTACGCGGCCCTCGTGGCCACGTTCCACCTCGGCACGCCCTTCACGAAGGACCGATTCGATTCGAACCTCGACGCCCTGGTGGACACGGGCATCGTGGACGCGTCCACCCGCTCCCGGCAGAACGAGCACGACCGGGTGAGCCGCTCCGATGCCCTGGAGCTGGTGCTCCGGTGCCTGGACCGGGGGAACGCGCGGGCGCAGAGCATGGGACGGATTCCCGCGGACCAGCTCGCGCGGGACTTCAACGTCCAGTTCGCGGGGCGGGACGCGGCGAAGGAAGCCGACCTCGAGGCGAGGAAGATCGCCGAGGACCAAACCGAAGCGCTCCGGAAGGCCGCCCGGGTTCGCGCGGACCGGCGGGCCAAGGAGGCACGCGACCGCGGAGCGCCTGCGCCCAAGCGGCGCACCAAGGTCGAGCCGGTCAAGCCCACCCCCCTCCTCGACCCCGGGTTTACGGCGATCGCCCAGTCGAAGAAGAATCTCTCCCGCGCCGAAGTGTGCCTCCTCCTGACCTCGGCGCTCCGCCTCGGCTCCTCGAATCTCTCGGCCCTGGAGCGCGCGGCCACGCGCGCCGCGAAGACGGGCTAGTTTTCCTCGAGCGGCGCTGGCATGGTAGGCGCCGTGAACGATCGCGCGACACCTCCGCTTCGCCCCATCCTGATACGCGGCGAGGGCGTCCACGTCTGGGACGTGGACGGCCACCGTTTCCTGGACGCCATCTCGGGCTCCTTCTGCGTCCAGCTGGGCTATGGACGCTCCGACCTGGCGCGCGCCCTGTCCGATGCGGCCGCCCGTCTCCCCTTTGCGCGCCCCTCGACCTTCGAGAGCGAGGAATCGCGGGCGTACGCGAGCGAGCTGCTCCTTGCGGCGGGCGCTCCGTACACGCGGGCGATCTTCACTTCCTCGGGGAGCGAGGCGGTGGAAGCCGCGATCAAGGCGGCCTATCTCTATCAATCGGCCCGAGGATTCGCGGCCCGGACGCGCATCGCGCACCTCCGCGGTCATTTCCATGGAGCGACGCGCGCGGCGCTGGGCGTGACCGACTACCGGGCGCGGCGTGAGGGCTTGGAGCCGATGCTCGCGGGGAGCGAAGCCGCGATCGATCCGCGATCGGAAGGCGAGCTGGAAGAGAAGCTGGGCGACGCGGCCGCGCTGATCGCCGAGACCATCCCCGCGGCGGGCCTCGGAGCGCCCGTTCCTCCTCCCGGATTTCTCGCCCGGGTTCGCCGTGCCTGTGATGCCGCGGGAGCGCTCTGGATCGCCGATGAGGCCCTGACCGGGTTCGGCCGCGTCGGCAGCCTCTTCGCGTGGCGGCGGCTGGCGGAGCGCCGCGAGGACTCCGGTGTCGCGCCCGACCTCGTCGTGTTCGGAAAGGGAGCGGGGGGCGGCTATGCGGCGCTCGGCGGGATCCTGATCGCGGAACGGGTCGCGTCGGCTCTGGATCGCGCGCCCGGTGGGCCCTTCCGGCACGCGCAGACGTATGGCGGGCACGCCCTCGCGTGCGCGGTGGGCCGCCGCGTGCTCGCCGCGCTACGCGAGGAGGGAATCGAGGAGCGGGTCCGCTCGATGGAGGGCGCCCTGCGCTTAGCGCTCGAGCCGCTCGGCGGACACGAGCATGTTCGCGAAGTGCGTGGCCTGGGGTTTCTCTGGGGACTGGCGCTCTGCGCTGACCGCGCGACCGGCGCGCCCTTCCCGCGATCGTTGCGGATCGCGGAACGCGTGGAGGCCGCGTGCCGGGACCGGGGCCTTCTCATCTACGGAGGCTCGGGCTCCGACGACGGCGACCGGGGGGATCACCTGCTGGTGGCGCCGCCCCTCGTCAGCGAGCCGCATCACTTCGCTCAGATCGCGATCGGGCTCAGGCAGGCTTTGGACGAGGTGACGCGCGATACGCGATCACCTGGACTTTCTCCAGCGTAACCATTCCGTCTCCGACCATCTCGTCCAGGATGGGCAGGATCGGCTGGATCTTCTCGGCCGAGTCCACCAGCTCGATGACGATGGGGAGATCCTCGCTCAGGCGGAGGATCTTGGCGGTGTGGATGCGGCTCTTGGCGCCGAATCCCATCATCCCGCGAAGGACGGTCGCGCCCGCGAGTCCGGATTCGCGCGCCTTGGCCACGATCGCCTCGTAGAGCGGCTTTCCGTGCCAGTGGTCCTGTTCCCCGATGAAGATCCGCACGAGAAGGCCGTCCCCTTCGAGCTTCATGGATCTCCTCTCTACAGTTTGACCGCCAACGCGTATCCGGCCCAGACGGCCGCGAGGCCCAGAACGGCGTGGACCGCGAGGTTCAGAGCGCCCCGCGCCGGATCGCCGGTCCGGACGAGCTCGAACGTCTCGTAGGATAGCGCTGAGAAGGTCGTGAACCCGCCGCAGAATCCGATGAGGATCGCCGAGCGCCAGAGGGTGCTCACGGCCGCGCGCTCGAGCATCAAGGTGGCGGCGAATCCGACGATAAACGAGCCCGCGACGTTGACGGCCAGCGTGCCGTACGGAAACCCGCTCCCCAGGAGCCGCTGCACGCCCCCCTGGACCGCATACCGTACAATGGTGCCGATGAACCCGAACCCGCCGATCACGAGCCAGCGCAGCATGGACGCACGGTGCCACCGACCCGCGCCCCGGCGCAAGCGCATTCCCGTTGTGGGTCTCTGGATCCTCGTCTTCCTCGCGGGCTGCTCGGCGGAGTCGGAGCTCACGCGGATGGACCCCTCGCTCACCGAGAACGGTCTCCGCCAGGGGAAGATCGCGGTCCTGGGGGTGGTGAAATTCCAGGAGCCCGATCAGGTCCGTCCGCCCCTCATCGCCATGCTCGAGAAGACGTTTCGGGAGGAGAGGCGGGACGTCCCCCTGATTCCGGCCGACAGCGTCCGCCAGATGCTGGGAGCGGAGCGCGACCGGCTGCTCCTGCTCGGATACGAATACCAGGGGGCGCTGGATCCGGCGGCGCTCGGCGAGATCTCCGATTCCTTGCGCGGCGCGGCGCGGTTTCTCCTCCTCGCCCGCGTCGACCGGGATCGCACGCGCAACTCCACGCGCGGAATCACCAATGCCGACACCGCTCGGGCCCGGATCAACTACGCGATGGGAATCACGGGACGGGACGCGCGGGTCACGGTCCGCCTCTACGATCTGACCCGCCGGACGCTGGTGGCGGGGGCGCAGTACGAGGGATCGAGCGAGAACGAAAGACCGATGCTCTCCCCGCTCCAGCCGGGCGGAGGCTCCGGGCTGAACTTCGAGGTGGGGCGGGCGGTTCCACCGGAAGACCAGGGCTATCCGGGCGTGCCGGAGCTGGCGCTCGCCCTGGAGGAGCCTTTCCGAACCTTCGCGCGCACGCTTCCCGGGGCGCCCACTAGCTCTTCTTCAGCTCCGCCACCAGGACACCGACCATGATCGCGATGCTCGCCAGCACTTCCCGCGCGCTCATGCCTTCCCCGAAAAACGTCATGGCAACGACAACGGCGAATACCGGCTCGAGCGAATAGATCACGCCGGCGCGCACCGGCTTCGTCTTGCCCAAGGCCCAGGTCTGAAGGGCGAGGATGAACGCGGTCGCGACGAGCCCCAGGTAGAGGATCCGTCCCCAGGGAATCGCGCTCATCGGGACGGAGAGCCCGCCGCGCGTCCCGACGAAGATCCACCCCACGGCCGCCGCGACCGCGGCCTGGAACGCCGAGACGGCGAACGTGTCGCTGCGCCTCGCGGCGACGTTGGTGTAGACGACCTGGCCCGCGAAACACAGCGCTCCGGCCAGGGTCCAGAGATCTCCCGCGCGCAACGTGAGCCCCGCGTCCGCATAGAAGAGGAAGAGCCCCACGAAGGCAAGTCCGACCCCGGCTGCCTCACCCAGGGCGATGCCGGCGCGCGAGACGAGGAAGTCGATGAACGGGACGAAGACCACCGCGGTTCCGGTTATGAACGCCGATCGCGGCGAGCTGACCGTCGTGAGCCCGATGGCCTGCATCAGGTAGCCGCACACCATGAGGAGCCCCGTCCGCGCGCCGTCCCACATCGCGACGCGATCCATCCGCGCCAGGCGCTTCCAGTAGAGAGCCGAGAGCACGACCGCCGCGATCGTGAACCGGAGGGCGATGATGTCGTAGGGATGGAGGACGTGGAGCGTCGTCCGGAGCAGAGGGAAGGTGGTCCCCCAGATCGCGGTGATGAGGAGGAGCGAGGCCTCGGCGATCCGGTTCGTGGAGATCCGCTCAGCCGCGCGTCCGGCGCGAGGGCCGGGCGTTCAACGCCTTGATCGAGAAAGAAAGGCTCTCCAGCTCGACCGCCAAGTTCACGTTTCGAAGCGCGACCTGGGGCGGGACGAAGAGCTTGCGATGCGCGAAATTCAGGATGCCGCGCATGCCGGCCTCCACCATGCGGTCCGCCACCCCTTGCGCGGCGCGCGCGGGCACGGCGATGACGCCGATCTCGACGCCGAGCCTCTCGGTCTCCTCGCGCAGCGATTCCACGTCGAGGATATGGAGGTCACGCCAGCGCTGGCCGACCCGGTCGGGACTCACGTCGAACACGGCGGCGAAATCGAATCCTTGCCGCCTGAATTCCTTGTAGGAGAAGAGGGCGGAGCCGATGTTCCCCGCGCCCACCAGCGCCACTTTCCACCGGTGGTTCAGCCCGAGGATGAGCCGGATCTCCTTCTTGAGCCGCGCGACGTTGTAGCCGAGGCCGCGCTTTCCGAAGTTCCCGAAGTAGGAGAGGTCCTTCCGGACCTGGGCCGAAGTGACGCCACCCAGGTGCGCGAGCCCCGAGGAGGACACGGTGCGGACGTTCGTGAGCTCCAACTCTTCCAGGACCCGGTAATAGTCGGAGAGCCGGCGGACCGTCGAGGTCGAGATCCGGGGATCCAGCTACTCCTCCTCGCCCTCGTCCTTCTCCTCCACCCGGGCCACGTCGATCAGCTGATCTCCGGCTTCCAGGTTGATGAGCCGGACTCCCTGCGTGTTCCGCCCGATCTCGGAGATCTCGGAGACCTTGGTCCGGATGACGATCCCGCCGCGCGTGATGAGCATCACCTGGTCGCTCGCGATCACCTCGAGCGCCGCCACCACGCGGCCGTTCCGCTCCGTCGCCTGGATGGAGATGATTCCCTTTCCGCCGCGGCCGGTGATCCGGTACTCGGAGATGGGTGAACGCTTGCCGTAGCCGTTCTCGGTCGCGACCAGGAGCGTGGCTTCCCGCTTCACGGCGATCATTCCCACCACGGCGTCGTCTTCCTCGAGCGTGACGCCGCGGACGCCGTAGGCCGTTCGGCCCATGGGTCTCACGTCGCCCTCGCTGAACCGGATCGCCTTGCCGTTTCGCTTCTGCAAGATGATGTCCTGGGTGCCGTCGGTGAGGACCGCGTCGATCAGCGAATCCTCCTCGTCCACGCCGATCGCGACGATGCCGCCCCGACGCGGATTCGAGTAGGCGGAGAGCGGCGTCTTCTTCGCCGTGCCGTTCTGGGTGACCATCATGATGAAGTGCGACTCGTCGAATTCCTTGACGGGAAGCACCGCCGCGACGCGCTCCTGCTGCGACATCTCGACCATGTTGACGATCGCCTTCCCCTTCGCGGTGCGCCCGCCCTGCGGCACCTCGTGGACCTTGAGCCAGTACACGCGGCCGCGGTCCGTGAAGACCAGGATGTAGCTGTGGGTGGAGGCGATGAAGAGGTGCTCGATGAAGTCCTCTTCACGCGTGCCGGCGCCCGTCACGCCGCGGCCGCCGCGACGCTGGCTGCGGTAGGTCGTGACCGGAAGGCGCTTGATATAGCCGGCGTGCGAGATGGTGATGACCATGTCCTCTTCGGCGATCAAGTCCTCGGCCTCGAATTCGCCGGAGCCCGCCATGATCTCGGTGCGACGGTCGTCGCCGAAGCGCTCTTTCACCTCGGCCAGCTCGTCCTTGATGATCTGGAGCACCTTCGCCGGAGAGTCGAGGATCGCCTTCAGCGCCTCGATGAGCTGGATCACCTCGAGTTACTCGTCCTCGACCTTCTTCCGCTCGAGGCCCGTGAGCCGCGAGAGCC
>JBGPMB010000139.1:0-7384 GCA_041486775.1 Candidatus Eiseniibacteriota bacterium | reverse complement strand
GTCGACTTCTACAACTGGAAGGGGAACAGCTGGGCCGTGCTCTTCTCGCATCCCAAGGATTTCACGCCGGTGTGCACCACCGAGCTGGGGCGGGTGGCCTCGCTCAAGAAGGAGTTCGAGAAGCGCAACGTCAAGGTGATCGGCCTGAGCGTGGACCCGCTGGAGAATCACAAGGGCTGGCTGAAGGACATTCACGACGTCACGGGGCACGCGGTCAACTTTCCGCTCATCGCCGATGGCGACCGCAAGGTCTCGGATCTCTACGACATGATCCATCCGAACGCCAACGACACGCTCACCGTTCGCTCCGTGTTCGTGGTTTCACCGGACAACAAGGTGAAGCTCACGCTCACGTATCCCGCGAGCACCGGGAGGAATTTCGACGAGCTCCTGCGATCCATCGACTCGCTCCAGCTCACGGCGAACCACTCGGTGGCCACGCCGGCCGATTGGAAGCACGGCGAGGATGTGATCATCGCCTCGAGCGTCTCCGACGAGGACGCGAAGAAGAAATTCCCGGCGGGCTGGGATGCCAAGAAGCCGTATCTGCGCGTCGTGCCCCAGCCCCGAAAGGCATAGCGCGCTCCCTACAGGGTCGCGACCGCCTGCTTGCGCCGCAGCTGTAGGATCCGCACGTCCGGATCCACGACCACCTGCTTCGGGGCGAACGCGCAATGGATCGTGAGCGTCTTCGTCTCCCCGGACCCGAGCACGACGGCTCCGCGCGATTCACGATACGAGGGATCCTGACGCGAGGCCTCCGGCGGGAGCGGCGTGTTCGGTTTCCGGGCCGCCTCGGGAACTTTGGCCCACCGCTCGCCGGTCGTGGCGGCGACTTCGACCGGCATCGTTCCCGTTCCCACGTTCCGGACCGTCACCGTGACGTCGTAGTCCGATCCCTGCTTCAACTTCTTCGCTTCCGCGATCTTGTACTCCGGCATCGCCCGGTCCTCGAACCATTGCTTCACGAAGGCGTCGTACGCCACGGGATCCGCCGCGTACGGACGCATGGCCGCCACGTAGTCTTGCAACGCCGGGTGGTCGCGACTCTCGGACCAGGTGCGGATGAAATGCTGCAATCCCGCCAGGGCCCGGTCGTGCCCCAGGTAGTCGTAGACCATCCAGAAGACCCAGCCGCCCCGGTCGTACATCACCGTCTCGTCCGAGGCGCGCTTGCCGTCGATGTCGTACATCGGCCGCTCGTCATCCACGCGGCGGCGGTCCCCGTAGCGGGACTCGATCCCCTTCGCGAACTCCATGCGGCCTCGCGGGCCCTTCATCTTCTCGAAGAGAAGCATCGTCGAGAAGTGCGCCATGCCTTCACTGAGGAAATCGGCGTTCGGTCCGTTGGCGGGGGTCAGGATGTTACCCCACCACTGATGCGCCGCTTCGTGCGCGGTGACCAGGAACGTGGCGTCGGTCTTGTCGTCGTTCTTCGTCAGAAATCCGATGTTCTCGCTGAACGTGATGTTGGTGCCGAAGCCCTGAGCGTATCCGGCCATGCCGGGGAACTCCGAGAGCTTGAGCTCGCGCCACGGATACGGCAGGAACCACTCGGAATACCAGCGGCGAGCCGCGTCCAGGGTCGAAGACATCTCGTCGATATCGTAGGGGTGGGCGCGGTTGTAGTAGATCGTCGTGCCGTGCCCCTGCTTCACCATCCACTTCCCGCAGACGATGTTCAGGATCTTGACGGGGTGATCCGTTTCCCAGACCTGCGTCCGCCAGCCGTCCTTCACCGTGTTGCTGGTGCAAACGCCGGGACCGTTCAGCGTGTAGGCCTCGGGCCCCGTGACCGCAATCCGCGCCGGGAACCACGAGGTCGCGCCGTACCCGCCGCGCGTGATTCCCTTCCAGTAGTCGCGCGGATAGTGCCGCGGCTCGGTCTTGTTCTCCTTGGTCTCCCCGACATCTTCCATGAAGCCCAGCACCGGCAGGAAGGTCGGCCTGAAGCCCGTCAACACCACGCCGGAGGGCAGCACGAACTCCTCCTCGTTGCCGCCGTTCTTCGTGACCCCGCCGGGATACCGGCCGTCCCATTTCCATCCGATCACGACGCTGTCCCCTTTCGCGAGAGGACGAGGCGGCGTGAAGACGTAGAGGTGCTGACGGTCCTCCGGCTTGTAGGGCTTGCCGTCGAGGGTCCAGCTGAGATGATTCCACGACAGCCCCCCTGTAAGAGGGACTTGCGCGAGCGTGGAGTCGAGCGAGTTCACCAGCGTGAACGTTCCCGCGCTCGAGAGCCAATGCTTCGTCGGGTCGATCTTCACGGCCACGTCCGCCCGGGCGATGTCGGGCAAGGGAGCGTCGAACCAGGTTTTCAGATTTTTGGCCCAGTAATCCTTCATGGCCTTCTTCGCGACACCCCCCTCGAGCCCGCTGTTCACCTGGAACACGAGCACCGTCCACGCGACGAAAGGCACGACCAGAAACGGCGAGATCCGCAGCGTCGAAGCGGCGAGGCTGGCCGGGGCGAGCCGGTGCATGGTCCGCACCGCATCGGGTGCCCGACGGGCGAAGAGCCGGCCCGCGAGCGCTACGAACAGGGCCGCGAGCCCCAGGACCATGATCCGGTTCCAGAGGAGCGCCGTGCGGTCGATCTCGAAGAACCCCATGTCGCTCCAGCGCAGCGAGCGCCACAGGGGCCAGTTCCCGGCCCAGCTGATCTGACCGGTGAGCGCACGAAATCCGGTGTACGCCAGCGCGCAGAATCCCACGGCGTAGGTCGCGTAACGGTTCCCCGTCCACGCGTAGACCGCGGTCACGAACGCGCTCCACGCGATGAAGGTCGGCACGAGCAGGAGACCCCAGATCAAGACGTAGGGCGTGAACGAGACCGGGACCGTGTGCTGCACCAGGAGCACGAGCGCACTCGCCAGGAACGCGGCCGCGGAGATCACCACGGGAATGACGCCGTTCGCCACCGCCTTTCCCCATAGGATGGCGCCCGTCGGGCTCGGCGTCGCATAGAGGATCGGGGAGACGCCCGTCACGCGGTCCCGGTCCAGCGAGGCCACGTTGTAGAAGAGAAGGACGGGCAGGACCATCGTCGTCAGCCAGGTCGCGATCGCGACGGCACTGATCCCCGGGGTCAGGAGCAAGGGCGTGTCGAACGGCCCCACGGCCGACAGGGAGTTCCCGAGCACCTGCACCATGATGAGCACGCCGAAGATGTAGAGCCCCGCCTGGCGAGGAATTTCCTTCAGCTCGGCGAGCGCCACCGAAGCGAAGCTCCGCGCGAAGCCGGGCGTGCCGCTCCGCATGCCGAGGCTCGCGAGGGCCGCTCCGGCCGGCGCCTCGTCCCACGCGATGGGACCCGCGACGGGCTCCGCCGCCCGCGCCTTCATGTCGCGCTTGGAAGCCACCGCCCCGCGAAGGGAGCGAGCCACCGAGCGCTGCGCGAGGAACACTCCCCCGAAGCCGAGCAACACGATCCAGGCGCGGTTCAGCCAGAAGAGCGCGTCGTAGGGCACGGTGTGCTTGTTGTAGAAGACCACGCCGCGATCGATCTTTAGAAGGGACTCGTTGAGCCACCGGTAAGAGGTGGGCTCCAGGACTTGGAGAACCCTGTTCATGCGCAGGTCGAGCCAGGACGGCGCCCACGTCCAGAGGAAGAAGCCGCAGAACAAGAGAATGGCGATGGGCAATACCCCGACCAGGACCGCGTTTCGGGTCCGTTCCCCGACCCACATCGACATCCCCGCGAGGAAGATGAGGAACGGGATCCCGATCGTGACCACGGGCCGGAGGTAGTTCATCAGCACGAAGGGACCGCGGATGTCCTTGGCTTCCGGGTTCGGCACGATGTGGTTGAAGAAAGAATTCACGGCCACCTGGAACAGCATCAGGACAATGAACCCGCACGTCACCGCCAGGAAGCGCCCCCACACGTACTCCCCCGGGGTCAGCGGGGTGGAGTGAAGGAGCGCGTCCACCTTGGTCTCGCGGTCGCGCAGCAGGGTGAGCCCCGCCGCCCAGGCGATGAAGAAGCCGTAATAGAGAAGGATGATGAAGGTCATCATCTGGGTCTGGGCGAACTCGGAAGTGATCCAGGCCTTGGTTCCGCCGACCTCGCTGTCTCCCGAGGAGATCGACATGTGCCCGCTCGAAAGCCCGAAGGCGTTCAGCGCGAGGATCAAGGCGAGCACGATGAACAGCGGCCTTCGGAACGAATGCCCGAACTCCACGCCGAAGATCGCGCCGAGACGGCGGAGGCTCATCGCGGCGGCCCCGCGGAAGCGGCGGCGAATGGAGCGGCCGCGGGAGCGCCGGGAGCTTCATCGCCCGAAGGCCCCGCCGGGCCGCGCTTCCCTCTCGCCGGCAAGGACCCCAGACGCATCGAGACCAGATAGGCGTCCTCCAGGGTGACCGGAACCGCCACGAAGCCTTCCGGCGGAGCACCGGACGGATCGTAGATCCGCGCGCGGTTCTTCCCCTCCATCAGGAGCGCCTGCGTGACCATCCGCACCTCGCGGAGCTTCGGCAGATCCTCGACCGGCACGGTGCCTTCGTACATGTGCCCCGCGATCGAGGCGCGGGCTTCGCTAGGAGAGGTCAGCGCCACAAGCCTTCCCTCCCGGATGATGGCGAACCGCGGGCAGAGGACCGCGACGTCTTCGACGATGTGGGTGGAGAGAAGGACGATCCGGTTCACCGCCAGCTCGGACAGGAGCCGGTAGAATCGCAGGCGCTCCTCGGGATCCAGCCCGGCCGTGGGCTCGTCCACGATGATGAGCCGCGGGTCCCCCGCCAGGGCTTGCGCGATTCCCAGACGCTGGCGCATTCCGCCGGAGTAGCTCTTCACGGGGCGCTTCGCGGCGAACGTGAGGTTCACGCGCTCGAGAAGATCGCGCACGAGCTTCTTCCTCCCGCCCGGAGCTTGCACCCCCTTCAGCTCGAGAAGGTGGGCGAGCATGGCCTCCCCGGTCAGGTGGGGATAGAAGCCGAACTCCTGCGGCAGGTAGCCGAGGCGGGGCCAGAGATTCTCGGGGTGTCCGAGGATGTCCGCTCCGTCCAGCGTGACCGTGCCCGACGTAGGCTCGAGCAGCCCCGCGAGGATCTTCATGAAGGTGGTTTTTCCAGCGCCGTTCGGACCCAGGAGTCCGAACATTCCCGGCGCCACGTCGAGATCGATCCCGTTCAGCGCCGTGACCGGGCCGGGGTACACCTTGACCAGACCGCGTGTTTCGAGCATGGGTCCCTCCCTCGGATCACGTACGCCCGGGAAGCGCGCCGGGTTTCGTGTGCTGCGGGGAAAAGCTTCTTCGAGCGAGAAAACCCTACCACGAGCCACTCCCTTGCGCCTCTCTGGAATCCCGTTTAGGCTTCGGTTCATGCGCATCGGCACCCCGCTCACCCCCAACGCCACGAAGGTTCTGCTGCTCGGGGCCGGGGAGTTGGGCAAGGAGGTCATCATTGCTCTGCAGCGGCTGGGGGTCGAGGTCATCGCCGTCGACCGCTACGCGCACGCTCCCGGGCATCATGTGGCACACCGGTTCCACGTCATCGACATGACCGATCCGAAGGCGCTCCGGGCCGTGGTCGAGGCGGAGCGCCCCCACCTGGTCGTGCCCGAGATCGAGGCCATCGCGACAGACGAGCTGGCCCGCATCGAGGCGGACGGCCTGGCGCGTGTGATCCCGACCGCCCGCGCCACGCAGCTCACGATGAATCGCGAAGGCATCCGGCGGCTGGTGGCCGAGGAGCTAAGGCTCCCTACCTCGAAGTACGCCTTCGCGGAGAGCGTGGAGGAGGTGCGGCGCGCCGCGCAGGAGCTTCGCTTCCCCTGCGTGATGAAGCCGGTGATGTCCTCCTCCGGCAAGGGCCAGTCGGTGCTCAAGGGCCAAGACGACGTGGAGAAGGCCTGGGAGTACGCGATGAGCGCCGGGCGCGTGAAGGCGGCTCGCGTCATCGTGGAGGAGTGGATTCCCTTCGACTACGAGATCACGCTGCTCACCGTGCGCGCGCGCGACGAGCGGGGCCAGAGCGCCACCTATTTCTGCGAGCCCATCGGCCACGTGCAGGTGCACGGAGACTACGTCGAGAGCTGGCAGCCGCAGCCGATGACCGGGCGCGCGCTGACCCGCGCCCGGGAGATCGCGAAGCGGGTCACCGACAATCTGGGCGGGAGCGGAATCTTCGGGGTGGAGCTTTTCGTGCAGGGAGACCGCGTGTGGTTCAGCGAGGTGAGCCCGCGGCCGCACGACACCGGCATGGTCACCATGATCACGCAGGATCAGAGCGAATTCGAGCTCCACGCCCGGGCCATCCTGGGCCTGCCGGTGAGCACGGAGCTGCGCTCGCCCGGCGCCAGCGCCGTCATCTACGGCGGCATCAACGCGAAGGGGATCGCCTTCGAAGGTCTCGAGGAGGCGCTCCGTCTTCCTCACGTCGAGGTGCGTCTCTTCGGGAAGCCGGAGGCCTTCACGCGACGGCGGATGGGGGTCGCGCTGGCCTACGGGCGGGATTTCGGCGAAGCTCGACAGCGGGCCAAGACCTGCGCGTCGCTCGTGAGGCCCGTCATGGCGGAGAAGACTCCGAGCGCAGCCGTCCCATGAACGGCAGGAGGCTGAGCGAGACGAGCCCGAAGAGCCCGTCGATCGTGAGCGTCGCCGGGTAGCCCCACCGGCCCAGGGCGTGGCCCTGCCACGTGGCGGTGTAGGAATAGACCAGGTTGCAGAGCGCCATGTAGCCCGTGAACTGGGTCGCCGCCACCGCGGGCGTCGTCACGTCCATGAAGATCGCGGTGCCCACCCCGTACATCAGCCCCTGGAACACCGCGTAGGCGAGCGTCAGCCCCCAGAAGAGCGCCACGAGATCGTGCGGCGGGATGGGCCGGTTCGGAGCTTGTGGGCTGATGGGCATGATCCAGCCGTACCGATGCATGGCGAGCGCCATGGCGAAGGTGGGAAGCGTCGTGCCCGCGATGAAGAGGGCGAGCGTCCGTCGGCGTCCGAACCGGTCCGAGAGCCAGCCGCCCAGAATGCAGAACCCGGCCGAGAGCGCCGTGCTGAGAAGACCCAGGATTCCAATTCGGCGGTCGTCGAGCCCCAGCTCCACCGCGAGGTTCGACTGGAGCGAGAGGGAAAGCGCGTAAGCTCCCATGGGCAGAAGCGCTAGCACGATCGCGACCGACGCGGCGCGGCTCCCGAGAAACGCCTTCCCGGCGTCCCGCGCGAACCCTCCCAGCTCTCCGGCGATGGCCCGGAGCCGGGAGCCCGCCGCCGCGACGCGTCGAGCGCCCGGCAGCTCGCGCATGGGCGCGGGCACGAGCAATGTGACCAGCGCGATCAGCCCCGCGACGAAGAGAAACGTGGCCTTGAATCCGATCAGGGGCGTGAGGAGCAGCACGCCCGAGCCGCCGAGGGCGTTTCCGATGTACTGC
>JBGPMB010000138.1:0-7392 GCA_041486775.1 Candidatus Eiseniibacteriota bacterium | reverse complement strand
CTTCTTCGGGACGCTCGCCTTCGCCTTCATCGAGCCCTTATTCTTCATCGGCTACCTGGTCTCGATCGCGCTCTTCGGTCTCTTCCAGGCGATCTTCATGGCCAACGCAGGCGGCGCCTGGGACAACGCGAAGAAGGTGGTCGAGGTGACGTTGAAGGAAAAGGGAACCCCGCTCCACGACGCGACCGTCGTCGGCGACACGGTGGGGGATCCGTTCAAGGACACCTCCTCGGTAGCCATGAACCCCGTCATCAAGTTCACGACCTTGTTCGGCCTGCTCGCGGTGCAGCTGGCGGTCTCCCTGTCGCGCGAGCAGGGCCCCACGCTGACGAGCATCCTGGCCGGCGTGTTCTTCCTGGTCTCGGTCACGTTCGTCTGGCGGTCGTTCTATGCGATGCGGATCACGGAGAAGGCGGAGTAGGGCAGGCGTTCTTTAGCCGCGAGCCGACAAAAGAACCCCGGCCGAGGATCGCTCCCCGGCCGGGGTTTCGCTTCAGGCCCGCGGAGGCGGGCGTTATGGCGTGCTGCCTGTTACTTGCTCGTGGCCGGCGTGAGCATCCAGTGGAGCCCGGCCGAGAGCCCGACGAACTGGGTGGAGCTCCCGCTCGTGAGGACGTCGTTATAGTCTGCCTGGAATCCGAGGCCCATCTTTTCGCTCATCATCCAGTTCATACCGATGCCGCCGCGCATCCCGAACTTGTTCTCCGACGCACCGACTGTGACGCCGGAACTCGTGATCGACGCCTTACCGTGGTACAGGCCCGCGCCGCCGACCAGGTACGGGGTCATCTTGTTGCCTTCCTTCGTGGACATCATGTACTTGGCGTGGGCGCCGTAGTGCGTGAACTTGAAGTTGGCGTCCACCGGCACTCCTCCGGCCGCCGCTTCGAGGATCGCCCTGTTCGCGTCCGTGACGTTATTCTTGACGTAGTTCCCGTCCACTCCGATGGCAAACTGGGGGCTCATCATCTTGGAAGCCTCGACGCCGAGCAGGAGACCGGACTTGAAGTCGTCCTTGTAATTCCCCATGGGGATTCCTAGCCCCCCACGGGCGTCGATCATCCAGCCGCCGTTGGCGAAGGCCGCCGCAGGGACGAGGAGCAGAACCGCCGTTACCAAAAACAGGCTCTTCCGGGACCTCATGGTACCTCCACGTTCGGGGTTAACTGCGCTTCGGTGCCAGTAAGACTACCAGCACAGTGGCCCTGACCCTGTTAAGCCCACCGCCAAACCGACCGAGTGTACTACGGAGAAGAGGGGGGTAAAGCGATATCTGGTGAACCCGGGGCGCTACCCTGGTAGAATCCAAGAAGTGCATTGCGGCATCATAACTTAGACGGCCAATACCATTGGGGGGGCGAACGGATTCGACGGAGTAGTGAATCTAGGAACGCGCGCCGAGGTGCCCGTAGGCCTCGTAAAACCACGGGCAAAGATCAAAAGCCAATTCTGAATTGGCTCTGGCGGCTTAGCTGCCACGTCCTACTGGTCTGAGCCTGCCGAGGCTGGATAGGGCGTCATTTAGGTGGGCTGGTCCTCACGATTCGCTCGAGTCGGGGGGACGAGACTTCATCGAGATAGCGGCACCGAGACCTCGTCCGTTGGCGTCCGGGATCGCGAAGGCTGGATAACGGACTACGCGCGTAGGGCTCCTTCTGGATCTACTTTCGGACGAGGGTTCAATTCCCTCCGCCTCCACCATTTCCCTTTCGAACGGGCGTCATCGCGCCCGTAATAGTTTGAACGCGAACGCCTTAAGCAACCTCCCACCGCCGCGCGAGCCTTCGCGCGATCGTGAAGAAGAGGGCAGCCGCCCCCAGTAAGACCAGGACCTGGGGCCAGATGTGGGTGATCGGCTCCTCCCGCCAGAAGATCTTCGTGAAGCCGTCGATGGCCCAGGCGTTGAAGGTCAAATACCCGATCTTCTGCAAGAACTCGGGCATGATGAAGCGGGGCACCATGCTGCCCCCCAACGCCGACATGACGAGCACGACGAGGGTCGTCAGGGAACCCAGCTGAGCTCGTGTCTTGCACGAGGCCGCCAGGGCGAGGCCCAACCCGGCAGACGCCAGCGATGTCACGCCGGCCATGATCACGAACCCGGCGAGATGGCGGAACAGCTCGACCTTGAAGGCGAAGGCTCCCCAGAGGAACATCACCGTGAGCTGGGTGAATCCCAGGAGCGCCGCATACGCCAGCTTCCCGAGGAGGAGCTTGGTCATGGTCACGCGCGTGGAAAGGATCCGGTCGAGGGTGCCGCTCTCGGACTCCTCGAGGATGGCGCCGCCGGCCGCCGAAGCGGTGAAGAGGAGAAACATCACGCCGATCCCGGCCGCGTAGAAGGCGACGAGGGGGTTCTTCTTGTCCTCGCCGACCACGTCGCGGATCTCGGCCGGTATGAGGCCGCCCGACAGGGTGCCCGCCTTGCCCTTCCGCTTCGCGTCCACGAGCGCGCGCAGGTCTGCCATCGACTGGTCCACCCGGACCCGCTGCTCGGCTGTCAGGCCGCCGCTCGCGCGATCCAGGAACTTGGCCCCCTCCGCCGCCATGGCGTCGGGCATGGAGAGGATGGCGGCTTTCTGGATGAGGCCGTAGACCACCTGGGCCGCGATGGGGTCGGAGCTGTCGTTCAGGATCCGGAGCTTGGTCCCGCCTGCCGCGGGGCCGAAGGCGATCGGCGCCTCGCCGAATCCCTTCGGGACGATCACCGCGACCGGGAGATCGCCCGCCCGCACGGCCGCCTCGGCCGAGGCCGCATCATAGAGTGTGGGGGCGCCCCCCTTCGACGGAGCGGGCCCCGTCGAGACGCGCAGTCCGCCCTCCGTCTCGAGCGCCTCCACGAACCGCCGCGACACATCGCTTCGGTCTTCGTCCACCACCGCGACCCGGATCGCCTCGGTCCCGCCTTGGCGGCTCCCGAAGATCCCCGCGAAGATCGTGAAGAACGCGATGGGGACGATGAAGCTCAGGGTCAGAGCGCCCCGGTCCCGCCGGAGGTTCATGAATCCGGTTCGCACGATCGAGAGGATCATTCGCGCAGCTCCCGCCCCGTGAGGTGGAGAAACACGGATTCGAGATTGGGGGCCTTGAAGGAGAGATCGCGGACCGGAATCGCGTCCGATCGCGCCGAGTCGAGGATCCGCGCGATCTCGAGCGCGGGATCCGTCACCGAGAAGCGAACCGATGCGCCCTGGGGGATGCCTCCGCGCGAGGTGGCCCACTTCGAGTACTCGGCCGTGGAGTCCGCGTCGAAGTGGAGCACCAGCTCGCATTGCGAGCCGAAGCTCTGGCGCACGAGGTCCGCGTGCGTCCCGGAGGCGATGATCTTGCCGTTGTCGATGATCGCGACCCGGTCGCAGAGCCGCTCCGCCTCTTCCATGTAGTGGGTGGTGTAGATCACCGAGGCCCCGTCGGCGCGAAGCTGCTCGACCATCGTATAGATCCGCTGCCTGGACTGCGGATCCACGCCGGTCGTGGGCTCATCGAGGAGGATGAGGCGCGGCCGGTGCAGGAGGCCAGCAGCCATGTTGAGTCGGCGCTTCATCCCGCCCGAGAAGGTCAGGACCGGCTCTTTCGCGCGCTCCGCGAGCCCGGCCCAGTCCAGGCAGGTCCGGATAGCACCAGCCAGGGCCGCGCCTTGGAGCCCTGCATACCGCCCGAAGACGTCCAGGTTCTCCGCCGCGGTGAGCCGTCCGTAGAGCGCGATCTCCTGGGGGATGTAGCCGATCCGCGAGCGCGCCAAGGCACTGCCCACCGGCTCGCCGAAAATGGTGATCGAGCCGGAGTCCGGGACGACCCGGCCCACGACGCAGCGAATCAGGGTGGTCTTGCCCGCGCCGTTCGGGCCCAGGAGGCCCAGGATCTCGCCCTCCGCGACTTCGAGCGAGACCCCCGCGAGCGCAAGCCGCGCGCCATAAGACTTCGTCAGCGAATCGACCCAGAGCGAAGGATTCATGGGCCGCACAGCATAGCGCCGCGCGGGCGCGGAACAAGGGTTTTGCCGAGGTTGACGGGGAGGGGTGCCCTGTTTCATCCTCGCCGTGTGCTGGCCCTCCTCCTGCTCGCGCTCACCTCGCTGGTTGCAACCGGCGACGCTTCGGCCGCCACGCTCACGCGTCACCCCTCGCTATGGCAGGTGACCACGAATTCCATCCTCGTCGCGTGGCAGACGGACGCCCCGACGTCGGGCAGGGTCCTCTACGGGACGACCCCCGCGATGGGCGCGGAAGCCACGGACGGGGTGGCGGCCACCGACCACGCCGTGACCCTGACGGGACTCGATCCGGCCACGCGCTACTTCTACAAGATCGTGGCGGACGGCGATTCGCTCACCCCGGGGGACGACACCCTGCACACCGCTCCGGCCGGACCGGCGCCCTTTCGCTTCGTGGCGTTCGGGGATTGCGGCGTCGGCGACGCGAACCAGTACGCGGTGGCGGCGCGGATCGACTCGCTGAATCCGGACCTGGGCCTCGTTCTGGGGGACGTGATCTACGAAGCGGGGGAAGCGGCGAACTTCACCCCGCGATATTTCACTCCCTACCGTCCGATCCTTCGCCGGAGCGTCTGGTATCCGGTGGTCGGCAATCATGACGTCGCGACCCTGAACGGACAGCCTTTCCTGGACGCGTTCTATCTACCGACCAACAGCAAGGACTTGACCGAGAAGTACTACTCCTTCGACTACGGGAACGCCCACTTCGTCGCCATCGACGGCAACCAGACCTTCAACACCGACATGTACGACTGGGTGGAGGCGGACCTCGCCGCGACGTCCCAGCGTTGGAAGTTCGCCTACTTCCATCAGCCCATCTACTCCAACACCTCCACGCACGGCAGCGATCTCACGCTCCGCTCGTACCTCGAGCCGATCTTCGTGGCCCATAAGGTGGACATGGTGTTCGCTGGCCACAACCATTACTACAGCCGCTCCTATCCGATCCGAAACGGAGTCGCGGTGGACACGGCACAGGGCGCCGGCTACCGCGACCCGGGCGGGACGATCTACATCGTGGCGGGCGGCGGAGGGCGCTCCCTCTATGCGGTCGATCCGAACGACGCGCTCACGCGATCGTCCTTCAGCGTGTTCCACACCGTGGCGGTCGACGTGCACGGGGACTCGCTCTACGTGCAGGCGATCCTGCCCGATGGCACCGTGTTCGATTCGCTCTCGCTCGTGAAGAGCGCGCCCACCGCCGTCCTTGTCGCGGACTTCGTGGCCTCGGGCGAGAAGGATGGGATCCGGCTCACGTGGCGTGCCCTGGGGACGCCGGCGGCGCTGGGATTTCGGCTCTACCGGGGGGCCACCGCCGCCGGAGTCACCGAGCGATTGAACAACGGCGATCCGATCCAGGGCGGTCCCACGTATTCCTATCTGGATCGCGACGTCGTGCCGGAACGCACGTACACCTATCGGATCGCGGCGGTCGACGCCGCGGGGCACGAGGAGTGGATGGGATCGGTCCAGGCGACCGCGGGAGGATCCGTCTTCTTCTCAGCCCGGCGGCCGTGGCCCAACCCCTTCGACCGGCAGGCCGAGTTCTCCTTCACCCTTCCACGCGCTTCGGGCGTACGTCTGACGATCAGCGACGTCCACGGCCGCCGCGTGCGTGAGCTCATCTCGGGGAATCTTCCGGCGGGCGAGCACAGGACCCGTTGGGACGGGAAGGACGGCCAGGGTCGGCGGGCCGCGACCGGGATCTACTTCGCGACGCTCGAAGCGGGAGGGACGGTGGTGCGCGCCCGGCTCACGCTCCTGCGCTGAAGGCGCGGCGCCCGGGCCTCCGGCGTTACGGTATGGGGGTCGAAGCCGCCTCGGGATCTCCGAAGTCGCGCTGGTAGATTCGCAGCACCGCGAGCAGGAGGCTGACGCTCAGCGGGCCCAGCACGATCCCGATCATTCCGAACGCCATGAATCCTCCGATCAGCGCGAAGAAGACGATCGCGCCGTGCAGCTCCATGCCGCCCTTGATCACGATCGGCTTGATGATGTTGTCTACCATGCCCACCACCAGCGCGCTCCAGGCAGCCAGGAAGATGCCCGCGACGTGGTGTCCGGTCAGGTAGAGGAAGATCGAAACAAGGAACGAGAATCCTCCGGCCCCGATGATCGGGACGAGGCCGAGAGTGAACGTCGCGAGGCCCAGGAATGCCGCGTTGGGGGCGCGCGCGATGAGATACCCCACGTAGGCCGCCGCCGCCTGCGCCGCCGCGGTGACCACGGACCCAAGAAGGACCGTCGCCGAGACGCGCCGGAATTCCGAGAACAGCTCCCTCATCTGCCTTCGCTGAAGCGGCGAGACCACATCGAGCCATTCGATGAGCTTCCCCCCATCCATCAGCAGGAAGAAGATCGCGACGATCATGAGCAGGGTCTGCCCCAGGACCTGGCCCACGTTGCTTACCAGGCGCGGGATCAAGCCTGCCGCCCTCTTCTCCAGGTCGTAGATGAAGCTCGCGTTCCGGTCCTTGCTGGGCATCTGCTGCCACAGGGTGTCCACCCACCCCTGGATCGGCGGCGGGATCTGCCGGATCAGCCCCTCGACTCCCTCCGCGGCGAGGGCCTGGTGCAGGGAGTCGATGCTGTCGGCCGCCTCGCGGACCGCGATCACCACGAGGGTTCCGATGGGGAGGACCAGGGCGAGGACGAGACCGAACGTGACAATGCTCGCGGCCAGCTTCCTGCGGCCCCGCAGCTTGTCCTTGAGCCGCGAGTACAGGGGGTGGAATGTCACGGCGAGAACCGCGGCCAGGAAGAGAGCGCCCGCGAACGGACGGATGATCAGACCCACGAGAATCAGCGAGGCGACAAGCAGGAGGAGAAGAAAGCTGCGGGCGGGTCCTCTCCCCTGGGTTGCCATCGCGCCAGTATACGCGTCGTAGACGTGGACACGATACCCGCCAGCGGGTAGGGTCTCGCCCCATGGGCGGCCCGACGACCCCGCGGGGTGAGGCAGTACTCCTCAAGCGCCAGATCGGGCTCTACGCCGCGACCGCGATCACGGTGGGGAGCATCATCGGCTCCGGCATCTTCCGCTCCCCCCATTCCGTCGCGCAGGAGCTGACCAGCCCCACCGGGGCGCTCCTCGCGTGGGTGCTGGGCGGCGTTCTTTCGATGTGCGGCTCCCTGGCGCTCGCCGAGATGGCGGTCACCCACCCGCGCACCGGCGGCCTCTACGTCTTCATCCGCGAGAGCTTCGGCGACCGGCTCGCCTTCATCTTCGGCTGGGCGAGCCTCTGGGTCATCAAGCCGACCGTGATCGCTTCCATCGCGAGCGTCTTCGCGACCTACTTCTGCCAGGCGACCGGGCTCTCGAAGGGGGCCGAATTCCTGGCCGGGTTCGGCGCGATCGCGCTCCTCACGTTCGTGAATCTCCTCGGGGTGAAGCAGGG
>JBGPMB010000137.1:0-7446 GCA_041486775.1 Candidatus Eiseniibacteriota bacterium | reverse complement strand
TTCATGAACGAGATGATCTACTCCATCCAGCACGCCACCACACTGGAGTTCAAGAGCCGCTACCGCACGGCCGACGTCCTCCTCCTGGACGACGTCCAGTTCCTCGCGGGCAAGGAGAGCACGCAGGAGGAGTTCTTCCACACGTTCAACTCGCTCCACGACGCCCACAAGCAGATCGTGCTCACCAGCGACGGCCCCCCGAACGAGATGACCGCGATCGAGGAACGGTTGGTGTCGCGATTCGCGTGGGGCGTGGTGGCCGACCTCAAGGCGCCCGATCTGGAGACCCGCGTCGCGATCGTGAAGAAGAAGGCCGAGCTCCAGGGGAGAAACATCCCGAACGAGATCGCGCTCCTTCTCGCCAGCAGCATCAAGACGAACATCCGCGACCTCGAGGGTTCCCTCTCGCGCCTCCTGGCTTTCTCCGACCTCATGAACCACGAGCTGACGGTCGATTTCGCCCAGGAAGTGCTCCGCGACCAGATCAAACCCGATCTCGCGCGGATCGACATCTCGGATATCCAGCGTCTCGTGGCGCGCCACTTCAACGTCACCGAGGAATCCTTACGGGGGAAGAGGCGCACCGACGTGATCGCGTTTCCCCGCCAGGTGGGCATGTACATTGCCCGCTCCGTCACCGACCTCTCCTTCGCCGACATCGGGGCCAAGTTCGGAGGCCGGGATCACTCCACCGTCCTCCACGCGTGCAGCAAGATCGAAGCTCTGATGGCGACCGACCGCGAGCTTCGCGTCGTCGTCGAAGACCTCATCGCGAGCATCAGCACGTAGCCGGGTTTCACCGCCTAATCAGCGGTGCGCAGCCGGTGGACAACTCGGGCTTCGCGAGCTTCCTGTGGACGGCGGGGCACAACTTTCGACTTACCCACAGCGGATCACGGCCATCGCAGAGACGTTACGTCGCCACAATATATTGCCGGACAGTGGCTTATCGTTTCACCGACCATCTCAATCCACACAATCCACCGTCCCTAGTACTACATCTACTATTCAAGGAATCTGTTCTTTGTAGCCCACAGCAAGAGAAGCTCTTCAGGAGCTCAAAAAAGGAGTCAAAAAAGAGCCCTTTTCCATTGTGAAAACACCCCTCCCGACCTATACTTTTTTCGGACGTGAGACCCTTCCCGACGCCACCTGCAAACCCTAATCCAACATAAGATTAGCGGGGGATTAATGGAGATGATCACCGCACAGGAAGTGGCCATGAAATTCTCGATCGCGCAGACCGAATTTTTGGATGCTTTGCAGGTGGTTTCGAGCGCGGTCCCGAACCGGACCACCTTGCCGGTTCTCTCGAACATTCTGCTCGAGGCTTCCGGAGACCGGATCGAGATGAGGGCGACGGATCTGGACCTCGCGATCTCGACGACGGCGAAGGCCAACGTGAAGGACGCGGGCACGCTGACGGTGCCGGCCAAGAAGCTTTTCGAGCTGGTTCGAAAACTTCCGAAGGAGGAATTGAAGCTCGAGGCGAAGGACCTGACGCTGAACGTGGGCAGCAAGAGCGGTCGCTACAAATTCCTCTGCATCCGTCCGGAGGAATTCCCGGCGCTCCCGAAAGTGGAAGCCGACGCGGAGCTCTCACTGGATCCAGATCTTCTCGAGCGCCTGATTCGGAAAACGATCTACTCCGTGTCGACGGACGAGACGCGGCCCGCGCTGAACGGCGCCTTGTTCCAGATCCGGGACGAAGAGCTTCGGGTCGTGGCCACCGACGGACACCGCCTCTCGAAGGCTTCCTGCAAGCCCGCGGGTGGAATCGCGACGCCGCCCAAAGGGGACGTCATCGTTCCGCTCAAGGCCCTGAACCACGTGCAGCGGCTTCTCGCGGGCGCCGCCGGGCTGGTGAAGATCGGGATTTCGAAGAATCACGCCCGGTTCGTGATCGGAGACACCACCCTCACCACGAAGCTGATCGAAGGACCATTCCCGAACTACGAGCAGGTGCTCCCCAAGCAGAACAACAAACATCTTCGAATCAAGCGGGAGGATTTCGCCCAGGCGCTCGAGCGCGTCTCGGTGTTCTCGGACAGCCTCACCCGTCAGGTGAAGCTCTCGCTGCGGGCGAATCGCATGACCCTCGTGGTGCAGACGCCCGACCAGGGCGAAGCGACCGAGGAGCTCGAAGCCCAGTACGGCTCCGACGACCTCGACATCGGGTACAACGCCGCCTACTTGCTCGACATTCTTCGCGCGATCGACAGCGAGGACGTCGACATTCGTCTCAATACGCCGGTGACGGCGGGACTGCTGGCACCGGTCCAAACGGACAAGGGATCCGCGGCGAAAGAGGATCTCCTCTGTCTCGTCATGCCTCTTCGCCTGGCGAGCTGACCCGGGAACGCGTGCGCCTTCAGTCCATCGAGCTTCGCGAATTCCGGAACCACAGGGAGGCCAGGTTCGACCTGCGCGGGGATTCCGCGTTGGTCCTGGGCGAGAACGGATCGGGAAAGACGAACCTGATCGAGGCGGTGGTGCTGCTCTCGATCGGAAAGTCGTTCCGCGGCTCGCGCGATCCCGCGATGGTGCGGCGGGGCGCACCCTTGTTCGAAGTGCGCGGCCTCGTGCAGGACCGGCTCGGCGTGACGAGCGAGATCATCGCCCGCGGCGGGGACATTTCCAGCAAGGAGTTCCTGGTGGACGGCGAGCCGCTCTCGCGGGTCACGGATCTCCTGGGGCGTTTCTGCACCGTTCATTTCTCGGTGGAGGACGTCGCGGTGCTGAACGGCGGACCCGCTTCGCGCCGGCGCTTTCTGGACGTCGCGCTCTGTCAGCTCGAAGCGGGTTACATCGCCTCGCTCCGCGATTACATGACCGCCTTGAGGCAGAGAAATCAGCTCCTGATCGCGGACCGGCGCGGCCGTAGAGCCGACGACGGCGAACTCCTGGCCTGGGAGGAGATCCTAGCCCGCGCCGGCGTGGCGCTGGATCGAAGGCGAAGGAACCTCTGTGCCGAGCTGCATCGCCACGTGCGCGCGCTTTCGGCGGAGGTGGATCGGACGCTCGAGCCCGCGATCGAGTACCGGGACGGCTTCGGAGACTCGGACAGGCCGGACGATCAGGAAGCCGCGGCGCGTCTCGATCGGCTCACACGCGCGCGGCCGGGTGACAGGAGAATGGGTTGGACCATGCTGGGGCCGCACCGCGCCCGACTGCGCTGCACGATCGGGGGCGAAGAGCTTTCGGACGGCGCCTCGCGGGGCTACTCCAGGCTCTATTCCATTCTCCTGCGGCTCGCGCTCGCGCGGGTCTTCGAGGAGCGGCAGAGCGAGCCGCCCGTCGTGCTCCTCGACGATCCGGAATCGGAGCTGGATCCGCGGTGGATCGGTCGCGTCCTGAGACTGGTTCCCGAATCGAGCCAGGTGCTGGTGACGGCGTGCCGGGAGCTTTCGGAGACACCGTCCCGCTTCCGGATGCTGCCGATCGAGCAAGCGGCTCCGGCCGGAAGTACCGCGTGAGGCGCACCGGGAGAAGGACCGGCTCCGCCACGGGTACCGCGGTGCGCGAGGGATTCGAGCCGGTGGGCACGGTCTTGGACGAGGTGCTCCGCTCGCTCCGGCTCGAAACGCGCTTCGCCGCGGCCGAAGCGACGGACCGCTGGAGCGATGCCGTGGGCCCGGAGGTGATCGCCCGCACGCGATGCGTCGGAGTGCGTGACGGAGAGCTTCTGGTCGAGGTGCAAGGCGCCACCTGGATGGGGCACCTCGCCGTCCTGAGCCAGGGGATCATCGATGAGATGAACCAGACACTCGCGCCCGAGAAACGGCTACGCGCCATACGATTCGTACCCATGCGATCCAAGGAGGAAATAAAGCGGTGAACGGACCCCGGGAGGAAGCGGCCACGATGGCGCCGACCCAAGAGGGACATTCCTACGACGCGCGGAACATCCAGGTCCTGAAGGGCCTGGAAGGTGTCCGGAAGCGGCCCGCGATGTACATCGGCTCGACCGGCCAGAGTGGGCTCCATCATCTCGTGTACGAGGTGGTGGACAACTCTGTCGACGAGGCGCTCGCGGGCTACTGCACCGAGGTTCACGTCACTATCCATACGGATTCCAGCGTCACCGTGGTCGACAACGGCCGCGGAATCCCCGTGGACATCCACCCGACGCAGAACCGTCCGGCGGTCGAGGTCGTCATGACCACGCTCCATGCCGGAGGGAAGTTCGACGAGAACTCCTACAAAGTCTCCGGCGGCCTGCACGGCGTCGGCGTCTCGGTCGTGAACGGACTCTCCGAGTGGCTCGAGGTGGAGGTGCGCCGCGGCGGAAAGCGCTACCACCAGCGGTACGAGCAGGGAGAGGTGAAGAGCGACCTCAAGATCCTGGGCGACACCACGGAGACGGGCACCACGGTCACCTGGAAGCCGGATACCACGGTCTTCGAGACGGTGGATTACAGCTTCGACACGCTCTCGCAGCGGCTCCGCGAGCTCGCGTTCTTGAACAAGGGCATCCGGATCAGCTTCCTCGACGAGCGGACCGGCAAGAAACACGACTTCCAGTACGAGGGTGGAATCTCCTCCTTCGTGAAGTACCTGAACGAGAACAAGACCGTTCTCCACCCGGCGCCGATCTATCACACCCGGGAGAAGGACCGCGTGACGGTGGAGTTCGCCGTCCAGTACAACGACGGCTACGTGGAAAGCGTCTTCTCCTTCGTGAACAACATCAACACCGTCGAGGGCGGGACGCACTTGATCGGGTTCCGCGCGGCCCTGACGCGCACCATCAACAGTTACGCCGAGCGCGAAGGGCTCACCAAGTCCCTCAAGGAGGTCACGCTGGGGGGCGAGGACGTGCGCGAGGGGCTCACCGCCGTCGTGAGCGTGAAGTTGCCGGATCCTCAATTCGAGGGCCAGACCAAGGCCAAGCTGGGGAACACCGAGGCGAAGGGAATCGTGGAGTCGGCCGTGGGGGAGGGCCTCCGGAACTATTTCGAGGAGAATCCCCAGGTCGCCAGGAAGATCGTGGAGAAGTGCATCACGACCGCCCGCGCCCGCGAGGCCGCGCGCAAGGCGCGCGATCTGGCGCGGCGGAAGAGCATCCTCGATTCCGGATCGCTTCCCGGAAAGCTGGCCGACTGCCAGCTGACGGATCCCGCGCTGTGCGAGATCTATCTGGTCGAGGGGGATTCCGCCGGCGGCTCGGCGAAGATGGGCCGCGACCGGAGGAACCAGGCCATCCTCCCGCTCAAGGGCAAGATCCTGAACGTGGAGAAGGCCTCGCTGGACAAGATGCTCTCCAACGAGGAAATCCGGACCATCATCACCGCGCTCGGAACCGGCATCGACGACGAGTTCGACGCGGAGAAGGCGCGCTACCACCGGATCATCATCATGACCGACGCGGACGTGGACGGCGCCCACATCCGAACCCTTCTTCTCACGTTCTTCTTCCGGCACATGAAGGCGCTGATCGAGCGGGGCTACATCTACATCGCCATGCCGCCGCTCTACCGGGTGCAGAAGGGGAAGGCGATTCGCTACGCCTACGACGACGCGGAGCGCGACAAGCATTTCGAGGAGCTGGGCCGGAAGGGGATCACGCTCCAGCGCTACAAGGGTCTCGGCGAGATGAACCCCGACCAGCTCTGGGCCTCGACCATGGATCCCGGCACGCGCTCCATGCTCCGGGTCAAGCTCGAGGATCTTCCGGAAGCGGAGCGGATGTTCACGGTGCTGATGGGAGATCAGGTGGAACCGCGGCGCAAGTTCATCGAGGAATACGCGGACAGCGTTCGGAATCTGGACATCTAGTCCTTTGCGGAGGAGAAACTGATCGATGGCCACGCGAGATAAAGAAGTTCCGATCTACATCGAAGACGAGATGCGGAACTCCTACATCGACTATTCGATGTCGGTCATCGTCTCGCGCGCCCTGCCGGACGTTCGAGACGGGCTGAAGCCGGTTCACCGCCGCGTCCTCGTGGCCATGCGGGAGCTGAACCTGCTCCACGACCGGCCCTTCCGGAAATCCGCCAAGATCACCGGAGACGTGACGGGCAATTACCACCCGCACGGCACCGTCGCGGTCTACGAGACGATGGTCCGCATGGCGCAGACCTTCTCCATGCGCTACCGGCTGGTGGACGGCCAGGGGAACTTCGGCTCGGTGGACGGCGACGCCCCGGCGGCGGAGCGATACACCGAGGCGCGGCTCACCGAATTCGCCGAGGAAATGCTCCGGGACATCGAGCGCGACACGGTCGACGTGCGGCCGAACTACGACGAGTCGCGCGAGGAGCCGGTGGTCCTGCCCTCGGCGGTCCCGAACCTCCTGGTGAACGGCTCGTCCGGCATCGCCGTCGGGATGGCGACCAACGTCCCGCCCCACAATCTGCGCGAGATCGTGGACGCCATCCACCACGTGATCGACCACCCCGAGTGCGAGGTGGACGAGCTGCTGAACATCGTGAGCGGGCCGGATTTCCCGACGGGCGGGGTCATCTACGGCCGTCAGGGAATCCAGGACTGCTACCGCACCGGGCGGGGCCACATCACCGTGCGCTCGCGCACCGACGTGGAGGAGATCCGGAAGGACCGCGAGGCGATCATCGTCACCGAGATCCCGTACATGGTGAGCAAGGCCGCGCTCCTGGAAAAGATCGCCGATCTGGTGAAGGACGGGCCGCTGGACGGAATTTCCGATCTCCGCGACGAATCGGACCGCGACGGAATGCGGATCGTGATCGAGCTGAAGCGCGACGCGCAGCCCCGGGTGGTCCTGAACCAGCTCTTCAAGCACACCCAGATGCAGACGACGTTCGGCGCGAACATGCTCGCCCTCGTCGGGAACCGGCCGCTGACGCTCACCTTGAAGGAGATGATCGAGCACTACGTCGGCCATCGCCGCGAGGTGGTGGTGCGGCGCACCCGCTACGATCTGAGCGAGGCGGAGAAGCGCGCGCACATTCTCGAAGGGCTGAAGATCGCCCTCGACCACATCGACGAGATCGTGGCCCTGATCCGCGCCTCCGCCGACACCGAGACGGCGCGCACCGGGCTCATGAGCCGCTTCGGTCTGAGCGAGATCCAGGCGAACGCCATCCTCGAGATGAGGCTGGCGCGGCTGACGGGGCTCGAGCGGAAGAAGGTCGAGGACGAGTACCTCGAGGTGATCCAGCTCATCGAGGCGCTGAAGGCGATCCTCGACTCCCCGGCGAAGGTGCTCCAGATCATCAAGGAGGAGCTGGCCGAGGTGAAAGAGCGCTTCGGCGACGACCGTCGCACCGAGATCGTGGCGGGCTCCGGCGAATTCGAGGCCGAGGACCTGATCGCGGAAGAGGACATGGTCATCACCATCTCGCACGCCGGCTACATCAAGCGCCTTCCGGTCACGACCTACCGCAGCCAGCGTCGCGGCGGCCGCGGCGTGACGGGCGCCGGCACGCGCGAAGAGGACTTCATCGAGCACCTCTTCATCGC
>JBGPMB010000136.1:0-7448 GCA_041486775.1 Candidatus Eiseniibacteriota bacterium | reverse complement strand
CGCGCATGATCCGGATCTGCTACGAGGCCTTGGGCCTCCTCTCCTTCTTCACCGTCGGACCCGACGAGGTGCGCGCCTGGACCATCCGGGACGGCTCCACGGCGCCCCAGGCCGCCGGGGCCATCCACAGCGACCTGGAGCGGGGTTTCATCCGGGCCGAGGTCATCGCCTACGACGACCTGGCGAGGGTGGAAACCATGGCGAAAGCCCGCGACCAGGGTCTCTTGCGGACCGAGGGGCGAGACTATAAAGTGCGGGACGGCGACATCCTGAACATCCGCTTCAGCGTGTAACGAGGAAACTTACCCCTCCCGACGGGCGTAGGGACTTGGGGTCGCACCCTGTCCTTGGCCGAGGAGGGAAGTCATGAACATGCTCACGAAAAGGCTTGTTGGCGCGGGTCTGGGAGTCTTTCTCGCTGTCGCGGGAATGGCTTTCCCCGGAGTTGCGCGCCCGGCGGGCGCGGAGGAGATCCGCAGGGTTTCCGAGCGCCTCATTCCGTTCACGCCCGGTGGCGAGATCAGTGTCGACGACAAGAACGGGCGGTTGGTCGTCGAGGCGTGGCCGCGCCACGAGGTTCGCGTCCAGATCACCCGCGTGGTCCGCGCGGGGGATCGGGAGAAGGCCGAGGCCCTGATGAAGGACCTCCACGCCGACATCGAGGTGCGTAGCGACCGCATCGACATCCAGAGCCAGTTCCCGAGGCGGCAGGAAACGCTCGGGCTCTGGGACATCCTCGGAAGGAAGGTCGCGGCGCTTCAGATCAACTACTACCTCGAGGTCCCGCAGGAATCGAACCTCGTTCTCAGGACCTCGAACGGCGAGGTGCGCGTGAGCGCGACCAGCGGAAGCGTCGAGGCGAGGACGACCAACGGCGACATCGTCATCGAGAACGTGAAGGGCGACGTGGACCTGCTCACCACGAACGGCGAGGTGCACGTGACCGACCTCGGAGGCGGGGTGACCGCGCACACCACCAACGGGAGCATTATCGCCGAGATGCGAAAACTCCCTCCACGGGGGTCGGTGGAGCTGGCGACCACGAACGGCAACGTGGAGGCGTACTTCGCGAATGACCTCAAGGCCACCCTGACGGCCGCGACGACGAACGGACAGGTCTCGATCGCCTTCCCGATCGTCCGGGAAGGGGTCATGACGTCCAAGACGATTCGCGGCACCATCCAGGGCGGTGGTGCTAAGATATCGCTCGGTACGACCAACGGAAACGTGGAGGTGCGCCGGCTCGGCGAGCGGCGGCCCTAGCACCCATCCCAGGAGGAGCGGCGTGAGCTCAGCGGTCCCCCCATCGACCATACGGATGACGGGTCCCATGACCCGTGGCGACTTCCTCCTCCTGCTCTACTGGTTCGCGGACACCAGCGCCGTGCCCGAAGTCGTCGGGATCTCAGGGCTCTCGCGTCTGACGCGTCTCTCCCTGATCCTGGGAGAAGAGCTGGGATTGAAGGGGACCATCGATCCGTTCTTCGAATACCACCGCACGCCCGCCGGGGGCATCGCGAGCCCCGAGGTCTGGACCGAGCTCTTGGCGCTGCGGGACTACCAGGTGCTGAAGACGCTCCGCGCGGACGATCCGCTGCCTCCGGTGGAGATCGAGGAGCGCCGGTACCTGCTCGAGCATCACATTCCCGCGCACGAGCGCTCGCACTACCCGCAGCCGACATTCCTCGAGCGCGACGTGCTCACGAACAAGGGTACCTTCTTCGCCGCGAAGCGCGAGGATCAGACCATCCAGCGCTGGATCGCGACGTTCAAATCCACGGCCGAGCTGAACCGGCTCCCGATGGCCGAGCTCACCGCCCGGGCGCTCCCACTCGTTGGGGCTCACGCCACGCGCTGAAGCCGGCGGGCGCCGGTTCGCGCGGGGAGGTTTCTTCATGTTTCGAATGTTCCTTCGCATCGTGCTCGCGATCTTGCTGTTTCGATTCGTGGGCGGCCTCCTGAGGGCGATCGGCGGCGGCTCGCCGCTCCAGTCCGGGGAGCGGCCGGATCCTCGCGTGAGTGACGCGTCGCGCGAGCGGGTCCGGCAGGGCCCGCGCGCTGCGAAGCCCCTGGTGGACCGTGCCTCGGCCATCGACGTTCCGTTCACCGAGGAACGCCAGGAGGGCTGAGATGGCCGCGGTCCGGTACCTAGTGGACGACGTCGATCGCGCCGTCACCTTCTACACCACCCACTTAGGATTCAGCCTCGTGGAGCGCTGGGGCAAAGCCTTCGCCACGGTCGCGCGCGACGGGATCACGCTCTGGCTGAGTGGCCCGGAAAGCTCCGCCGCCCGCCCCATGGCCGACGGACGGAAGCCCGCTCCGGGCGGCTGGAACCGCGTGGTCGTCGAAGTGGGCGACCTCGAAGCGCACGTCTCGTCGATGAAGCGCGACGGCGTCGCCTTTCGAAACGAGATCGTATCGGGTCCCGGTGGAAAGCAGATCCTAGTGGAAGACGGCTGCGGCAACGTGGTGGAGCTGTTCGAGCCCGCCGGAGCGTAGAAATCGCCCATGCGCACCCACATTCTCGAGATCGAGACCCGCGAGCGCACCGAGTTCCTCCCGCTGAGCAGGCGGATCACGAGGGAGGCGGCGGCCATCCTGGAAGGTTCCGGAGCCCTCGTGATCTACGTGCCGCACACCACCGCCGGGGTCTGTATCAACGAGGGCGCGGATCCGGACGTGGTGGGTGACCTCGCGCGCGTCCTGGATCGCCTCGCTCCGTGGAAGGCGGACTACCGCCACGCTGAGGGGAATGCCGCGGCCCACGTGAAGGCAACGCTGGTCGGGACCTCGGTCACCGTTCCGGTCCGCGACTCCAAGCTTCGCCTCGGGCGCTGGCAGGAAATCTTCTTTTGCGAGTTCGACGGCCCCCGCGGCCGGAGCGTCGAGCTTCAGTTCCTCCCCGGCTAGCCGGCCCGAACACCAACCCGTGAGCGGGCCCATGGACCTCTTCCCCGAAGAAGAAAAGCGCCACCGCGCCCCGCGCGCGCCCCTCGCCGAGCGGATGCGGCCGCGCACGTTCGAGGAATTCGTCGGCCAGGCGGATCTTCTGAAGCCGGGGAGCCTCCTCCGAAGCGCGGTGGAGCGGGGCGAGCTTCCCTCGCTGATCTTCTGGGGCCCGCCCGGCTCGGGGAAGACCACCCTGGCGCGACTGATCGCGCACGCGAGCGGCAGCCACTTCGTGGCGTTCAGCGCGGTCACCTCGGGCGTCAAGGAAGTGCGCGAGGTGATCGAGCGCTCCCGGCTGGAGCGCAAGGCGCGCGGCACGCCCACGCTTCTCTTCGTGGACGAGATCCACCGATTCAACAAGGCGCAGCAGGATGCCTTCCTCCCGCACGTCGAGGACGGCACGGTGGTGCTGATGGGCGCCACGACGGAGAATCCCTCGTTCGAGGTCAACAACGCGCTCCTCTCGCGCATGCAGGTGATCGTGCTGCCCATGCTCGGAGACGAGGCGATCATCGAGATCTTGCGGCGGGCGATCGCCGATCCCGAGCGAGGACTGGGCGGGAAGCCGCAGATCTCGGAGGAGACCCTGGGGCTGATCGCGCGGCTCTCGAGCGGGGACGCCCGGATCGCGCTGAACATCCTCGAGGGCGCCGCGATGATCGCGGGTAAACGCCCCATCACGGACGCCGAGGTTCGCGAGGCGGCGCAGCGGAAGATGCTGCCCTACGACCGGGCCGGGGAAGAGCACTTCAACATCATCTCGGCGCTCCACAAGAGCCTCCGCGGCAGCGACCCGGACGCGGGCCTCTACTGGCTGGCGCGAATGCTGGAGGCGGGCGAGGATCCTCTCTACGTCGCCCGGCGCTTGATGCGGTTCGCTTCCGAGGACGTCGGGCTGGCGGACCCGGAAGCGCTGCGGCTCGCGGTGGCGGTGAAGGAGGCGGTCCACTTTCTCGGCATGCCCGAATGCAACACCGCGCTGGCTCAGCTCGTCATCTACTTGGCACTCGCGCCGAAGAGCAATTCCGTCTACTCCGCTTACGGGCGCGCTTCGAAGGACGCGCTGGAGAAGCCCCCATACCCGGTGCCGCTCCACATCCGGAACGCGCCCACTCCGCTCATGAAGAAGCTGGGCTACGGCAAGGACTACGAGTACGCCCATCTCTACGACGACGCCATCGTGGGCCAGCGGTATCTTCCTGACGAGATGCAGGAGGCGCGCTACTGGGAGGGGGTGCCGCGCGGCCAGGAAGCCGAGCTGGTGGAGCGGCTCGAGCGTCTGAACGCCGAGAAGGCGAAGCGCCGTGCCCAGAGCGAGGAATCAGAGCGCTCCGGCAAGCGGAAGAAGCCCGCCGAATGATCCTGGTCCGCCTCGACCGGGTGACGCACGGATTCGGGGCGCGCACCCTCTTCGAGAATCTGTCCTTCCGCGCGGGGGACGATTCCCGCGTCGGCCTCGTCGGCAGAAACGGCACCGGGAAGACGACCCTCCTGCGCATTCTGGCCGGCGCGGTCCAGCCGGAGCGGGGCTCGCGCTCGGTCGTACACCGCGTCCGCGTGGGGATGCTCGACCAGCAGATCGAGCCGGACGGCGAGGAGACCGCGTTCGAGTACGCGCGCGACGCCTTCCGCGACCTCCTGGCCCTCATGGAACGCGAGGAGACGGTGCGGGAGGAGCTGTTGAGCCGTGGGGACGCGCCTCCCGAGGAGCTGACCGCGCTGGCCCACGAGCTGGGACACCTCCACGACCACTTCGCCCGCATGGGCGGTCATTCGATCGAGAGCCGCGTGGAGGCGACGCTGGAAGGGCTGGGCGTGGGACGCCCCCTCTGGACGCAGCCGCTCCGCACCCTGAGCGGCGGGGAAAAGGGACGCGTCGCGATCGCGCGCCTCATCCTCTCCGCGCCGGATCTTCTTCTTCTCGACGAGCCCACGAACCATCTCGACATGGCCGCCACCGAGTGGCTGGAAGATTTCCTCGCGCACTCCAGCGAGCCCTTCGTGGTGGTCTCGCATGACCGCACCCTCCTCGACCACACGTGCACCTCGATCGCGGAGATCGAGAACGGCGGGCTGGAGCAGCACACGGGCAATTACACCGAGTTCGCGCGCAAGAAGCGCGCGCGCATGGAGCAGGAGGCGAAGCGCTACGAGCTGGCGGTTCAAGAGAGGGAGCGCCAGGAGGATTTCATCCGGAGAAATATCGCCGGCCAGAACACGAAACAGGCGCAGAGCCGGAGGAAGCGCCTCGAGCGCGAAGGTCCCATCGAGCGGCCGAAGGGCGAGACGGAGGCGGTGGCGAGCTTCGACCGCCTGCGCGCCTCGCGCTCGGGCTCCCATGTGATCGCCGCGCGCGGCGTCACGATGGGCTACGGATCGCGCACGCTCTTCTCAGGGGTCGCGCTCGATCTCATGCGCGGGGACCGGCTCGGCATCGTGGGCGGTAACGGCGCGGGGAAGACGACCCTCCTGCGCGTCCTGACCGGCGAGCTGGCGCCGCGCGAGGGAACGGTGGAGTGGGGAGCCGGCGTGAAGCAGGCGGGGCTCGACCAGGAGGCTGCCGATTTGCCGCCCGGGACTTCGGTGCTCGACACTCTGTGGGACCTGCGGCCGACGACCGACGAGGTGGAGGTCCGGAATTTCCTCGGCGGGTTTCTTTTCCGGGGGGACGAGATCTACCGCAAGGTGGGCACCCTGAGCGGAGGGGAGCGCACGCGTCTGGGGCTGGCCAGGCTCATCTGGTCCGGACCGAACCTCATCTTCCTAGACGAGCCCACGAACCATCTCGACATCGCTTCCCGCGAGTCGCTGGAGGCGGCCCTCAAGGCCTACGACGGGACGCTGGTCGTGGTCTCGCACGATCGCTACTTCCTGGACGCGGTCGCGACCCAGATTCTCTGGATCGATGCTGGCGAGGCGCGCTCCTACCGGGGCACGTTCTCCGAGGCGCGCGAGAAGCGGGTGGCGGACGCGCGGCGGGCCGCCCTCGCGGCGGCGTCCCCGGCGCCTGCTCCGGCTCGCGCTCCGGCTCGTGCCCCCGCTACGGCCCCGGTGGCCACGAAGGAGGCCCGCGCGCGCGAGCGGGGTGAGCGCGACCGGGCGGAGCGGGATCGGAGAAAGCGCACCAAGACGCGGCAGACCATGGAGGCCGAGATCGCCGCACTCGAGAAGCACCTCGCCGAGCTGACGGCGGCGATGGAGGACGATTCCGCGAAGGGGGATCATGCCGCCCTTCGCCAGGCCAGCGAGGAATACGGCCAGACGCGCGCGAAGCTGGACGACCTTCTCGCGCGCTGGGTGGAGACGGGGGAGTGATTCCCGCCGAGCCGCCCCGCGAGCGCTGGCTCAACCGGAACGTCTGGGCGCTCGCGGTCACGAGCCTCCTCTCCGACCTCGGGCACGAGACCGCGACCGCGGCGCTCCCGTCCTTCCTCGCCGCGATCGGGGCGCCCCCGGTCACGCTCGGCGCGATCGAGGGCATCGCGGACGCGGCATCCAGCTCCGTCAAGCTCGTGACGGGCTACATCTCAGACCGCGTGGGCCGAAGGAAGCCCTTCGTGGTAGCCGGGTACATCCTCACCGGGCTCAGCACGGGCGCCTACGCCCTAGCGCACTCGTGGATCGCGATCCTCGTGGCCCGTACGCTGGGCTGGATCTCGCGCGGCGCGCGTGGCCCGCTCCGCGACGTCATCCTCACCCAATCGGTGCCAGCGACCGCCCGCGGCCGCGCGTTCGGGTTCCACCGCGCCGGCGACACCGTGGGCGCGGTGATGGGGCCGCTCTTCGCCGCCGCGGCTATTCCCTGGCTCGCGGCGAGATTCACGGGCGACCCCACCGCGTCCTTCCGATGGGTTTTCCTGCTCTCGGTGATTCCCGGCGTGCTCTCCGGTCTCGTGGTCCTGGTTTTCGTGACCGAGCAGATCGGCGTGAAGCCGATCGTCCCTCGATTCCTGGCCACGCTGCGCAGCCTTCCGCGCGGATTCAAGCGCTACCTCGTGGGCGTGGGAATCTTCGGGGCCGGAGACTTCGCGCACACGCTGCTCATCATGGGCGCGGCCCACGTCCTCGCCCCGTCCCACGGCGTCGTGAAAGCGGCGGCGCTCGCGGCGCTCCTCTTCGTGGTCCACACCATTGTCTACGCCGCGACACCCTTCCCGGTGGGCTGGCTCAGCGACCGCGTGGGCCGCCGCGGGCTCCTCTCGATGGGATACGCCGTGGGGGCCGTGATGGCGATCTCGGCGGGGGTCATCGTCGCGCGTCACATCGACAACCTCGGCGTGCTCGCGGGGCTCTTCGCGCTGGCTGGCTTCGTCGCGGGCGTGGAAGACACGCTGGAAGGCGCCACCACCGCCGATTACGCGCAGCCCGAGACGCGGGGCACCGCGTTCGGCGTGCTGGGGGTGGTGAACGGCGTGGGGGATCTCGTCTCGAGCCTCGTCGTGGGCGCGCTCTGGCTCGCCGATCCGATGCTGGGCTTCGGGTACGCGGGGCTCATG
>JBGPMB010000135.1:0-7651 GCA_041486775.1 Candidatus Eiseniibacteriota bacterium | reverse complement strand
GGATCGGATGATCGTCTTTGGCGGGGTGGCATCCGGAGCAGTGTTCCAGACCGACACCTGGGCCCTGTCCCTCACGGACCCTCCCTCCTGGACAGAGCTCACCACGTCGGGCGGTCCACCCCCTGGGCGGAGCCTGCACTCCGCGATCTACGACCCGGTGCGCGACCGCATGATCGTCTTCGGTGGCGCCGGCGCGAACACCGGTTTGAACCATTACCTGAACGATGTCTGGGCGCTCGACCTGTCTGGAACGCCGCAATGGACCCAGATCCTGGCCTCCGGCGGACCCTCATCCAGAGGTCTTCACTCCGCGATCTACGACCCGATGAACGACCGGATGCTCGTATACGGTGGCCTCGACGGATTCAGTTCCCTGGGCGATCTGTGGGCCTTGTCCCTATCCGGGACTCCGGCCTGGGCCCAATTGACTCCTTCGGGGATGGGTCCAAGCACACGGTACGCGCATCGGGCAATCTACGATCCCATTCTCAACTCCATGATGATGTTCGGGGGTGTCCTGTTCACCACGTTCCCGACGTTCAGCAGCACCAACCTCAACGACACGTGGTCCCTCTCGCTGTCGGGGAGCCCCGCCTGGTCTCAGGTCTCACCACCAGACCCGCTCCCGAGTGCGCGTAATGGCATGTCGATGGTCTATGACTCGGCACGGGACCGAGTCCTCGTCTGCGGCGGCGCGGACTCGACCGGCGCCCTCAGCGAGACCTGGGCCCTCTCGCTTTCCGGCTCTCCCGCCTGGACCCAGGCGGCGCCGGCGGGAGACGTCCCCCCGGCCCGCACGGAGCACGCCGCTGTCTATGAGCCCAGCTCGGACCAGATGGTCATCTTCGGAGGATTTGCCGGCGCGACGCACCTCAGCGATACGTGGGCGTTTCACTGGTGCGTGCCGTGCGGGACAACCGCTGTCTCCGTGTTCCTGGATGGGGCGGACGCATCGCAGGGTGTGGTACACCTGCGATGGACCGTCCCTGGAGGAGACGCTTTCCTCGTGGGGATCGTGCAGCGAAGGGGCGAGGGCTCGGACTGGGCGGATCTGACCGGCCCCCTCTCCGTCGATGCGCCCGAATTCCGCTACGAGGACCCATCCGTGGAAGCTGGAAAGCGGTACGCCTATAGGCTGCGGCTTCGCGACGATTCGGAGGAGTGGTTCACGAGCGAGGCCTGGGTGCAGGTGCCGAGCTCGAGCGCAGCGCCACGCATCCCGGTGTTGGATGTTCCCTACCCCAACCCCACCGGCGGCAGCATGACGTTTCGAGTAGGTATTCCGGGGGAGGGCTCCGCCCATCTTCGGATCTACGACGTGGCGGGGCGGAGAATCACGTCGATCTTCGAAGGCGATCAAGCCGCCGGCTGGACGACCCGAGTCTGGGGCGGAGAAGACTCGAGGGGGCGCCGAGTATCGACGGGCGTCTACATCGCGGTGCTCGAGACGCGAGGACAGATGGTGCGACGAAAGATCCTCGTGACCCGGTAGACTCGTAGAATGGGGATGAACGTGGTGACGGGAGCCTTTGGCTTCATCGGGAGGCACATCGCGCGAAACTTGCTCGAATCCGGCGAAGCCGTGAGGACCATCACCACCCACCCCGACAAGCCCAATCCCTTCGGGTCCGCGGTGGAAGCCTTTCCCTACAACTTCGACCGCCCGGACGACCTGGTCGCCAGCTTGCGCGGGGCCACGACCCTGTACAACACGTACTGGGTGAGATTCGAGCACGGTGGATCCACATTCGAGCAAGCGATCCGGAACACCATCACCCTCTTCGAGTCGGCCAAGAGGGCGGGCGTCGAAAAGATTGTCCACATCAGTGTCACGAATCCGTCCCTGGACTCCCGGCTCGCCTACTATCGCGGCAAAGCGCGCCAGGAGCAGGCGCTCGTTTCGTCAGGACTGCCCTACGCCATCGTGCGGCCGACGCTTGTCTTCGGAGACGAGGACATCTTGGTCAACAACATCGCCTGGCTGATCCGGAAATTCCCGCTGTTCCCGATCTGCGGCTCGGGAAGCTACAAGCTGCAGCCGGTATACGTCGGGGATCTCGCCGGGATCGCGGTGCGGTGCGCGCGAGAGCCCTCATCGGCCACTCTCGACGCGATCGGCCCGGAGACCTTCACGTTCGTGGAGTTCGTCAGGCTGCTGGCCTCGAAGGTGAAGCCCGGCGTGAGGCTGATCCACGTCCCGCCCGCGTGCGCCATCGCCCTGGGCCGAATCGTGGGGCAGGTCATGGGCGACGTGATTCTGACTCGGGCCGAGCTGCAGGGGCTCATGGACGAGATGCTGACCTCGAAGCAGGCGCCCAACGCGCCCACGCGCTTCAGCGAGTGGATCGAGGAGCACCGAGACCAGGTCGGGAGGTCTTATTCATCGGAGCTCGGGAGGCATTTCCATTGGCGAAAGGATGGGATCTCGCGTGCGGACTCGTGAGCAGCGGCGTTCGATCGCCGCAGGCTGCCTCAGGGCAGGCGGTGTGTTCCTCGGCGCCGCGGCGGTCTTCCATTTCCTGGCCGCGCCGCACTTACCCGGCGTTCTGAAGCGGGAACTCGACCCGACTTCCTACACGTTTCTCGAGCCCATCGTGTCGTTCATATTCCTACTCAATGCCGTTCTGCTCCTGCCCCTGTCCTTCAGCACCCTCTACAGCGCGGCCGGCGTGCGCCGCGGCGAGCGTTGGGCATGGTGGATCGGTGTCGTCAACGCCCTTACCGTAATCACGCTCCCCTGCCTGCTCGTCGGGTCGATGGGCCTCCGGTACTTCTCCGACGCGCCGTTGTTCCTGGCGGGAGCCGTGTCGATCGCGGTCGCGGGACTCCTCATGCTGCTGCCGCTCCTGTGGGCGAGGCCCTGAGGTTCTCGGGCACAAAGGCACCCTGGTTCCGTATTGGAGACGTAGTCCGACTACGGGTGCCGGCCCGGGCAAAGGAGGTACCTCCATGAGATTCGGAATCAAGCGCCATGCTCTTACCGCCGTCGTGCTGACTCTGGGCGTCATGGTCTGCGCCGGCGCGGCTCCGGTGGGGAAACGGACCGCGAACGATCCACGAAGAGCCGAGATCAAGGCCATCGATGAAAAGATCCGTACCCTCCGGGAGGAGTACCAGTCGCAGACCGGGCCTCTCGAAGGACAGATCAAGACCCTCAAGGAGAAGTTCGAGGCGGAGCTGAGCTCGCTCGAGGCGCAGCGCAAGGCGCTGGTCGAGGAAGGCGAATCGCCCGGACTCAAGGCACTCATCGACGAAGAGGCGGGCCAGCTGGCTTCGCTCGCAGGTCGCGAGAGGGATGAAATCGAAAAGGTTCGCGCGCGCTATGCCGAAGAGAGAAAGACGATTCAGCAGAGCTTTCAGCGACGCCGCCAGGAGTTGGAAACCGGGAAGAAGTAGGGACCACTATCTGCGCGACGGACACCGGGGTGGGTGGCGCTGAGAGAATCACCGCTGTGTCCCGCCCTTTTCCAGCCTGTTCAGCAGGGACTGGATCAATTGCGTCGCGCCCGGAGTGGGACTGAACCGAAGCGCGGCGCGATACTCGGCGATCGCTTCATTCCTGCGCAACAGAACCTCCAGCGCCATGGCGTAATCCAGGTGGAGGAACGGCGATCCCGGAAACTCGCTCAGTCCTTCGCGCGCTGCCGCCACGGCCTCCGTATACGCTTTCAGCCGGACCTGCCCCAGCGCGAGTGTTTCGTAGAGTTCCCTCCGGAAGGCGCTGTCCGGGACGGTGAGCCCGCGCGCGGCCCACTCCACGGCTCGGGGGTATTGGTCCCGCTTCAGGAAGACCGTCGCCATGTCGCGGCACCAGTGCGCGACACGTAGCTCGTACATCGGTTGCCGACGCGCCTCGGTCCACAATCGAGCGCGTTGCTCGGGATCGCTGATGCTCTCCGGGAGCGCCCAGACCTCGATCTTGGGGCCCGAAGCCGCCGACGAATCCGTCGTCCACGTGAGTGTGCCGTGCGACCGGATCCAGCGATGGAACGCCGCCTCGGCGGGGTAGCGATCGGCGGCAGCCTCGAAGCGGCGGCCGACTTCCTCGGAGGTGACGTAGTAGCGAAGACCGTCGAGCCACTCGGCGTGGTAGGCCGCGCGCACGTACTCGGCTTGAGAGGCCAGGAACGGCCAGACGAGGGAAAGCCTTCCTTCCGCTTCCGCGTTGAACTCGGGGCCATAGAGGTCCATCGCGATCGGCTCGGAGCGCGGGATCGAGGCGTCGATCCACCGATGCGCGACATGCCGAGTGTCCGGCAGGCGCAGGGCCTCGCGTGTGCGCAGATACTCCGGCGCGGACCAGGCGAGGGAGACGGCGATCGGGAGTGCTAAGGCCACCGCGGTCACCGCGCGCGCCGTCGCCGCGGAGGTTGTACGGAAGCGCTCTGTCAGCCAAGTCGCCGCTCGGACGGCGGCGTACGCTGCCGCGACGATGAGGGACCCGATGGCCGGCGCCATGAAGCGCTCCTGCGCCACCGCGAGGAGGCCTGTCGGAAGAAGAAGCACCACCGGGGTCAGCGCCACGACCCCCCCACGCGGCCGGCGCGCCAGGAGCAGGCATCCCACGACCGAGAGGAGATAGGCCGGCCAACCGAGCATGTGTGGGAGTGTGCGGACCAGATAAGTGGGGAGCGAGACGCTGGACTCGGACAATCCGACCCACTCACCGAGAAGCCGCCCGCGCTGCAGCTGCAAGTCGTGGACCTTGGCGCTCCAGTCGAGGAGCGTGTACGGGGACGCGAGCGCGAAGGCGACGACGGTCGCGAGGAGCCCCGCAGCGAGCGCGCGCCCCCGGACACGGAACCCGCGCGGCGACGTGCGGTCGATGCTCACGAGCACCAGGAGAAGGCTCAAGGCCAACGGGAGGTACTTGCAGGCTCCCGCGAGACCAATCATCGCGCCCGCGATCGCGAATGCGCGCCAGTCCCTGCTCTCACCGACCAGCGCAATGCTCGCCAGCAGGACGAACAGGAGCGCTAACAGATTTGGATCGGACACGCGCTGCGATATCAGGATGTGAAAGGGCGTGAAGGCCAGGAGGAGCGCTGAAATGAGTCCCACCCGTCTGCCGCCGAGCCGTGACCCGAGGCGATAGGTCAGGAAGATGGTGAGCACGCCGATGAGAACGTTGAAGAATCGCGCGAAGAGGAACATCCCGGCGGGATTGATCGTGACGTGTCGCGCGAATTCCCCCGTCGTGGAATTTCCGTGCGCGACCGAGTCGTAGGCCCGGTACACGAGCTGAAGGCCGAGGGTCACGTAGAAGGGCAGGCCGGGCCAGTCGCCCGTCCGGGGATTCAAGTTGAGGGGTTGCGTGCCCCCTTGCCACATCTCCCAGGCGTAGAGCATGGCCCGTCGGTCCCCTTCATCGACGGACGTATCGCCGATGATCGGGTTCAAGCCCAGCGTGGGATCCGGCAGCCGGTCCGCGATCCCCCAGAGACGAACCGCCAGGGCCAACGCCATCAGACCGATGAGGAGCCAGTCGGGACCAGCCCGAGGCGTTCTTGCAGCGGGCTTGGAGGGGGTGTCCTGGGGGCGTTTTCGTTTCACAGGGTCGGAGACCACCTGCATCAGTTTGCCACACCTGTACCACACCTCTGCAACAGAACTCGGGCATCAACGAATCGCGGGCAACGCGCGTCCTTGGCGCGGCGCTTCCGTCGAGGCGGCGCTTTGCCGCCGCCATTCAACCGTGCTCGGGAGGTTCAAGATGACTCGTCAAGTCGTGTTCTGCTCCTTTCTGATGGTCGCGATCCTGAGCGGGGGAAAGCCCGCGCGCGCCGGTGAATCGGCGGGGCCGCCGGACCTGACCGGGGCCTGGCGTCTGGATCCGAAGCACAGCGACATGCCGCAGCGCCCGGGCGGCGGTGGATTCGGGCGCGGTGGCGGGGGTGGCCGAATGGGGCGCAGCGGAGGCCACGGAGGATGGGGTGGCGGTGCGGGTGGGGGCGGCTGGGGAGGACACGGGGGTGGCCGTCGCGGCGGAGGCGAGGGTGGACCGGGCGAGAGCGGGGCCGGCGAGAACGGTGGCGATCAGGCAGGCGGCGCGGTCGGCCGCCCGGTGCGTTTACCCGATCTGATGCACGTCACACAAACGGCCGCGGTCGTGAGCTTCGCGGATACTTCGGGAGTTGTGGTCCGTGAGGTTGCCGAGGTTCCCGCCGAGGCCGACACTCTTCCTCACGCGCCCGGGGCCGAGCATCTCTCCGGCCAATGGAAGGGAAGCAAGCTGGTCATCCAGCGATCCGGTCCGCGGGATTCCAAGGTCGTCGAGACGATCTCGCTTCAGGACAAAGGCAAGTCCCTACAGATCGACACCAAGATCGAACCGGGCGGGGGAAGGCCGTCACGCGAGTTCAAGCGCGTCTACAACCGCGTGACCTAGGCCCTGATCGCGGATTCCCTAGACGTCCGTGGATCGGTTCAGCCGTCGGTCGCGAGCCCAGATTCCCCAGCTCTGAAATCCCCACAGGACCACCGGGAGAAACGCCAGGGTCGCGAAGGCGAGCACGAACCAGCGCTTGATGCTCCACGCGCTGCTCTGTTCCCTCCATGTGTCGAGCTCCCGCCCGGACTCGCGCCGCTCTTCGGTCGCCTCGTCCTTCTTCTGCTTCAGGCGGCTCGCCACAGAGGGGGACGGCGGAGTGTCCGCTCTTTCGAGGCGATCGAGATAGGAGCTCACGCCGAGGAATTTGGACTCGATGGCGCGGTGCCTCTCGGCCAGGACCTTGCCGGTTTCCTGCATGCGGGAATCGGTCTGGTAGAGGGCCGCCGTCACACCGATGTACGCGGCGAGCGCCGCGACAGCGGCGGCCCGCCGGAGGTCGTCCTTGGTGGAGTCGGGGAAGTTCACTCAACCAATATCGGCCTCCGGCGGGAGTCCTTGACCCTCCCGGGAAGTCGGCCCTGCCCAAGGTGTTTCAGGCCGTCAGGATCCGACTTCCAGATCGCGGTCATCCACTACTCGATCGAGAACGGGGGACGCTACCCCACTCCCACCGACGACCCCGCGATCCTGCCCGGCATGCGCGGGGGTACTTATCCCGAAAACCCGTTCACGGACCTCCCCGAGGGATGGGTGTGGGGCAATCCCGGCGGCGCGCCGGGAACGATCGGCTCCGCCGCTCCTCCCGGGGGCTACGTGGCCGGGTATGTGATCTGGGGTATCGGTCGCGCCGGTCAGCTCCCTCTGGTGCTCCGGAGCGACTAGTCCCCGATCAACGCCTTCTCAAGTGTCGCGCCACACGCTGTGCGGCGGTTTCCTGGGGCGCCGCCACGGTGTCGGGAGGCGATATCTCCTCGCCATCAAGAGACGTCGAGAAAGTCGGCAACGCGGACGAACCGGAGGAGGAGGCATCATCCGGGGGATGAGCGGGCTGGTTTGCGGGCCGAGCGGCCTGCTGGGTCGAGGAATGCTGCGCGTTGTCGGAGCCACGGGGCGAAGCGCTGGCCTGTGAGGGCGAGTCCTGCTTCGTCGCGGTGGGGGCAGCGTTCTGCTCGGGCGCGGTTCCCACCCAGCGCACCGGGGCATCCTTCCGAGCCTCGGGTTTATGGCTCGCATGGGTAACCAAGGCCAGCAGAATCGCGCTCGCCGCGAGAGCGCCCATCGTGTATACCGCGCGTTTGTCGTTGGTTGCCATCCTCGTCT
>JBGPMB010000134.1:0-7657 GCA_041486775.1 Candidatus Eiseniibacteriota bacterium | reverse complement strand
GCGCCCACCGCCGTCGTGCGGAGCCCGTCGTCGGATTCGGTGATAATCCAATAGAGCCGCTGGTTGATCGAGTCGAGCAGCGCGCCGCAGAGACTCGCCTCGTGCCAGCCCGCGTATTTGGTGAAGAAGGCTTGGAGCTTCGCATCCATCGCGGCAACGAACGCGGCGTCATGCTTCGCCACGTCGAGCCGCGTTGGGCTGCCTGGCAACGGCCAGGCGTCACGATTCGCCCGCGCATACTCGGGCTCAGCGAGAAGCGCCGTGGTCCACGGCGTCCAGATCGGCGGCGTCGGAACGCCCGCCGTTTTCTGCTGGATGGCCAACGGCCGCCAGTCTTTTTGAAAGAGATACGGTTGGAGCACGTCGAGCGCGAGCAGGTTCGCGCTCAGGACTTGCACAAAGTCAATCGGCCGCATCCGGTCCAGCTGATAGACCAGGCCCGGAAGCGACCACAAGCACTCGGCCGCCGCTTGCGCGGCGTAGAGCGCAATATTGCTCCCCGGAATCGGGGAGCGTCCGAGCACGGCCGCCGCGCCCTGCTGAATGGTCAGCGCGGCGCCCGCCGGAACCGCGCCGACGAACCCGGTGACGGGTTCGAGCGACTGCGTGAAGCGCGAGGTATCAACGGAGACGCTGTCTCCGTTGGTCAAGCGCTGGAGCGCGAAGGCGCCCGCCGTCATGCTGCCGACGATGGCGCCGAGCAGCCAGCCGTGGCCGTTCAGAATCGCGGACGCGCGTCCGGCTTCGACATACTCCCGGCCAACGAACGTGGCCACGTTCCCGGCCCGGACTTCGCGGACTTCGTGCGCGAGCGACCACGGATTGATCCGTGAGAGCTTGGTCACGTTGGCCTTGAGCCCACGGCCCCAGATCAGCGCGGGGATCGCGGCAAAGGCCGCTTCGCTGGGGCCTTTGCACAATCCCGCGTAGCCCACGATGGCCGCTCCGGCCATCCAGTGAGCCATTTCCGCGAGCAGGAATCCGCCCGCGACCACGGCCAGGACCGGGAGAATGATTTCTCCGGCCAGGCCGATAGCGCCCACGGCGCCCAACTCGGCCAGGCCGACCGCCAAGAATGGCGTTCCGGCCTCGGCCGACGCGGCGACGGCGCCCGCCGTCGTCAAGTAAATGCCGCCGCCCGCGGCGAGCACTTCCGCGGCGCCGGTCACGGCCAGCGTGATCCGGCCCGCAATCATGCCGAGCGCCAGCATGTCCCGGACGTTGTCGATAGCCGTCATGATCTCGCCCAAGCCCTGCGCATATTCGGGCTCTGGGCTCTGACTGATCGCCCGCGCGATGCCTCGGTTAAAGGCTATCGTCGCGGGGTCGGTCGGATCGGGCGCTCCGACCTTGACCACGTCCCAGATGCCCGGGACGGAGACCGTCGAAGGGGAACCGGGGCCCGGCCGCAAGATCGGACCCCGGCTTGTGACTTCCCCCTCGGGTGGAGGCCCCTGGAGGGTCGCCACGCCCCGCTGCCAGGCTTCGAGCGTTTGCTCGAAGTATCCCCTGAGGCCCACGTCGATCGGCACGCCTAGGCCCCTTTACCGGGCCGTCGTCGCGCAGGGGAGCCACGACGGGGCCACATCCAGCCGTTTGCCTTCGCGGGGGCCTCTCCCCCGTGCACCCCCACTCAGGAAAACGGTGGACTGCCCTAGGCGGGGGTCAAGGTCCATTCGTTGCCGAAGCGCGCCAGGGCAAGGCCATGCCGCCCGGCAAGCTCCTGGGTCGGACCTTCCTCGATGGTGTCCGGCAAGCGGACCGTCGCCACGGCGGAGGCCGTCTCGGTATACTCCACGCGGCCGTCCGCGACCGCGAAGAGACTCAGGGCCGGAGCCGCATCGAGCACTTCCCCGCCGAGCAGGTCACACAGGGTATTCACCTGTTGCTGGAATGTCTGGGAGTTCATCGAGCACCTCCGGCGCTTGTGGGGTGCCGACCGGGTACGGCAAGTCCGCGAGGGTCGGCACGGGTTGGGGGAGCAGGACCAAGTTGAGGTCCAGCTGTTCGCAGACGTACAGCATGTACGCGGCGACCGAGTCAGTGATGATCGTCGGCAGCATGACCAGGTCGGTCAGGGCTTCGCGTTCCGCGAGCAACGTGTACCCGAGCGCCTGGCCGACCGCGCCGAGGGTTGCCGAGGGTTTCACTTCGCACACCCACCAGTGGGTGCCGAAGTCGCACAAGGCGTCGATCTTGGCGCCGGAGCTATAGGCCCAGCCTTGCAGCTGGGCCTCTGAATGATCCGGCTGATTCGGAACGACGCCCCCAAGCGAGACGTTATAGGCGACGGCGAGCAAGCCCGGCGGGCCGGAGCGCAGCCACGCCTCCCAGATCACCGCGTCTCGCCTGGCCATGTTGGGGTACCCGCCGAGCAGCGCGGGCGGTACCCACTCAATCGGATACGCGGGCATCGCTAGCGCGGCGGCCCGCAGTTGGCCGCAATCCATGCGGCTTGTGCGGCCGGACCGGGATCAGTCTGGAAGATGATCGACTTCGTGCCGCACTGGATCCCGCCCCAGGGCGCGCCGGTCGGCTTGCCTCCTTGCGCGGTGGGCGAGCCGCCGCCGCCCTGGTAGCCCGGGGTCGGTGGCGCCATGATGTCGCCCGTGAGCCGGAGCCGCCTCGAGGGCGGCGGCGGGGGCGACACCGTGGCCGCTTGCGTGTAGAGCGCGCCCCGGACGGCGGCCGTGTACGGGACATAGACGCCGACCGCTTTCGGGGCGCAATGCTCGTAGAACAGCGCGGTAAATTCGTCGACCGTCCAGTTTCTATCGAAGCGGGTCACGACGAAATTCCCGCAGTTGAACAGGTACCCGCCCCGGTAGGGGCGGATATCGACGCGCTGCCCGGCCCACGTGAAGTAGGCGGTGAGCGGCGCATTCGGGCCGCAATGCTGCGCGACGAATGCCGCCGCCGCCGCCGCGTGGTCTTGCAGCGTGCCGCCGGGGAAGGCCAGGACGTGATTCTCGTAAATCTTCTTCCCGTCCGCCGCGTACGCCTCCGTCCCGGGGGCGCCGCCGCTTTTGACGGTGACGCAGGAGATCATGTCCTTGCCGTCCTTGCAGATCGGATAATTCGGCGCGGGCTTGGCGATGACCGAGGAGGCCATGCCGAGCCCCATCGCCGCATTCGTGCAGTTGCGGACGCCGAGCACCCCGTGGCTTTGTGCGTACCCGACGCACCACGCGGTCTCCGCGAAGCTACTCGGCGTCCCGGGCTTACTGCACGCGCGTTGAAACGCGAGGATGGCCGTGGGGTCGCACGAGAGCTCCACGTGCGCCCCCGCGCCACAGGAGCCGCCACAGTGCCCGCGCGTCCCGAAGCGCGGCGGGCGCCGCGTGAACGTCCCGCGCGGGGGAAAGCGCGGCAGGAGCGGACGCGGCCCGAGGTCCGCGTGCAGCCGCGCGAGCAGCGGCGTCTCAAGCGGCGTCGTCTCGGCGCCGGGGGTAATTGTGGTGCAGAGCACCGCCGCATTCGGATAGAGCCGTCCGAGCCAGGCGTGCGCGTCTTGTAGCGCGGTCGCGGTCGCGGTGACCGGGAGAATCGCCCAGGCCGCGTCCGCGCAACAGACTTGGAACGCCGACCCCGCGTGCGCGAGCGCGAGACGCTGCGGCAGCGTCGGCGGGCAGCATCGGGCCGCCGGGGGACACGTGGCCACCGCCGCCGTGACGCCGGCCGGCGGGGCTGGGCTCCATCCGAAATAGGCGACGGCCCGGGGACAGGCCGCCGCGACAAACTCCCGATTCACCGGGCGCCCGATCTGGCGAAGCGTATCAACCACGGTCGGCACGCTAGCCCGCCATGAGGGCCGACATCGTGGTCGGATCGACGCCCGTGTAAATCGACATGAACCCCTGCACCGTCTCGGCCAGGTTGAAGGCCGAATGGGCCAGGGTCAGGAACACGGAAAACTGATCGAGGTTAATCGGGTAGTTCAGCACCATATCGTGCGTGAAGATGTTGTCCGGCCCGAGGTAGAAGGCCGGGAACAGCGTGGGCGACTGGGGCGTGTCGTCCTGGAAACTGGAATCCATCAGCAGAGTCGCCCCCGGGACCGTGAACACGGGCACGTCGAGCACTTCCGTTTGGCGCGTGGTGGTGAACCCGATTTGCCACGACCGATACGGCGCATTCGTCGCATCAAAGGCCGTGTCGATGTAGAGGCCCTTAAGCAGAGCCGGGCCGGTGTAGAGCGGCGACGAGACGAGCGACATTTGCGAGGCCAGGCCCGACCGGAGGCGGAACGCCCATAGGCGGGTCTGGGGCGCCGAGACAATGCCGGTCGCCCCTTGCGCCGCGAGCGTGCGCGTCGTCCACGTGCGCGCGTAGCTGGGTGGCGCGAGGCGCGGCGGGCGCGTACGGGCCCCGCGCTCCTCGCGGAGTTGAAGCTCAGTAAGCGGCTTCCCCTGCCTGGGGAACGTCTGGCCGCTGCGTCAGCCCCAACTCGCCCACTTCGTAGTCGTCGGAGCGGCCATGCACGTATCCCTCGACGGCCGGGGCGAGCGCCGCCCACTTGCCGGTGGCCGCCACGGTGGCCGGGGAGCCGTCCGCGACGTTGAACGCGGTCACGCGTTCCCGCGAGACCAGCGTCTCAAGCGTCCCGTTGGCGGGGATGAGGTAGCGAATCCCGTTGAGCCCGAGCCGGTCTTGCAACTCGACAATCGCGGCACCGCCGGTGACCGTGAGGTCGATGCCGTCCGGCTTCCCGGCAAAGACGCCGATCAGGCCCAGGACCGCGCCCGTCCCGGCGAGCGCGGTTAGGAATTGGCCTCGGTCGTACTTCTGGCCGATGTAGGGCTCCGGCTCCACGTTGCGACGATCCGCGCGGCCGAAGTTGAACCCGCCGACCGGGAGCGGCGACCGTTCCGCCGCGCGGACTTCTTGCTCCATCACCCCGGCGGCGTACAGACGCCGTCCCGGGGGTCCGTTGAACGCCGGGGAGTGACTACCACTCCCCGGCCCGTAGGTGGCGACGTAGCGCACGCTACTGGATCTGAACCAGTTCGCCCGGGTACCACAGCACCGTCGCGTTGGGCGCGGCGGCGTCCGCGAAGCCCCGGAGCTTCACGTCGGCATGTCCGGCGGTTTCGAGCAGGTACATGTCGTCCTGGTTCGGATCGAAGTCCATGAACCCGTAGGAGTCGGGCGCGAACGTCTTGCCCGCGAACACGACGCCGTCCGTCGAGACGAGCGGAGCGTAGGCGGCGGCGATGTTCTCGACGTGCTCATGGTCGGACAGCTGGAACGGATCGGGGTTGACCGTGAACGAATCCCGGCCGACCAGCGCCTCCCAGTCGGATAGCGGGTAGTACTGCTCGAAGTTATCGACTAGGAGCTTGACCGAGCCCCAGGAAAAGGCCCGCGCCGTCGTGCCGAAGATATTCGGCTCGAAAAGCAGAATGCCCATGATGCGGTTGCCGATGGGCAAGGGCGCGTCGAATTGCCCGGTGGCGGTCAGCGCCTTCGTGTTGGCGATGTACTTCAGGTATTGCACGGGTTGCGCTTCGATGAGTTCGACCGACTCCACCGCCCATTGCATCGTGGTAAACGACGCGGGGAGGGCGGCGGCGGTGAATTGAAAGCGCAGGTTCCCGCGCGCGACTGGCGGCAAGGCTTCCTTGTCCCAGAACAGTTTCCGCGTGAACGGGATGCAGAACACGGCCTCGGCGACGGCGCCGACCGTGTTCACGGAACGCGTCACGCGCGGGTGAATCCCGCACGCGTGCGCGGCGAACATCATCACGTCCTGGAGCGACCCGTTGACGATGTTCTGCCCGAGGAGCTGGACGTTCACGTTGGTGACGATCTTCACGATGTCGTTTAGCATCGTGTAGAGCCCCGCCGCCGTATCCGCGACTCGGGTCACGCGCACGCGAAACTTAAGATAGCTCAGCGGGTTGACCGGGAGGTCGATGGGCCCGTTGATCGCAGACGGAGTGATCGTCGCAATCGGCTGGACGATGCTCCGGATAAAGTGCTTGCTCATGGTCTAGGCTCTCCCCGGGCTCTTACTTCGAGCCCATTTTCAGCTGGTGGAGGGCCTGGCCGATGGGCGCTACGCGCCCGTAGTTCTGCTGCGAGCCGCGAGCGCCGCGCTCCGGGAGCGAGACGGACGAAATCGCGGAGTAGTACGGGGCCGCGTTCTTCACATACTTGGGCTCAGCCACGCCGACGCCCTGGGTGTAGCGGTCCGGTCCCTTGGCGATGGTGTTGGATTTCCACGTCTCGTTTCCCGCTGCGCTCACGCCCTTGGCGAAGCGGTCCCCGGCGACGGCCGCCGTGACGCCTTGCTTCCACGCGGCGCTCCCGGCCTGGGCCGCGCTGGCCCAGTTCTTCGTGGTCTGCTGGACGCCGTCTTTGTAGACGCCGGACGCAGACCCGGCGCGGTCCTTCCACTTGGACCCGCCCTGACCGATGGGCTTAACTGTCGGATTCGGCATTGCTTCCCCCTGTAACGCGTTGCGGGTTACCTGCACGCGGCGTCATGGATAGGATCAGAAGTGTCGAGTCCTGTCAAGCCCGTGACGCGGGCCGCCCGTAAGTACCTGTTTCCGGGTACTGGCCCGCTGGCCCGCTTCCTGCTACTGAATGGGCCGGGCCTTAGGAGGGCCCGACCATGAATCAATCTCCGTTTCTTAAGGCGGTCACCACCGCCGCCCGTACGGTAGCACGGATCGAGGTCCAGCTGCGTGAAGCGCGCAAGCGCCTGGCCGCGATGGAAGAACGCTGCGCGGTCGCCCGGCGCGAGCTCCGGATGCTGGCCTCGACCATCGAGCCGTACGAGCCTTCCGGGACGAACCCGGCCGTTGAGATTAACGACCGGGCGGATGGCTTGGTATGACCCGCGCCCCGGGCGCGGGCTACCCCTTCAAACTCCTGGCGCGGCCACTCGCCGGGCCTCGCCACCACGGCACCAAGGGCCACGCCCTGCAACGGGCGCTAGAGCTACAAGCCGCGTTCCAGGTCGTCACGCATGGGATTCCGTACCTGGACGCGCCCTACTGGCGCCGGTTGCTCACCCAGTACCCGCCCGGGGCACTCGACGCCATGGTCGAGGCCATCGTGCGGGATATTCCGTCGCGGAGGTTTCTATGAACCGCAATCGCGTTGCGCTCGTTCTGAACCTTCAAGCGTTTCTCTCGACGTGCTGTGCACAGGAGCTCTACTTGATCGCCCGCGCGCTCACGGGCGAGCTGGAGACGCGCGCCCACGACGCCCGCCTCGAAGCGGCCGCGCTCTGCTGCGCGCTGCTGCCCGACGCCCAGCGCGAGCACGCGGCCATCTTTTCGGGCGACTGCTCGACGGCGCCAGCTGACGCCTGAGCCGCCGCCCGGCGGAATGCTTCCCTCGCGGTGTCCGGTTTCTCGGACAGCCACGAGGGCGGCACCCCGGGCCCGGCCGCCCGCCTAGTTGGGGCGGGCTGTGGGGGTGGGGCGGGGCGCTTCCTTCGAGGGGGGAGGCAGGGCGCCGGGGGCGCAGCCCCCAGGCCCGGGGATGCAAAGCAAAGGACTCAACACCCATGCCGCCGTTTTGCTGGCGGCGTGGGGGTTGATGCAGGAAGAACGCGCAGAGCGCGCTCCTCTGCTCTAAGTAGTTGATTTGCTTAGTTTCTGGGGGGATATAAGGATACGCGGGGGGGAGTCGCGTGCGACTC
>JBGPMB010000133.1:0-7697 GCA_041486775.1 Candidatus Eiseniibacteriota bacterium | reverse complement strand
TAGCCCTGCTCGGTGCTGAACTGGTAATCGAAGGTGAGGTTGTAATTCCCGGCGTGCGCGCCTGTGTCGATGTAGAGAATCTGATACGCGAAGTTCGGATATCCGTACTTCACGACCCAGGTGGCATCGAACGCGCCGCACCAGATCATGCGGTTCCCGCTCAGAGCGGAGGGACAGGTGCTCCCCGGCGTGCACGCCGCATTATCCGAGACATGCCATAGGATCGCGCCCTGACTCCCGTCGGTGACCCCATAGCCGCCGGTCGACCCAGGCGTGTAGGTGTTGAGCGAATCCGCCTGTGGGCTCGACCGCGGAGTCCAGGTTCCGCCCGCGCGGTCCGCGCAGGCTCCGGGGTAGAGAAACCAGGTTGTGGTCGCGGTGGCGGACCGGACGATGGAACCGGACATCGTGGGCAGCGTCGTCGATCCGTCGGGGGTCGGTGGGGAGACCTTGATGCGCTCCATGGCGGATGCGACACGGAGCGGCGGAAGTAAGATCAGCAGCGCTGCGCACACGAGGGTTGCGGGGCGAAGGCGGGCGCCCATCGACCGATACGGAAGCAGGGCCAAGCGAACCTCGCAGTGTTCCGCGCCCCGGAACGGTGAAATCAACCGTGCGGAATTATATCACAAATTACCCTCCAAGGCGAGAGCGATCGCCCTCTCGAGAGTCATGGTCCGCCCCCTGCCGAACACCGCGGCTGCGCCGTCGGCGCCCACTTCGTCCCAGAGCGATCCGAGGTCCTCCTGAATTCTTCGCCGGTCGGAGGGCATGGCCTCCACGCCCAGCTGTTCGCGCAGCGCCCTCGAGGCACCGTAGAGCATCAGCGCGCGCTCGGACTCATTCTGCCGGAATTCGAGCGCGGCGAAGCGCTCCAGCGCGTCCACCATTCCCTGCCGGTCACCCATCTCACGGAGGATGCCGAGGCTCTCGCTCAGGAGGGCGCGCCCGCGCTGGAATCCATTCGCGTTCGCGGCGAGGAGTCCCAGCTCCCCAAGCGAATACGCGATTCCCGAGCGCTCCCCGAGCTCGCGTTGGAGCGAGAGCCCCTCCTCGTGGTAGGCGAGAGCGGCGGTATCGTCCCCCTGCGCGCGGGCCGCGGTGCCCATTCCGTTCAGGGTGATCGCCTCGCCGGTGCGGTCTCCCAGCTCGCGCTCGAGCAGGAGCGACTCCTCGTAGAGCTGCCGGGCCCGCGCGTAGTCCTCCTGTCCCAGCGCGACGCTGCCCAGGTTGTGCAGCACGGCGGCGATTCCGTGCCGGTCGTCGATGGCGCGGCAGTGAAGGAGGCTTTCTTCATAGGCGGATTTCGCGGCGCCGTGGTCTCCCTTCACGTAGGCCAGGTTGCCCAGCTCCTTGAGCGACAGCGCCAGCCCCTCGCGGTCCCCCTGATCGCGCGCCATCGAGATGCACGCCTCGATCCGGTCGTGCGCCGCGGCGTAATCCCCGAGGCTCCGCGCGAGCACGGCGCCTCCGTGGAGCGCCTTGGCCCGGATCGGATCACCCGACCGCGCGAGGGAGGCCCCACGCGACGCCTGCGTCGCCGGCACTCCGCCCGCGGCATCGATGGCCTTGGTAAGCCTTCGATTCCCCTCCTGCCAGAAGCCCCGTGTCCACCAGAAACGCCAGAGGCTCGCGCCGATCGAAAGCTCCGTCGCAACGTCGCTCCGTTCGTGAGCCGACTCGATCGCCAGACGGAAATTGTCGTGTTCCTCCTCGAGGCGATTGAGCCACGAGGCTTGCTCCGGACCCAGGAGCCCGGGTTCCGCCCGGACCGCGGCCGCCCGATAGAAGTCGCCGTGCCGCTTCACGTACTCGACGCCATGCCCCGCCTGCTCGAGCCGCTCTCTCCCGTAGGCGCGCAGGGTTTCCAATAGCCTGTAGCGCGCCGTTCCCTCGCACCCTTCCTCGGGGATGAGGAGCGACTTGTCCACGAGGTGCGCGAGAAGGTCCAGGATCTCCTCCTCGGTGATTCCGTTCCCGGAGCAAACGGCCTCGGCCCCCTCGAGCGAGAGACCGCCCGCGAACACGCTGATTCGCTGGAAGAGCTGCTGCTCCTTCTCCGTCAGGAGGTCGTAGCTCCAGTCCACCGCGGCGCGGAGCGTCTGCTGGCGCTCGAGCACCGCCGAGCTTCCCGACGTCAGGAGCCGGAAGCGATCCTCGAGCCTTCCCAGGATCTGCGGCACCGGAAGCACCTTGACGCGCGCGGCCGCCAACTCGATCGCGAGGGGGATCCCGTCCAGGCGGCCGCAGATCTGCGCCACGGTCCACGCGTTCTGATCCGTGAGAGCGAAGCTGGGCTGGACCCCGGCGGCGCGCTCGAGGAAGAGGCGCACCGATTCATAGCGGCTCACCGCCTGCCGGCTGAGCGGCGCGCCCCCCGGATCCGGAACGCTGAGGGAGGGGATGCGCCAGAGGATTTCTCCGGGAATGCCGAGCCCTTGACGGCTCGTCGCGAGAATCCGGATCCCGGGCGCCGCGGCGAGGAGCGTCCGCACGAGCGAGGCGCACGCGGCGGCCAGGTGCTCGCAATTGTCGATGACGAGAAGGAGCGTCCGCGTAGACAGATGCTCGGCGATCATCTCGATCAAGGGACGCCCGGATTCCTCGCGGAGGCCCAGAGCGATCGCGACGCTCTGCGGCACGAGGGCGGGATCGGAGAGCGCGGCCAGCTCCACCACCCACGCTCCGTCCGGAAGGCTTTCGAGCAGGTTCCGTGCGACCTGGATGGCGAGCCGCGTCTTGCCGCATCCCCCCGAACCGAGGAGGGTCACGAGACGCGCCGAGCCCAGGAGCCGCGCCACCTCCTCCATCTCCCCCTTCCGGCCGACGAAGCTCGTGAGCGATACGGGAAGGTTGTTGGGCACGAGCGCCGCAGCCTCGGCGTCGGATGCGGAGCTGGCGAACACCGAGGGCACGTCCGACACGGAGCGCAGCGCGTCCGCGACCTCGGCGCCGCGCGCGTACCGCCGCTCGCGGTCCTTCGCCATCGCGCGCAGCACGATGGCGTCGAGCGCCCGCGGGACTTCGCGCCGGATCCGGCTCGGAGCGGGCGGCTCCACGACGGCGATCTCGTGGATCACGGCCATCGCGGTCGGCCCCTCGAAGGGCAGGCGCCCGGTCAGAGCCTCGTAGAGCACGACTCCCAGGGAGAAGAGATCGGATCGCGGGTCGAGCGTGTCCCCTCGCGTCTGCTCCGGGGACATGTAGGAGACCGTGCCCGCCACGGCGCCCGCCCGGGTCAGATCGCTCACCGTCGCGGCCTTGGACGCGAGATCGGCATCGTCCAAGCCGGGCTCTCCCTCGACGCGCTTCGCGAGACCGAAATCCGCGACCTTGGCGCGGCCCGAGCGCGTGAGCAGGATGTTGGCCGGCTTGATGTCGCGATGGACGAGACCGAGCGCGTGCGCCGCGTCGAGCGCGTCCGCCACGTCGCCGCCGATCCGGATCACCTCGTCCAGGTCGAGAGGGCCCCGCGCGATCCGCGCGCGCAGCGTCTCCCCTTCCACGAACTCCATCGCGATGAAGTGATAGCCGTCCGCCTCTTCCACCTCGTAGATCGTCACGATGTTCGGGTGGTTCAGCGTGGCCGCGAGCTGGGCCTCACGAATGAAGCGCTGGCTCGCGTCCCCGGAATCGAGCGAGACACCGGAGAGGAGCTTCAAGGCCACGTCCCGGCCAAGCCGTTCATCGCGGGCGCGATAAACGACCCCCATGCCGCCCGCACCGATCCGCTCCGCGATGCGATAGCGGGAAATGGCCTTCCCGACCTGGATATCCAAGGGGACCTCGGGCTGTACGAAACGGGTTCCAACGGTCGCCGCTAGCATACTCCGCGGCCCGGCCCTCTGGTACACTGCTCCATCCCCCCGGGCAGCCGTCCCCAGAGGCATCCGAATGATCCGTGGACTTCTCGTCTGGGCCGCGGCCGTTGCGGGCACCCTTGTGAGCGTCACGTCCGTCCGGGCGCAAGCGCCCCCCTTCGCCACCCAGTGGGGCAGCCCGGGCTCGGGCGACAGCCAGTTCAACTTCGCGCACCACCTCGCGCTCTCGCCGACCGGCGACGTGTACGTGGGCGATCTCCTCAACGATCGCGTCCAGCAGTTCACCTCCGGCGGCGCCTACGTGCGCCAGTGGCCCGTGACGGGCTCCGACGGGATCGCCGTCGGCTCCGACAACGCCGTCTACGTGGTGGGCGTGAATCAGGTGCGGAAGTTCAGCGCCTCCGGGACGCCGCTCCTGAGCTTCGGATCGCCGGGCATCGGCCTGGGCCAGCTCGAGACGCCGATCGACGTGGCGGTGGATGTGGACGGGAACATGTACGTGGCGGAAGCGGGCAACCACCGCGTCCAGAAATTCGACTCGACCGGGACGTCTCTGGGATGGTTCGGCTCGGAGGGAAGCGGAGACGGCGAGTTCGAGTTTCCCCTGGGTGTCACGGTCGGCCCGGACGGATACGTCTACGTGGCGGACGTGCAGACCCACCGCATTCAGAAATTCACGGCCGACGGCGACTTCGTGCTCGGCTGGGGAACGTTCGGATCGGGCCCGGGGCAGCTCAACGGGCCGGGGCGTCCATGCGTGCTCGGCGACGGAACCCTGATCGTCCCCGATCAGGGCAACTCACGGATGCAGGTCTTCGCGAACGACGGAACCTTTGTGCAGGAATGGGGCTCGCCCGGCACCGGCCCGGGGCAGTTCAATCACCCCACGTGTGCCGCGTGCAACGGAACGGGATCGGTCGTCTACGTGATGGACAAGGACAACGCCCGAGTCGAGAAATTCGGTGGGATCAGCACGCCTGTCGAGGGCACGACGTGGGGCGCGATCAAGAAGCGGTACCGGTAGGGGTCAGGGACCGCAGGGATAAGCGAACCGTCTGCTCTCGTCGGAATAGGTATCGCCTTCCCCCCAAACGACAATCGAGTCGTCCGGCGCGTCGATGTCGAAGTAGGCGTTGTAGTCGGCCCACCGCGCGGTCGGGAATGGTGCGAAGCTCCTCGTGACGTGCGACAGAGACGAATCCAGAATGCAGACGCCGAATAGTTCGCGCGTCCCGTCCAGCTCCGGCCCCCCGGGCTTGCGATCCCGTCCGACGGCCCTTGCGATGACAGCATAATCTTGTCGATGCGCCGTGCATGGGCCCCGGATCAGCTCCAGAATGTTGAAGTCCACAACGTCACGATCCGCCCGATCATGAACCCTGGCGAAGACGGCCCTCAATTCTTGCCTCACTGTCGACCCAATCCATTTCTCCGCCGGAGCGAGAACGTCACGAGGGATCGCCCGCCGCAGTGACCCGATCGGCCGCCCGTTGACTGCATTCACGAGGCTCCATGCCTTCTTATCCGGCCGCAGCGCCAGCGCCCTCTTCTCACCCCTCAGGATTACCGCCCCTCCGGCTTCGTAAACACGGGAGGAGTACCAATCGGGAAGAAGGGCCGCGAGATCGAATCCCGGCCGATGCATCAACCCCTCCCGGGTGGGCGTGGTGAACCAGCGCCCTGACGTCAGATCCCAAACCGTGATGCGAACAAACTGTGGCAGGGCGCTCTCGAATTCCGCGGTAACGGCGAATACCAGAAAGTGGGACGTGAACCACATCGCGTCCACGTTCCAATTGTAGAGCGGCGTCATCACCACACGCTTCTCGAGACCGTCTGAGGACCGGAACACCATACGAGGTGATTCGGAGCAGGCCTCCGGCGCCCTGCCGAAGGTAAACATGATGGTGTCGTTACCGGGGAAGAACCGCCTGTAGACCCAGCTGGTGCATTCTTCGGCCGAGTACGACGGCACGGCGAACGCGGAGTCGCTCTTGACGGAGCGGGTCCCCAGCGAGCCCGCGAAGGAAACTGCGCTGTCCTGGCGCGCTGCGAGAACGCTTCCGCCGCTCCCCTCGGTACCGTGAGACCACATCCGCTGCGAGCGCGCGAGATAGCGCGGGAGGTTCGTGACGAGAGTCGAGTGCGGGGCGGCGCTAGAGCAGCGAGGGGTGAGGAGGAGGCACAGAAGAGCCGCTGCGATGGGGCCGAGACTCACGGCGCGGGGGGTTCGGCGGGATCGGCGCGGCGTCCTTCCTTCGCGGTGAACTTCGCGTATCCGAACGAGGCCAGGAGCAGGATCGCGCCCGCGATCGCGAAGGACAAGATCCGATAGATGGTCTGGGCCGCGGCCAGGTCCACGAAGAGCACCTTCAACAAGAGAACGCTGAACACCCCGAGGCCCGACAACCGATAGGGCTTGTCCGGAAGCCGGAACCCGATCACGACGAGGGCCAGCCCCTCCAGCGCCCAGGCCAGGGAAAGCCAGTGGCGCGTGATGTCGTGCCACAGGACGGCCGTGAGCAGGAGCGAGGCCGCCACCACGAACGCGCCCGAGAGGTATCGCTCGACCGCGAGCCGGGGCGCGGGCGGCTCGCGGCGGTAGAGGATCCCCATGATGTAGAGCGTCGCGATCAGGATGAGCGCGGTCTGCAAATTCCAGACCGTCGAGCCCCCGGACAAGAACCCGAGCACCAGCACGAACGGGGCGGCGAACCACACGGTCCCGAAGGCGCGGATGCCGCGATCCTTCATGCGCCAGCCGATCACGGTGACCGCGCCCGCCTCGAGCGCCCAGTAGCGCGGAACGTCCATGAGCGGTCCGGTGACCGCGGTCAGGATCCAGAGAACCACGCACGCCGCGGCGCAGTACAGATGGAAGGACTGCCGCTCCAGGGACCATCGGTGCCGTTCCGGGCTCAAGCGGCGGCTCGCGAATGCCGCCACAACGTAGCAGCCGATCGCGAAGCCCCCGATCATCCAGCGCCAGGACATGCCGTGTCCGAGCACCGTGATTCGCTCCACGTCCCACGCTTCGGCGCCCAGGAGCCAGAGGAACGCGACGTACGCCAGCACCAGCGCGAAGATCCGGTACGCCCACCGATTCAGGAGGACCCCCAGCCAGGCCAGCGAGGCGACCTCCGCGAGCCAGAAGAAACCTGTACCCCGGCGCGTGAGCTTCTCCGGAACCGCGATCGCCAGGAACGAGAGCCCGAGGAGCACGTGCGTCGTGGAGATCGAAGGGAGGCGCCGCAGCGACGCGACTCCGCTCAGGATCAGACCGGCGGCCCCCATCCCGGCGAGCGCGATGTAGTTGGATCCCGGGTACGTCTCGGCCACCCGCGGCAGGAGGAGCAGCGCGAAGGCGAGGCCGTTCGCGACGGTGGTGGTCACGAGGGCGTCCCGGCGCGGCTTCTCGCTCTCGTCGAAGGCCAGGACGCCGATGGAATATCCGAGCCAGTAGAGGCCGAGGAAAGACGCGTGCAGCCAGAAGAGGCCGGGGGCCACGTGCCTCTGCACGGCGACCAGGTGGGTGAGGTAGCTGCCCGCCATGCCGTAGAGAAGGAGGCCGTGCCAGCGCATGCGCGCGGCGATGACCACGAGCGAGCCGATCAGGATCACCGATGAGAGGAAGGTGAAGGACGTGACCTCGCTGATCCCCGTGGTCAGGAATCCGAGGAGGAAGGCGAGCATGGTGATCGCCGGGGAGCGATAGCTCAGGGCGTGGCGGATGGCGCCCGCGGCCACCGCCAGGAGAAGGACCAGGTCGAGCGGCGCGCTGCTCAGGATCTTGGTCTCGGGAACGTGGTACATCGCGTACGTCGTGAAGTAGACCACCGCCCAGCCGCCGCCCATGAGCCCGCGTCCGTACCACTC
>JBGPMB010000132.1:0-7745 GCA_041486775.1 Candidatus Eiseniibacteriota bacterium | reverse complement strand
GCCGAAGCGCGGTCAAGCTCTTTTCCCCTATCGTCTTGTGGGATTGTGTCCTTCGCGTTCGATCGGGGGCGCCGGCAGCCCGCCCCTCAGCCTTTCAGATGCGGGCCGTAACCGCTTGACCCAACCAAATTCCGGTCTCAATAATCATGGGCTATGGGCATTCGAACCGTACCCGAGCCGTATCTTGCTCTGGATGACGTGGCTCTCGACGAGCGCATTCGCGCGGCCAAGGAGGCGCTCGGCGGAAGGGTCGTCATCCTGGGCCATCATTATCAGCGCGACGACGTGATCGCCCACGCCGACGTGACCGGCGACTCCTTCAAGCTGGCGCGGCTCGGCGCGGCGCGTACCGACGCCGAGTTTCTCGTCTTCTGCGGCGTCCATTTCATGGCGGAGAGCGCCGACCTATTACGTGACCGACATCAAACCGTCATCCTCCCGGACCTGAACGCGGGCTGCTCCATGGCGGACATGGCGCCGACGGAGGACGTGCTGCTCGCGGGCGCCACGCTCGACCGGCTCGGCATCCGCTCGGTCCCGGTCACCTACATGAATTCGACCGCGGAGCTGAAGGCCTATTGCGGCGAGGGCGGCGGGGCGGTCTGCACCTCCTCCAACGCGGCGAAGGTCTTCGAGTGGGCGTTTCAGCGCGAGCGGAAGATCTTCTTCTTTCCCGACGAGCACTTGGGGAGAAACACCGGTGCCAAGCTCGGCGTTCCGCTGGAGGAGATGGTGGTTTGGGACCCGGCGAAGGAATCGGGCGGGCTCACGCCGGGCGATCTCGAAGGAGCGCGCGTCATCCTCTGGAAGGGATGCTGCTCGGTGCACACGAAGTTCCTGCTTCGCCACGTCCACGAGCGGCGCGCGGAAGATCCGAGCGTGCGGATCCTCGTTCATCCCGAAGTTCCCCACGAGGTGGTTCAGGCCGCCGACGAGGTCGGCTCGACGGAGCACATCATCCGCGTGCTGGCCGAGGCGCCCGCGGGGAGCCACTGGGCGGTGGGAACCGAGTACCACCTCGTGAACCGGCTCGCGCAGCGCCATCCGGACAAGAAGATCACGACCCTATCGAAGGACTTCTGCCTCTGCGCCACCATGTACCGCATCTCGCCGCAGAATCTGTTGTGGGTTCTGGAGAGTCTACTGGAGGGGAACGTGGTGAATCCCATCCGCGTTCCGGATCCCGAGAGGCGCTGGGCGCGACTCGCCCTGGACCGGATGCTTCAGTTTGGGTAACATGCGCGGAGGATTGTCCCTTTTGTCGGAGGCCCGGTGGCATACGTTATCGTCAAGGATATCTGTGAAGGCGAAAGCTCCTGCGTGGATGTCTGCCCCGTGGACTGCATCAAGAAGGGGGAAGGGCAGAACACGAAAGGAACCACCTGGTTCTTGGTGGTGGAAGAAGACTGCGTGAGCTGTAACGCCTGCCTCGAGGCCTGCCCGGTCGAGGGCGCCATCCTCCCGGACTGATCTCTCCATCTTCGTAAGCTCCACAATTAAATACACTTCGCCGCCGGGAGCTTCACGCGGTCCCGGCGGCGACTCTTTTCTCGCTTGCGAGATGCCCTTCCCAGTCCTGTAACCCCAGCAATTCCGCCGGGCTGCTCAAGAATCCACCGGCACGTTCCGATACCAACTCCATGGATTGCGCCGCGGTAAAACCCAGGATGGAAGCGCTTGTGAATGGATCGCTTCCAGAATCGGAGCGCTCCGTCGCGGAGCAGCACATCTTGATCTGCGAGGGGTGCCGCCTGGAGCTCGAGCTGGTGCGCGCGATCGGATCCCAGGATAAAGCGCCGGCGGTCGGCAAGGACGACTGGACGCTCGACCGCATCTTCGGCGCCGAAAAGAAATCGGACGGTGCGAATCCCTCCGCTTCCGACTCCGCAGCGTCCGCTTCCGACGACTCTTCGGCTTCTTCGCCCTCCAGCTCCGGTCCTTGGGGCATGAAGGACTCCGAGGCCGCGCCTTCCTCCGACGCCGCATCCTCGCCTTCGAGTGATGCCGCTGCGGATTCCTTGTTCGGGCCGGCGGAGCCCGCGTCCTCTCCGGCTTCGTCCACGCTCGAGTCCGCCGCGACGGAAAGCGTCGCGGAACCGCCTCGGAAGTGGGGGAAGAGAACGGAAGCCGGGCCTGGGGCGGGCAACTCCTGGGACTTCGAGCCGACGGACTCCAAGTCGAGCATGAAGCCGCCCGAGCAAAGTCTCTTCTTCGCCACCGAAGCGCTCACGCGCCGCCGGGATCTCGATTCCAAGAAGGGTTCGAACCTCAAACTGATCCTGTGGGGGACGGGCGGCCTCGTGGGCGCGGCGTTGCTCGCGTTTTCGTCCTGGTTCGTGCTCCACATGAGCGCGCCCGTTCCGAGCAATTCCACACCCGGCGCGCAACCGCCCGCCGCCGGTGCGTCGGGCGTGCCGTCGCCGGACGCGACTCCCGCGCCCGCCCCGGGGCCCGGAACCGTGCAACCGCCCGCGAACGGCGCTCCCTCCGAGGAAACCGCGCAGCCGCCCGACAACTCGGCGCAAAACACTCCCTCGACGCCACCGCGGGTCGCTGCGTCTTCCACCTCGCCGCAGCCGATGCCTCTCGGCACTCGAACGACGAGCCCGGCGCCGGTAACGCGGGTGCCCAACACGACGGCAACCGAGCCCAAGCCGCTCTCCTCCGCGCCGAGTAGCGCGTCCACGCCGCGATCCTCCACGACGACGGAGCATCGGCCCTCGGAGAGCCATGCCCACGCGACGGGCCCCGTCGCGACGCAGACGCCGCGGCCGTCGCAGACCCGCCCCAGTTCAGAACCGGGGTCGCGCTCCTCGCAATCGGGCCCGTCTCAGCCGGCGCCGACGAACCTCTCCGACGACACGCCTTCGACGGAGGCTGGTGACGATTCGCAAACGGACGCTCCGCACTCCGGATCCAGCACGGGTGTGGATAAGACGCCGACCCCGAAGACGGCTCATCCCGCACCGACCGGGATGCGCGGCTCGACCATGTGGCAGACGCAGACCCCGAAGCCCGTGGAGCCGGAGACCGAAGCTCCCGCCGCCGAAGTCTCGACTCCGATCGAGCGGCTCCATCTGGCCACGGTCGCGGCCGAGGAGCGAGGCGACCTGGACACGCTGCGCCGCCTTCGCGCGACGTGGAAATCATTCATGGTGAAGATCGTCGGGCCCGACCGTGCGCGCGCGAAGCGCGAGTACGCGGATTGTCTCTGGGCGATCTCGGACCTGACCGGCCGGCGCGCGGACCAGAAGGACACGCTCGCGGCCTACCGCGAATACCTTCTCGGAGCTCCCGCGGGCGGAGCGGACAGCCGCTCGGTATCGCGGCTGCGTCAGCTGGAAGACGCCCTCAACGAGCAGCGCTGATCCCCACCGGTACGATCCCGGTAGCGAAGGTTCCACGATCCCCGCGAGTTGACGACCGCCGGGAGGGGCCGTAGGCTCACGCAACGTGAATCCGAATCCAACCCCGGCATGGAAGAGGCCGGAGCTTCGGCTTCCCGAGGGGATCCGGCGGAGATTCGGGTCGCTCTCGAAGAGCCGGCTCGGCTGGGCGCTCGTCGTCCTCGCGTTCGCACTCGCGTTCCTGGGGTATGACTGGTTCCGGCTCTCCGCGCTCTCTTCCTACGGCTATTCCGGCCAGGGCTGGAAATTCCCGACGCAGGTGTACGCGGACTGGCTGGAGCTGCGCGCGGGAATGCCGCTCGAGATCTCCGACTTGAAGCAGGCCCTCGTGGCCGCCCGGTATCGGCCCACGACGGGGAAGCCCTACGCGCCGGGACAGTATCGTCTGCGCGGATCCATCTTCGAGATCTACCTCCGTCCGTTCGTATATCCGGACCGGACCGAGCCCGGCTCCCCGACCCTGGTGGAGATCCGGGATGGGCAGGTCGCCTCGATCGGGAACGGCTTCTCGGAAACCACGCCGCGCGGCCTTCTGCGCATCGACCCGCAGCTTCTGGCCGAATTCTCCGACCAGGACCGTGAGCGCCGCTCCTTCACGCCCTTGGCCACGATTCCACGCCACGTGGCGCTGGCCGCGGTGGCGAGCGAGGACCGCCGTTTCTTCCGCCACATGGGGCTCGATCTCCTCGGCATCGGGCGCGCCACCGCCCGCAACATGCGCGCGGGCTCGCTCGTCGAGGGCGGCAGCACGATCAGCCAGCAGCTCGCGAAGAACGTGTTCCTCTCGCGGGAACGCACCTTCACGCGGAAGCTCCAGGAGGCGCTCCTCGCGGTTCTGATCGAATTCCGCTACTCGAAAGAGCAGATCCTCGAGTTCTACCTGAACCAGATCTACCTGGGACAGCGCGGGAGCTGGAGCGTGTGCGGCGTCGAGGAGGGCGCGCTCTACTACTTCAACAAGCACGCCAGCGAGCTGACCTTGGGCGAGGGAGCGCTCCTGGCGGGCATCATCCCCTCGCCCAATCGGATGTCCCCGTACCGGGATCCGGATCTCGCCCTCTCGAGGCGGAACGAGGTGCTGGAGGACATGGTCGCCTGCGGCTTCATCTCGAAAGCCGAAGCGCAGCGCGCCCGCAAGACGCCGCTCCGCTTTGCCCCGAACCCGGCGCCCTTGACGCGCGCCCCGTATTTCGTGGACTACGTGCGGGAAGTTCTCTCGAAGGACATCTCGGAAGGAGACCTGAGCACGCGCGGGCTTCGCGTGTTCACGACGCTGGACCCGAGGATGGAGGACGCGGCGGAGCGGTTCGTGCGCGAGGGGGCGCGCGACGCCGACGGGCGCTCGCCGTCCGGCGCGGGGCGTGATCCGGCGCAGGCTGCGCTCCTGGCGATCGAGCCGCAGAACGGCGCGATCCGCGCGATGGTCGGCGGGCGCGACTATCGTGTGAGCCCCTTCAACCGGGCCGTGGAATCGCGGCGTCAGCCGGGCTCGGCCTTCAAGCCCTTCGTCTATGTCGCGGCGCTCGACACTCCGTTCTCGGGACGGCGCCCACCCTTGACCGCGGCGACGCTTCTCCTGGACGCCCCCGATTCCTTCTCGACTCCGTACGGCACGTACGCGCCGCACAACTACGAGAACACGTACCTGGGAAAGGTGACGGCGGCTCGGGCGCTGGCGCGCTCGCTCAACGTGGCGACGGTGCGGCTGGAGTTCCTGGTCGGGCTCCCCAAGGTGATCGAGATGGCGCACGCGCTCGGCGTGGAGAGCCGGTTGCGCGAAGTGGCGTCGCTGGCGCTCGGCACGAACGAAGTGACGCCGATGGAGCTGACCACCTCCTATGCCACGATCGCCAACGGTGGCGTGATGGTGAAGCCGATCTCGGTGCGCGCCGTGCTGGACCGCGGGGGCAACCTGATCTGGACCCCGCGGCGCGAGTCACGCCGGGTGATCCGCCCCGAGACGGCCTACATGGCGACCACGCTCCTCGAGGGTCCGGTGATCTACGGGACCGCGTCCACGATCCGGAGCGAGTTCGGCTTCACGCGGCCGGCGGCGGGGAAGACCGGGACCACCGATGACGAGAACGACGCCTGGTTCGTGGGGTTCACGCCGGATCTCGTCACGGGGGTCTGGGTGGGATGCGATCGCAACCGGAAGCTCGGCCTCACGGGCACCCAGGCGGCGGTTCCGATCTGGGCCCGGTTCATGGATTTCGCCCACCGCGGAAAGCCCGTGCGGGACTTTCAGGCGCCGCCCGGCGTGATCGACGTCTGGATCGATGCGGACACCGGGTACCGGGCGGGCGCGGACTGTCCGCACGTGATGCGGGAGGCGTTCATCCCCACGACAGAGCCGAGGCAGGTCTGCTCGGTGTCGCACGAATCGAGCTGGTTCGGTACCGAGCAGGGGGACACGACGGGGGTTCTGCCGTCCGGCGGGCCGGACGACTACGGCCCGGATCAGCAGGCGCCCACCGCGCCGGGAGAGCCCGCCCCGGGGAACGGTCCGACCGCTCCCGCGCCGCCTTCCCCGGGCGATCAGGCGCCGCCGGACAAGAGCCCCACGCCGCCCGGGATCTGAGGCAACGGGAAAAGTGTTAGGCTGCGGGCTTCCGTTACCGTGTGCCGGGGGGGATCGTCCATGCGATGGCTTTGGGGACTGAGCGCGTTCCTCGTACTCACCACGACATCTCCCGCTTTGGCGAAGGATGGCGAGTCGCGCGCCATCCAGAAGGGTCGTTATTCCCTGGCGTTTTCGCTCCCGGACGGAGGGGGCGGCCAGCTCGGAGTGTGGAAGATGGTGTCCGGGCGCTCCAACCTCGGCGTCAACCTCGGCATCGACCACTCGAGGCAGACCACCACAATCGGCCCGGACAGTTTTCGTCAAGGAGAGGTCAGCCAGTACTGGACCTTCTCGATCGAGCCTTCGCTGGAACGTTACGTATCCCTCGAGCGAGACGTCTCGCCCTACGTGTTCGCCGCCCTCCAGGGATCGTATGGCTGGACCGAAGGATTCTTTCCGAAGTCGTACACCCGGAGCGCGACCCTCTCGCTGGGACTGGGCGCGGATTGGACCCCGCTCGAGTCGATCAGTATCGGAGCGGCTACCGGGATCCGCTGGCGCGAATCGATGCGCAGCGAGTCCGCCACGGACGCGCCGAAGGAGGGCGGGTCGCAATTCGGAACGGTCTCCACGTCGCTGACGCTTCATCTCTACTTCTGAACCGCGGGACCCTCGTGTAAACTGGGCTCGTGGTTCCCCGTCCGGATCTCCCCGGCTTCGATCTCGCGCGAGGCGTCGCATGAGCGCAGGGTTCGTCCACCTCCATAACCACAGCGACTACTCGCTCCTGGACGGCGCGTGCCGCCTCGACCGTCTGGTCGAGCGCGTCAAGAGCCTCGGCATGCCCGCCCTGGCGCTCACCGACCACGGCAACCTCTTCGGCGCGGTCGAATTCTACGAGACGGCGAACGCGGCGGGGATCAAGCCCATCCTGGGATGCGAAGTCTACGTGGCCCACGGCTCGCGGCACGACCGCACGCGGAGCGCGGACGGCAAGGGGGCGTACAACCATCTCGTGCTCCTCGCGAGAAACCGCGCGGGATACCGAAATCTCATGCGGCTCTCCTCGGCCGGCTACCTGGAGGGCTTCCACTACAAGCCGCGGATCGACAAGGAGCTCCTCGCGACCCACGCCGAAGGGCTGCTCTGCTTGAGCGCGTGCCTTCGCGGCGAGCTGCCGCAGCTGGTCCTCGAGGGAAACCTCGATGAGGCGAGGAAAGCCGCCTCCTGGTATCGGGATCTCTTCGGCCCCGAGTTCTACTACTTCGAGATCCAGGACCACGGGATCGCCGACGAGCGGACGGTGGCGGATCGGCTGATCGAGCTCGGGCGCGAGATGGAGATCCCGGTGGTCGCGACGAACGACTGCCACTACCTGGCCCGCGAGGACGCCGAGGCCCACGAAGTCTTGTTGTGCATCCAGACCGGGAAGACGATGCAGGATGCCGACCGGTTCCGTTTCGCCACCGACCAGGTCTACGTGAAGTCGGTGGAGGAGATGGAGGCGCTCTTCCAGGGCGCGCCCGACGCGATCCGGAACTCGCTCGAGGTGGCGGAGAAGTGCGAGCTCAAGCTCGACACGGAGCGCGTCCAGCTTCCCGAGTTCCCGCTGCCACCCGAGTTCCACGACGCGGAGAGCTATCTTCGCGACGTCGCGCGCGTGGGGCTCACGCGCCGGTACGCCACGATCGACGCGGAGATGGAGAAGCGCCTCCACTACGAGCTGGACACCATCTGCCAGGTGGGGTACGCGCGCTACTTCCTGATCGTGCGCG
>JBGPMB010000131.1:0-7961 GCA_041486775.1 Candidatus Eiseniibacteriota bacterium | reverse complement strand
CTATCTCGTGGTCGACCTGCCGCCCGGCACTGGAGACGTGCACCTGACCCTGGTGCAGACGGTGCCGGTGACCGGCGCCGTGATCGTTTCGACGCCTCAGGACGTGGGGCTCCAGATCTCCATGAAGACGCTCCGCATGTTCCAGCAGACCAAGGTTCCGCTGCTGGGCATCGTCGAGAACATGAGCTCCTACATCTGTCCCCATTGCGGCGCGCGCGACGACATCTTCGGACACGGCGGCGCCGCCCGCGCGGCGGAGTCCCTCGGCGTGCCGTTCCTGGGCGAGATCCCGCTCGACCCCGCGATCCGCAAGCACAGCGACACCGGGATGCCGGTCGTGCTCGCGGATCCCGACTCGGCCTCCGCGCGCGCGTTTTCGGAGATCACGGGGAAGCTGGCCCAGCAGATCAGCATCCAGGCGTTCAAGACCGTTCCCCTCACCATCATCGAGGAGTAGCGTGCTGACCATTCCGGAGCAAGGGGCGACGCCCGCCGAGATCAGGAAGAAGGGCGGCGAGGGGATGGTGATCCGCTGGCTCGACGGCCACGCGAGCACCTTCGGCGCGCGGTTTCTGCGCGGACGCTGTCCGTGCGCGCAGTGCGTGAGCGAGACCACGGGGCAAAGGCTCGTGTTCGAAGATCACATCGATCCCGGCGTTGCGATCGAGGCCGCGCGCACCGTCGGGAATTACGCCCTTCACTTTTCGTTCAGTGACGGCCACACCACGGGAATCTACAGTTTCGAGTACCTGAGACGCATCTGCCCCTGCGAGGACTGTGCATGAAAATCGAAACGACGCTGTCCGGGAGCTTTCCCAAGCTCCCGCTCGAGCCCGGCGCGCCGAACGTCCGCGTGATCCGGAATCGGATGGATCAAGGCAAGGCGACCGAGAAGGATCTTGTGGACGCGACCCGCGAGACCACGCGCCGCATCGTGGCATTACAAGAGTCGGCCGGCGTGGACATTCCCGTCGGCGGCCAGGTGGCCTGGGACGACGCGCAGACGTTCTTCGCGCGCGGGGTGCCGGGGTTCACGATCGCCGGCCTCATCCGCTACCTCGACACGAACACCTATTACCGTCAGCCCGAGATCACGGGTGCTATCTCCTGGGCGGCCCCGGTCACGGTCGAGGATTACCGCGTGGCGCAGGGCATGGCGCACCGGCCCCTCAAGGCGTTCCTCCCCGGGCCCTACTCTCTGTACCGGTTCTCGCGGGATCTCCACTACAAGGATCCCACGTCGGCGCTCGCCGCCGTCGGAGAAGCGGTGGCGCGCGAGGCGAAAGCCCTCGAGGAAGCCGGCGCATCCTGGATCCACTTCGAGGAGCCCTGGCTCGGCCGCGCTCAGGCCTCGGACGCGCCGCTGGTCGCCGCGGCGCTCGCGCCTTTGTTCCGGGGCCGGAAGGCGAAGACCGTGCTCCACGTTCCCTTCCGCTCCCCCGCGGCGGTGTTCAGCGCGATCCGCGATCTCCCCTGGACGGTTCTCGGACTCGACCTGGTCGAGGCGGCGGACGGGTGGGATCTCCTGGCGAAGGTGCCCGCGGGACGGACCGTCGCGCTGGGTCTCGTGGACGCGCGGAACACCCTCCTCGAGGATCCCGCCCGCGTCGCCGATGGCGTGCGCCGCGCGCGCTCGATGAGACCGGATCTTTCCTGGCAGCTCTGCACGACCGCGAGCCTCGAGTACTTGCCGGTCGACCGCGCGGCGATGAAGGTCGCGCGTCTCACCGAGGCCGCGCGCCTCGCATCCGCGAACGGAGGATGATCATGCCGCGTGGGCTTTGGACCACGACCGTCGGAAGCTTCCCCAAGCCGCCCCATCTCGAGAAGGCGCGAAACCAGTTCGCGCGCGGCGAGATCTCGGCGGATCAGCTGCGGACGCTGGAACGCGACGCCACCGTCGAGGTGATCCGGTCCCAGGAGAAGATCGGCCTGGACATCCTCGTGGACGGCGAGCTCTACCGTGGAGATATGACCACCTACTTCGCCGAGCTGATGGAGGGATTCGAGATCAGCAACCCGGTCCGCTCGTACGGAAACCGCTACTACCGGAAGCCGGTCGCGACGGGAAAGGTCCGGCGCACGAAGCCCTGGACCGTGGACTGGTGGAGGTTCGCCCAGAGCCAGACGAAGAAGCCCGTGAAGGGGATGCTGACGGGGCCGTATACCATGATGGACTGGTCCTTCAACGAGTATTACCCCTCGCGCGAGGCGCTCGCCATGGACCTCGCGGAGGCGATCCGCGAGGAGGCGATGGCGCTGGTGGAGGCGGGCGCCACGTTCATCCAGGTCGACGAGCCCGCGATTTCCGTGCGGCCCGAGGAGCTGAAGCTCGCGATCCGCGCGCTGGGCCGGGCCGTGGAGGGCGTGAAGGCGAAAACCATCACCCACATCTGCTACGGCGACTTCGACGTGATCTACCCGGCGCTTCTCGATCTGCCGGTCGACATGATCGATCTCGAGATGGCGAACAGCCGCTACGATCTGCTCGACCGGTTCCGCCAGCACCGGTTCACCAAGGAGATCGGGTACGGCGTTCTGGACGTGCACTCCCATCGGATCGAGACGAAGGAGGAGATCAAGCAGGGCATCCTCCGCGGCCTCGAGATTCTGAAGCCCGAGCAGATGTACATCGATCCCGACTGCGGACTGAAGACCCGCACCGTGGAGGAGGCGATGGCCAAGCTCGCCGTGATGGTCGAGGCGGTCCGGGAGGTGCGGGAGGAGCGGGGCATCACGGCGTGACCTCGGAACCACCCCGGGACCTTTCCGGACTCACGATCGATCGCGACGCGCCACCCGCCGACCCCAGCCCGAATCGACGCTTCCTCTTCCTCGCCGCAGCACTCGTCGCTCTCCTCGCGTCGGGGCTCTTCGTCTGGCGCCTTTCGCATCCTGAAGCGCTGCCCGTCCAGGTGGCGCGCGCGGAATCCCTGGGAGGCGCTCCGGGCCAGAGCGCGGCGGAGATCCTGACGGCGAACGGGTACGTCGTGGCGCGCCAGCGAGCCTCCGTCTCGACCGAAGTCGCGGGCCGGTTGAACCGGCTTCTGGTCGAGGAGGGGAGCCGGGTGCGCCAGGGCCAGATCCTGGGAATCCTCCAGAACGACGATCAGCGCTCGGCCCTCGAGAGCGCGCGCGCCGCGCTCGCCTCGGCGGAGGCCGGCGCGTCGGAAGCCGCCGCGACCGCGCATCAGGCAGCGCTCGCGCGGGGACGGGCGGAGCAGCTCCACGCGAAGGGGCTCGTGAGCCAGGCCGAGCTGGACCAGGCGGTCGCCACCGACGACGTCGCCGCCGCGCGCGTGAAGAGCGCCGCCGCCGACGTGGCGAACGCGCGGGCCCGGGTGGCGTCCGCCCAGGTGGAGTACGACCGGACCTTCGTGCGCGCCCCCTTCGCGGGAGCGGTGCTCCGGAAGGAGGCGGACGTGGGGGAGATCGTGAGCCCCGTTCCCTCCTCGGGAGGGCTGACGCGCGGCGCCATCGTCACGATGGCGAATCTCGAGAGCCTCGAGGCCGAGGCGGACGTGAACGAAGGCTATGTCTCGCGCGTGCACGAGGGCATGCGCGCCGAGATCACCCTCGACGCCTATCCCGACGAGCACTTCCCCGCGCGCGTGCGGCAGATCGTTCCGACCGCGGATCGGCAGAAGGCGACGGTGCTGGTCAAGGTGGCCTTCGACCATCTCGATCCGCGCGTCCTTCCCGAGATGGGGGTGAAGGTGAGCTTCCTCGCGGATCCCGGTTCCACCGCGGGGAGCGCGGGCACGGCGGTTCCGACGGCGGTGACGATTCCCAAGACGGCGGTGCGCGAGGCGGAGGGGCGGGCGGTCGTGTACGTCGTGGAGGAGGGACGCGCGATGATGCGCGGCATTTCGCCGCGCCCGATCTCGGGCGACCGCGTGGCGGTGACCGGCGGCCTGGCCCCCGGGGAGCTGGTGATCGTGGAGGCGCCTTCCGCCCTGGCCGACAAGAGCCGCGTGCGGGTGAAATAGGGGACCGGAGGATCTCGTGGAATCCAAGAACGGCAATCTCGTCGAGCTTCGCGACGTGTACAAGGTCTACCACCGGGACCGAATCGAGGTCCCCGTCCTCCAGGGAATCGACCTCGAGGTCCGCGAGGGGGAATTCGTGGCCCTCATGGGACCCAGCGGCTCCGGGAAATCCACGCTCCTGAACCTGATCGGCGGCATCGACGCGCCGACGAAGGGTGAGGTGCGCGTCGCGGGGGAGTCGCTGGGCCGGCTTTCGCCCTCGAAGCTCGCCGCCTGGCGCGCCCGGCACATCGGTTTCATCTTCCAGCTCTACAACCTGATTCCGGTCCTGACCGCCTACCAGAACGTGGAGCTGCCGCTTCTTCTGACAAGGCTCTCCGCGAAGGAACGGAAGAAGCGGGTCCATTTCACGCTCGATCTCGTGGGCCTCGAGGACCGCGCGAAGCACTTCCCGCGGCAGCTCTCCGGCGGCGAGGAGCAGCGGGTCGCCATCGCGCGGGCGATCGTGGCCGACCCGACCCTCTTGGTCGCGGACGAGCCGACGGGCGATCTCGACGCCCGGAACGCGGCCGACATCCTGCTCCTCTTGCAGCGCCTGAACCAGGAGCTCCACAAGACCATCCTCATGGTGACGCACGACCCGCATGCCGCGGAGCGCGCGCAGAAGACGCTCCATCTGGACAAGGGCGTCCTCCAGCCGTGAAGTACTTCCGGCTCATCGCGGCGAACCTCCTGCGCGCCAAGCGGCGGACGTTCCTGACCGTGTTCTCCATCGCGGTCGCGCTCTTCCTCTTCTGCACGCTGCGGACCGTGATCACCTCGTTCGAGGCCTCGCTTCGCGCCTCGCAGGCCACGCGCCTCGTGGTTCGCCACGCCGCTTCGCTGGTCTTCCCCCTTCCGCTCGCCTACCGGGAGCGTCTCGCCCAGGTGCCGGGCGTGACCGGGATCACCTACGGCAACTGGTTCGGCGGGTTCTACCAGGACCCCAAGAACCAGTTCGCGCAGTTCGCGATGGACGTGCCCACCATGCTGGACCTCTTCCCGGAGACGGTCCTCCCGCCCGAGCAGGCGCAGGCGTTCCGCTCGGAGCGCACCGCGTGCGTCATCGGCCGCGCCCTGGCCAAGAAGTACGGCTGGAAGATCGGCGATCAGGTCCCGATCATCGGCACGATCTTCCCCGGCGAATGGCGTTTCACGGTGCGCGGGATCTACGAGGGGAAGACCAAGGACGTGGACGAGAACACGCTCTTCTTCCACTGGGATTACCTGAACGAATCCCTTCCGGAGGGGCGGCGCAACTATGTGGGAATCTACTGGCTCCGCATCGCCTCTCCCGATCAGGCCGCGGCGGTGAGCGGCCGCGTGGACGCGATGTTCCAGAACAGCCCCCAGCCCACCAAGACCGAGACGGAGAAGGCGTTCCAGGCCGGGTTCATCTCCATGATCGGGAACGTCCAGCTCCTGCTCACCATCATCGGCTCGGCGATCGTCTTCGCGATCATGCTGGTCACGATCAACACGATGATGATGGCGGCCCGCGAGCGGACCACCGAGATCGCGGTGCTGAAGACGCTCGGGTTCTCGAACGGGCTGATCCTCCGCCTCGTGGCGGGGGAGGCGCTGGTGCTATCGCTCCTGGGAGGCATCCTGGGCTGCGGGCTGGCGGCGCTCGTCTTCCACCAGCTGGACTTCACGGGGGGCGGCTTCTTCCCCAACTTCCGCGTTCTCCCCGGAACGGTGCTGGCCGGGCTCCTGCTCGCCGCCCTGATGGGCGTTCTGAGCGGGATCGCGCCGGCCGTCTCGGCGGCGCGCCTCAAGATCGCGAACGCGCTCCGGAACGTGGCCTGAGGCACGGATGCGAATCCCGCTCGCGTACAATCTGAGGAACCTCGCGGCGCGCAAGGTGAGCACCATCCTGACCGCGCTCGGCATCGGGCTCGTCTCGTGGGTCTTCATCTTCACGCTGGCGCTCGCGGGCGGGTTCCAGGCAGCGCTCCAGACCACCGGCTCCCGCTCGAACGCCATCGTCGTACGAAGCGGCTCGACCGCGGAGCTGACGAGCATCATCGCGCGCGACGCGGCCGCCTCCATCGAGAGCCAGCCCGAGATCGCGCGCGCCCCCGACGGGACCCCGCTCGCCACGCACGAGCTGGTGGTGCTCTGGAACCTGGCTCGGAAGAACGGAACGCCCGCGAACGTCGTCGTCCGCGGCGTCACCGCGAAATCGTTCGCGCTTCGTCCCCGGATCCATCTCGTGGAGGGCCGGCTCTTCCGCCCGGGCCTGGAAGAGGTCGTGGTGGGAAAGCTCGCGAACGCGCGGATCGCGCACTGCTCGGTGGGGGACCGGATCCAGCTGGCCGGCCGCGCATGGTCCATCGTGGGGGTGTTCGACGCGGGCGGGACCTCGTTCGACTCGGAGATCTGGGGAGACGTCGAGCTCTTCATGCCGGTGTTCGACCGGCCCGTCTACCAGAGCGTCACCTTCCGGCTCGACGAGCTCCCGCATTTCGGCGCGATCCGGACGCGGCTGGAAGCCGATCCGCGCATGAGCGTCCAGGTGAAACACGAGGACGAGTTCTACGCGGCGCAGTCCGCCACGCTCGCCGCACTCCTTCGCGGTCTGGGCCTTTTCGTCACGCTGATCATGGCGCTCGGCGCCATCTTCGGCGCCCTCAACACCATGTACGCCGCGGTCGGCTCCCGAACGAAGGACATCGGGACGCTTCTGGCGCTCGGTTTCTCGCGCGGCGCCATCCTCACCTCCTTTCTGATCGAGTCGGTGCTCCTCGCGGGCCTCGGCGGGGTCCTCGGGTGCCTCATGGCGCTTCCGGTGAACGGAATGACCACGAGCACGATGAACTTCGCCTCCTTCAGCGAGATCGCGTTCCGCTTCCAGATCACCCCGCCCATGCTCCTCGACGGGATGATCTTCGCCGCCGTCATGGGTGCGCTGGGGGGATGGTTCCCCTCCCGGAACGCCGCGCGCCGCGTCATCGTCGAAGCGCTGCGCCAGGCATGATCCGCCCCGCGCGTTGACCCTTCCCTCCGGCGTGTGCTAGCGTCGGCGCCTCATGACCAAGCCGAAGATCAAAATCGGAGTTCGTGACAACCGCCTGGGGCGCATCCTGGGGGAACAGGTCTTAGAGCTCCTGCGGCCGCACCTGGGTTCCGCCTCGCTCTCCATCGTCCCGGTAGGGAACTCCTCCGGGCGCGGGCACGCGCACGCGCTGCGCTGGCCGGGAGCGGCGCTGGAGCGCGCGCTGGCGGAGGGCGAGGTCGACATCGCGGTTCAGAACATGAAAGACGTCTCGCCGGATCTGCCGTCCGCCCTCGTGCTCGCGGCCGTCACCGAGCGCTTCACTCCCTTCGACGTGCTGATCGCCCGCGACGGCACCATCGTGGACGAGCTTCCCGAGGGATCCGCGGTCAGCGCGCACACACCGCTCCGGCGCGCGCAGCTCCTCCATTACCGCGACGATCTCTCCATCCTCGACTTCTCCGGAACCCTCGAGGAACGCATGAGGAAGCTGGAGATGGGCGAAGTGGACGGTCTCGTGGTCTCGGCCTCCGCGGTCGAGCACCTGGGGTACCAGGACCGTGTGACCGAGGTGTTCACCACCGAAGTCGTCGTGCCCGCGCCCGGCCAGGGCGCCCTCGGCATCCAGGTCGCCCGGACGTCGAAGGATCTGCTCAAGGCCGTGAAGCATCTCGACGACCCCATCGCACGCGTGGAGATCGAGGCGGAGCGTGCGTTCCAGCGCGAGATCACGACCGATCCCTCCGTGCCGGTCGGCGCGCTCGCGAAGCTGGACGGCACGCACCTGCGCCTCGAGGGCGTGATCGCCGACCGCGAGGGCGTCAAGGTCTATCGCGACGAAGAAGAAGGGAAGGCGGGGGACGAAGAGCAGATCGGGGTGCGGCTCGCGCGCCGGCTCCTTCTCGACGGGGCCCGCGCCCTCCTCTCCCCGGCGG
>JBGPMB010000130.1:0-7974 GCA_041486775.1 Candidatus Eiseniibacteriota bacterium | reverse complement strand
GTATTTCACCTGGGCGTTGAAGCTCTCCCGCCCCGGCAGCCTGATCCTCGTGGACAATGTGGTGCGCGGCGGCGCCGTGATCGAGCCGAAGAGCGAGGATGTCAGTGTCCAGGGCGTCCGGAAGTTCTTCGCCATGCTCGCGGCCGAGCCGCGGGTGACCTCGACCGCCATCCAGCTCGTCGGGAGCAAGGGCTACGACGGGATCGCGATCGCCCTCGTGACCTCATGAGGCTCGGGCGCACGCCTTAGCGCGCTCGACAACCCGCGACGAAAAAAGTGAAGCGGGCGGGACGAGAAGCGCCCGCCCGCTCCTAACGCGCTGCCGATTGGCCGGTTACTTCACTACCGCGACGCGCCGGATCACCTGCCCCTCAGGGGCCTGGATCCGGAAGAAGTAGACCCCGGACGCGACCCGCGCGTTCCGGGAATTCGAGCCATCCCAGGTGAGACTCTGCGGCCCCACGGCGCGCACGTCGTCCAGGAGCTTCGTCACGAGCCGCCCCTGCATGTCGTAGACGCCAACCTGGACCCTGCCGGCGCGCGATAGGGTGAACGTGAGACGCGTGCGCGGATTGAGCGGATTCGGGCTGGCCTTGGCGTCCATGTCTCGGTGGTCCCCGTCGCCCTCCCCGTGACCATGCTCGGCCAGGTGGGAGTTGTCGAAGGTCGCCACGACCGTCCCACCGTCGGCCAGCGTGAATTGCACGCTGGCGGCCACGAGGCTGTCCGGAAGCGACGCGTCGCCGAAGAGAGAGATCACGTCGGGAGTCGAGAAGCAGACGCGGATCGCGACGGCATTGCAGCTGTCCGCGGCGCAGTCCCCGCAATCATCATCACCTTCGTCGTCACCCTCGCCGGGACGCGGGTGATCGCCGTCCAGCACGATCCGCGCCGCGTCGTGCTCCCCGGTGCTGTCGCAGCCCCCGTGGTCGCCCTCCACCTCGGCGAGGCTGTCCTCGCGCTCGCAATCGAACTGCACGCGAGCGCTTCCCTCGAGGGGCGAGAGGGATCCGTCGTGGAACACGAGCCTGATACTGGAGAGCGTCACGTCCCGGACGTCGAAGGAGCCGTCCACGGGTTGGATACGGAAGCAGGTCTTCGGCTTCTCCGACCGGAACTGGCCGAGCAGCCTCACGGTCGCGTCCGACGCGAGGGCGTGGGAAACGGGAACGAGCGGGAGTAGAAGCAGGAGCAAACCCAGCGGCAAGCGTCTCAGCAGGGATTTCATGGGGCCTCCTTCGGGCAAGGTGTCTCGCAAGTTGGTCTCGGCCGATCGCCGGTCCGGAACCCCAAGACGATACAGAACCAGCCACCGTTCCCCGCAAGGGAAATCTTGGCCTATTACGGACTTCTTCAGTTCTCGGAGGGAAATGCCGTCCTTTCTACATGCGTTGAACCCGGGCGCTGACATCCCCCCGGGGCGATCCGGTATCATCCATTGTTGTCGAAAGATGCGAGCGTCGGAGCGGTCCGGCGCCCCTTCGGGCTTAAGCCAAGAGGCGACATGCAGGAAAACCCAGAACGAATCCCCGTCTTGGTCGAGGAAACCTACGACCAGATCGCGCGGCGCGTGGCCCGGCGTATCGCGGACCTCGTGCGCTCGCGGCATGAGGCCGGGAGGAAGACCGTGCTCGGGCTGGCCACCGGCTCGACTCCGATCGGCATCTATCGCGAGCTGATTCGCCTTCACCGGGAGGAAGGCCTCGACTTCTCAGGAGTCGTGACCTTCAACCTGGACGAGTACTACCCGATGGAGCCCACAAGCCTTCACAGCTATCACCGCTTCATGTGGGAGAACCTCTTCGAGCACGTCAACATCGAGCCCCGGAACGTGCACATTCCGCGGGGCGACGTCCCGCGCGGCCGGATCGAGGAGCACGCGCTGGAATACGAGCGCGCGATCGAGGACGCGGGCGGCATCGATTTCCAGATCCTGGGAATCGGGCAGACCGGGCATATCGGGTTCAACGAGCCGGGCTCCAGCGCCACGTCGCGCACCCGGCTCGTCGTGCTCGATACCATCACGCGCCGCGTGGCCGCCGCCGACTTCTTCGGCGCCGAGAACGTACCCGCCGAGGCCATCACGATGGGCGTGGGCACGATCATGGAATCCAGGGAGATCGCGCTGCTCGCGACCGGCGAGCACAAGGCCGACATCGTGCGCCGCGCCGTCGAGGGAGCGATCGACCGCGAAGTGGCGGCCACCTACTTGCAGCTGCACCCCAACGCCACCGTCTATCTCGACGCCGCGGCGGCAGCCGATCTGACGCGGCGGAAGACCCCGTGGCTCCTGGGCGAAATCTCGTGGACCCGGCCGCTCGAGATCGAGGCGGTCGTCTGGTTGAGCCGTGTCACCGGCAAGTCGGTGCTCAAGCTGGACGACGTGGATTACCGCGAGCACGGTCTGACATCGCTCCTCGGCCGGTACGGATCCTCCGGCGAGCTGAACGGGGAGGTGTTCAACGCGCTCACCGCGAAAGTGCGGGGGCGGAGCAAGCTCCCGGAGGGGAAGCGCATCATCGTCTTCTCACCGCATCCGGACGATGACGTGATCTCGGCGGGAGGGATCCTCCGGAAGCTCAACCAGAATCAGAACGAGATCGTGGTCGCGTATCAGACTTCGGGGAACATCGCGGTCTTCGACCACGAAGTGCGCCGCTATCTCGACTTTCTGCGCCGGATGGCGGCGGATTTCGACTACGGGAACGAGAGGCTCGCTCCCCTGCTCCAGGAGGTGGAGGAGTTCCTCGCGCACAAGGAGCCCGGTCAAGTGGACAGCGACGCCGTGCTCATGATGAAACGCCGCATCCGGGAGGTGGAAGCACTGTCCGCCATCCAGGCGCTCGACCTAAAGCCCGAGCAGGTGCGGTTTCTGAATCTTCCCTTCTACCAGACGGGCCAGGTACGGAAAGACCCCATCGGCCCCCCTGACGTGGAGATCATCTTGGCGCTCCTGAACGAGGTCCGGCCCCACATCGCGCTCGTGGCGGGCGACCTCTCGGATCCTCACGGAACCCACCGGATGTGCCACGACGCCGTGGCACACGCGCTCGAGCGCTACGACGGTCTGCCGCCCGACATCTGGTACTACCGGGGCGCCTGGCAGGAGTGGTCCATCGCCGAAGCCGACATCCTGGTCCCGCTCTCCGAGGAAGAGCTGCGCCGCAAGATCAGCGCGATCTTCAAGCACCAGAGCCAGAAGGACCGCGCCCCATTCCCCGGCGTGGACGAGCGGGAGTTCTGGCAGCGCATCGAGGAGCGCAACAAGGCCACCGCGCATCTCGTGGACCAGCTCGGACTTCCGGAATACTTCGCGATGGAGGCGCTCGTGGTCCGCCCCGCCGCGACTCTGGTCGCCGGCGCCGAAGCCACCGGGCGCGCCCTAGCCGAGTCGCGCGCCAGCAGAGCCTGACCCGCACCAGGATCCCGGATCACCCACGCGAAAATTCTCTCCTTGACATCGAATACTGTGTACCGTATAGTATATGGCGTACACTATATGACACACAGTCCTGAAAGTGACGCCCTCTTCGAGCACCTCCGGCTGGAGCTGCGCCGCGGAAGCCTCGCGCTCGCGGTGCTGGCCGCCCTCCGGACGGAGCGATACGGATACACGCTCCGGAAGGTCCTGGCCGACCAGGGCATGGAGATCGACGAGGGAACGCTCTATCCGCTCTTGCGCCGCCTCGAAACCCAGGGACTCTTGGAGAGCGAGTGGCGCGAAGAGGACAAGCGGAGCAAGAGGTTCTACAAGCTGTCGGCCCCCGGGAAGCAGACGCTGAAGCTCCTGCTCGCCGAATGGAAGAGCATCAATCACTCACTCAACGAAATCCTCTAGGAGACACGTCATGGACCTGGTCGATCGCTATCTGCAGGCCGTCAAGCTGTGGCTTCCCGCGCGTCAGAGGGAAGACATCGCGGCGGAGCTCCGGGAGGACATCCGCTCGGAGATCGAGGAGAAGGAAAGCGGCCTGGGGCGTCCGCTCGAAACCGCGGAGCTGGAGGCCCTCCTCAAGCGTCGCGGGCGGCCCATCGTAGCCGCGGGCCGCTTCCGGCCGCAGCGGTCCCTGATCGGCCCGGCGCTCTTTCCAATCTACGCCACCGTGCTCCGGGTGCTGGCGATCCCCTATGTAGTGTTATGGACGGTGCGATGGGTCTACGTGTTCGTGACCTCCCCCGCCGTGCGCGCGGAGTCCCCCGTCACGTGGGTGGCCCACGCGGGCTCGGCGTTCTGGACGACGGCGCTTCTTCTCTTCGGAGGGATCACGCTGCTCTTCGCGGTCCTCGAGCAGGTCCAGAGCCGGACCCGGTTCCTCGGGAATTGGGACCCTCGCCATCTGAGTCCGGTCCGAGACGCCTGGCGAATTCAGCGCAGCTCCTCCATCACCGAGCTTGCGCTTCAGGTCGCGTTCGCGCTGTGGTGGGTGCGGCCGCAGGCGTTCGTCAGCGTGGAGTACCACGGAAGAGGGTTCTGGGCCCCCGGCGCGACCTGGGAGCACCTGCACCGCGGGCTCTTTCTGCCCGTGCTTCTTCTCTCTCTTGTGATGGCGGGGCTCGCCCTGGTCAATTTCATCCGGCCGCACTGGACGCCGCTGCGCGCCGGCGTGCGCGCGGCGACCCATTGGGCATCCGCGCTCATCGCCGCGGTGGTGCTCGCGGAGTGTTGGCAAGGCTTCCGGGCCGAGTGTTTGCTCCTCCGGCAGACGAGCGGGAGCGGCGCCGGGGCCGGATGGGTGACCGCGGTGACCGATGTCGTGGTCTACGTCACCCTCGCTTCGATCGGCATCGGAGCGTCGATCGCCTTCGCGGTCGCGGTCGTGCGGGTGATTCGTCTGAGGAGACGGGACCGGCCGGAGCTTAGCCCGGCCCCCCACACCACCGAGGCCTTCTGCCTGTGAGTGTGGTGGCCCCTCACCCGCCCAGCGAGCGCAGGTACCCCGGATCCACCTTCTCCCCGCGACGCAGCGCCTCGCGCGCATCCGCCAGCGCGCGGGCGTGATCCTTGAGCGTGAACCAGGAGTAACTTCGCGCCAGGTAATAGCTCCCGATCTTCGCGTTCGCGGGCGCTGATCCGATCGCGCGATCGAAGGCGGTGATGGCCTCCGGGTGTCGGCCCAGCCGCTGCAGCGCCGCGCCCAGCAGGTTGTACTCCTCGTAGTTCTCGGCGTTGGCCGGATCGAGATCGATGCCCTTCCGGCGGTCCGCCACCGATTTCTCGAACTCCTTCCGTTCCGCGTACGCGATGGCGCGATTCAGGTACGCATCGCGGTAACGGGGATTCAGCTCGAGGACGCGCGTGAAGTCGGCGATCGCGCCGGCCGAGTCCCCTTTCCGGTATCGCATCGCGCCGCGGTTGTTCAGCGCGTCGATGTGTTTGGGGTCCAGGGCCAAGACGCGGTCGAAGCTCACCAGCGCGGAGTCGCTCTTGTCCATCTGGGCCAGGAGAAGCCCCTTGTTGTACCAGATCCGCGGCACGTTCGAGTTGAGCGTGAGCGCCCGGTCGTAGTCCCGGAGCGCCTCCTCGATTCGGCCCTGCTTCGTGTAGTAGTTCGCCCGGTTGTAGTAGGCGTCCACGATCTTCCCCGGATATTTCTGGATGGTGTCGTTCCAGAACGTCTCGGGGTTCTCCCAGATCTTGCATCGATTCCAGGTCTGAACGAGGCAGACCGGGAAAAGCAGGAGAAGGATTCCGGCGATGACCGGTTTCCAGCGGACACGCCCGGAGGCCGCAGGCTCGTCCAGCCACCAGGCGAGGGCGAAGAAGAGGCCGATGTAGGGAACGTAGGTGTACCGGTCCGCCATGAGGGCCGCGCCCACGGTGACGAGCTGGAGCACGAGGACGATGTTGATGAAGAAGAACGCGATACCAAAGAGAACCGGGCGCACGCTCCGGCCGAAGTAGAGGATCGCCGGGAGCCCGATGGCCAGGACCACCGGCGCGACGTAGAACCCGGTCTCGTACCTCGTGGCGGAGGTGCTCGGGAGCGGGTAGACGGCGGAGAGATGGAACGGGAGGAACATCTTCACCACGTACATCACGGTTCCGACCGAAGCGAAAAGAACCCTCTGGAAGGGGCTCCAGAGCTTGGGATCGGCGACGGCGCCGACCGTCCGCTGCGCCTGGAAGGTCAGCAGGCCGACCGCGGCCGAGACCAGGAAGAAGGGCGCCTTCTCGAGCAGGCTGCCCATTCGGAACGGACGGCGGCGGAAATAGTCGATGGCGAGGAGCGAGAGCGGGAACACCACGGCCGCCGGCTTGGACGCCGCCGAGAGCACGAACAGAAGCCAGGTCGCGACGAGCCACCACCAGCGCTCCTTGTCGAGATAGCGCAAGTAGAGGAGGAGTGCGATCAGGTAGAAGAAGGCATAGAGGACGTCCTTTCGTTCGGAGATCCACGCCACCGACTCGACGTGGGTCGGATGGACTCCGAAGAAGAGCGCGGTCGCGACCGAGGCCCAGAGCCGCCCGCCCGAGAGCTTCCGGATGAAAAAGAACACGAGGGCCGTGTTCGCGAGGTGCAGGATGAGGTTCAGCCAGTGGTAGGAGGCAGCGTTCATCCCCGAAATCATGTGATTGAGGGCGAGCGACGCCATGGTGAGCGGGTGGTAGTTCCCGCCCAGGTTCTGGGTGAGGAGCCCGTGGAGCGTGGGGTGCGCCATGACGGGGTTGTCCGTCACGTAGAAGTTGTCGTCCCAGTTGATGAAGCCGTTCTTGAGGCTGGGAAGGTAGGCGACGAACGTCAGGGCGAGCACGGCCAGGAGCAGGAGCACCCCGTGCTCCGAGGCTCGGACCGGCTGCTTCGCTCGCGCGGTATTCGCGGCGCGCGCCGGAGAACGCTTGCCCCGGGTCATCGAAGCTCGCCCAGAATCGCCGCGCTCTCGGAATCCCCCGGCGCCACCGTCTGCAGTCGCCTGGCGAAATGGATGGCCTGGGGCACGAACTGGCTCGCGTAGTAGAGCTCCATGAGCGCGCGGAGCGCCTCCGGATCGGAGGACGACACACCGAAGGCGGCGTAAGCGCAGGAGTCGAGTCCCGCGCTCCCCGTCGGCTCGCTCATGACCTTCGAGACACAGTAGAGGGCGTACTCGCGCGAGATCGGCGGCGCCTCCTCGAGGAGACGCTTCGCGTCCGGCGCGTTCCCTTCCTTCATCAGTCCCATGGCCGCGAGCCTCAGATCGTAGGACTTGAGCGCGGGCTCATCCCCGGCGGCCAGCCTGCCGAGAACGCGAGAGGCGCGGCCGGCCTCACCGGATGCGGAAAGCCCGCGCGCGTAGGTTCGGGTGATCGCGCGAATCTCCCCGGCGTCGGGACGAGCGCCGCTGGAGCGGAACGTCCCGCGATCGGGATCGATCTCCACGACGTCGAGCGCCCCGGTAATCCGAAAAAGAAACTCCGCGCCCTGGCGCGGCAGGCGGCGCTCGGGCCGCAGCGTGCGAAGGGTCGGGTCCCGGTAGAACGCCTGGAGCGCCTGCCCATCGTGCATCGTGCCGTCGATCCCGAGCATTCCGCTGGACGCGACCGAGACAAGGACCTGCGAGCCCCGGGGAAACACCGGGCGGAGCGACCGGAATCCGCGCTCGACCTCCCCGATGGCGCGGCTCGCGGCGATGAAGGCCCGCTCCGTGAGCGCGTCAGAGCTCGGAGTATCGATCTGGCGGCTCCAGAATCCAAGCCCGACATACGCCGCGATCACCGCCATCGCCAAGACGGCCGGCGCGCGCGCGAGGCACATTCCGAATAAGAGGGAAACGCCCAGGGCGGGCATGCAGACGAAGTAGGCGGCCCATCGCTGGATCATGAGCGCGGGGAGCGCCAGCGCGGGGAGCGTGAGGAACGCCGCGAGAAGAGCCGCGCGCGGGAGGGTGAGCTTGGCCTGCGGCGACTCCTGCGCTGAGGGCCGCGGCACGAGCAGGAGACCCACGAGCGCGACCGCAACCGCCGCCGCCACGATCGCCAGTCGTCCCGCGGTCCAT
>JBGPMB010000129.1:0-7989 GCA_041486775.1 Candidatus Eiseniibacteriota bacterium | reverse complement strand
CGGCACTTCGACCGCGATCCAGGACACGACCCCTCCCGACGACGCTCTACACGTACCGCCGGTGGAGGAGGACATGAAGTCCGCTCCGTCCGAGGGCAAAGAGCAGACGGGCGGAGGTTACGTCGCCGAGATCGTGGACTCTTCCTACACGGTCGGGCCCGCCGAGTTCTTCGCGCTCGACCTTCCCACGAACCAGAAGGGTGCGAAGGCAGTCCACCTTTTTGGAACCGTGACCACGAAGGGGAAGAAGGACATCGTGGTCCGGCTGTTCCGCTCGGCGGACTATGACCAGTGGCTGAAGATGAAGAGCGGCCGCAAGCCGCAGGCGTTCTGGACCTCGCCGCGCTCCGGGAACCTCACGCTGGACCAGGACCTTCCGCCCGGTGAGGCCATCGTCCTGCTCCTGGACAACGGCTACTCCATCCGCACTCCGAAGAAGGTGGTCTGCCAGCTGCAGCTGCGTTATCAGCGGAACCCCACCGATACGTTCGATACGGAAGGCGGGGCGATGTCGGGCTCCCCGGCGGCGAAGCCTCAGCCCTCCGACGACAATCTGCCGACCCCTCGTTCGAACTCGGACGAGGAGATGCCGGCGCCTCCGCCTCCTCCGCCGAGCGGCTACTAGCGCGCGGTCGGCCGTGGGTTGCGCGGGCCGCGCAAGAGCAGGATCTGGCCGCCCTCGCCGGTTCTCCGCCGGTCCTGCCGGATCTCGACCGTGTGGGCCTGCACGGTGAGGAGCCAGGCGTCCTCGCCGAAGAGATCGCTCACGTTCGTGATCCCGCTCGTCTCCCATTCTCCGCCCACGCCGGAGGGATCCGCGCGCCCCCGGGTGTCGCGCTCGGCGCACTCCGCCACCGGCTCCAGCCTGCGCGAGCGCAGGTCGTATCTCAGGATTCGCGACGCATGGATCCCGCGCGCGCCCGGGTATTCCTGGATCATCACGCACTGGTCGTCGGTGTCGATGCCGGAAGGGCGGAACATGTCGTCGCCTTCGCTCGCGTCCAGCACCACCGTGAGCTCGGAGACCTGGGTCGGGTCGAACGCGTCCAGCGTCACGTGATAGAGCCGCCCGGCTCCCGCCGTGGTCTGGACCATCCCTTCCTGCCCGTGTCCCAACCGGTCGGTGAAATAGAAGGAGCCCAGCCGCTCCCGGTCCACCGCGAGCCCCTCCAGGCGAACGAAGTTGAGACAGTTCAGGCCCTGGACCCGCGAATCCAGCGAGGCGGGGGAGCGCGCCGAGGCGTCGTCCACGGGCACGAACGCGCCGGCGATCGGAGTATCGCGGTGAAGGTGCGCGGCATTCCGCGATCCGAGCGGGACGGCCCCCGGGTCGGCGCGGAACACGAAGAGCTGGCCCCGCCCTGCCAGGACGTCCGTGTCGGAGTTGGCGATGTAGAGATAGAGCTGGTCGGCGGAAAGGGCCGCGCTGCCGCCGGTCATCACGAGGATGGTCTTCCCTCCCGTGGCGGGGAGCGAGATCGCGCTCTTGTGCCGCATGGAACCGAGCCACGGCAGGTCCTGCATCGTTCCGCTCAGGGCGTCCATCCCGGAAATCAGGGGGAGACGCAGCCGGTTCGTCCGCTCGTTCAGGACGAGCTCGGGCCGCAGAAATCCCACCTTCGAATCGAGCATCGCCGCGTGCGCGAATCCCATGTATCCGCGATCGGGCCGCAGGACACAATCCGCGGCCAGGACGCCCGAGTTCCTGAGATCCAGCACGAGGCGAGAGACCATGGCGCCCTCCACGCCGTCCAGCCAGGCGTCATCGTGGGCGACGTACACTTCGGCGGTCCCGTCCCCGCGGTCGCGCACGCCGAGCCCGGTGGCCCTTCCTGGGAATACGAACGGAATCTCGCCCGGGTCGTTCGAGAAGAGCGTGTCCCCGGCGGTCAGAAGCGGCGTCAGGCGCACGTCGGGGCGCAGCGGCCGGACCATGGGTGCTGCGAGCGTGAGAAATCCCGAGCCCGGTCCGGTGGCCGCGCGCACATGGGACGAGCCCGCGCAGCCGGAGGAGAGGAGCGCCACGAGGAGGAGCGGGGCCGCCGGGGAGCGCACCTATCCTCTCCGTTCGCAAAGCTCGACGAGCACGCCGTTCAAGGTCCGGGGACTCAGGAACGCGATCCGGGTCTCGTGGCTGCCTTCGCGGGGGGAGCGGTCGATCAGGTCGAGCCCTGAGGCCTCCGCCTCCTTCAGCGCCTTCTCGAGATCCGGGACGAGGAAGGAGAGGTGGTGCAGGCCCTCGCCGCGCTTGGCGAGGAAGCGCCCGACGGGCGAATCCGGGTGCGTCGGTTCGAGAAGCTCCAGCTCCGCCGAATCGCCGCGGAGGAACGCGATCTTGAGCATCATCGAGGGGAAATCGACCGTGTCCGTGTGCCGGAACCCGAGTGCTTTGACCCAGATCGGGACGGCCTTGTCGATCGAGCGCACCGCGATCCCGACGTGGGCCAGCCCCAGCACGCGCGTCACGGCGCGCCCCTATGGCCCCACAACAAGACCAGGAGCAGGAGGCCGAGAACGATCCGGTACCAGCCGAAGGGCTCCAGTCCGTGCCGGGTGAGCCAGCGAATGAACGAGCGGATGGCGATCGCGGCCACGACGGCGGCCGCGACGAGCCCCACGATCATGGCCGCGGGGCCCACGGTGGCACCGCTCAGGAGGGCCTCGCGGGATTTCACGAGGTCGTACAGGGTCGCCGCGCCCAGGGTCGGCAGCGCGAGCAGGAACGAGAATTCCGCGGCGGCCACCGCCGAGCATCCGAGGAGGAGGCCGCCCAGAATCGTCACCATCGAGCGCGACGTGCCCGGCCAGAGCGAGGCGCACTGGAACACTCCGATGAGAAACGCGACCCGGAGCGGGATCTGGTCCACGCTCTCGTAGCGCGGCGCTGTGGCGCGCGCGCGCCGCCGCCGCTCGAAGAGCACCATGACGATGCCGCCGACGAAGAGCGCGGCCGCGACCTGAAGCGGGCCGAAGAGATACTCCTCGATCTTGTGGTGGAGCGCCAGACCGATCACGGCGGCGGGAAGGAACGCGACGAAAAGCCCCAGCAAGAGCCCGCTCCCCGGCGAGCCCGGCCGCGCCACGCCGCGCAGCGCCCCGAGGACGCGGGCGCGGTAGAGCCAGAGCACCGCCAGGAGCGCTCCCGCCTGGATCACGATCTCGAAGTCGTTCATGGTCTGGCCGTACAGGCCCATCGCGTGCGCGGTCAGAATCAAATGCCCGGTGGAGGACACGGGGAGAAATTCCGTGAGGCCTTCCACGGCTCCCAGGATCGCTGCTTGGAAGAGGGTCATGCCGCCTCACGCATTGGGGTCGTGGCCTCCATAGACGCGCCGGAGCGTATCGGAGATCTCGCCCAGGGTGGTACCCGTCTTCACCGCGTCGATGACGAAGGGTGTGAGGTTCATGTCCCGGCGCGCGGTTTCCTCCACCCGCTGGAGGGCGTGCCGCGCCTGGGGCTCATCGCGCGCGGCGCGGAACGCGCGAACCCGCGCCGCCTGTGCCGCCTCGAGATCGGGATCGACCCGGAACCCGGGTAGTGCTTCCTCGTCCGGGTCGACGAACCGGTTCACGCCCACGATCACGCGCTCGCCGCGCTCCACGGCCATCTGATGGTCGTACGCCGCCTGCTCGATGGCCCGGGTTTGAAGGCCCGCCTCGATGGCTCGCGTAGCACCCCCCTGGGCGTCGATCGTCTCGATCAGTCCGCGCGCTTCCGCTTCGATCCGGTCGGTCAGCGCCTCCACCGCCGTGGCCCCCCCCGTGGGATCCACGGTCATGGGGACGTCGCTCTCGTAGGCGATGATCTGCTGGATCCGGAGCGCCACGGTCGCCGCCTCCTCGCTGGGCAGGGAGAGCGCCTCGTCGAAGGAGTTCGTGTGAAGGGACTGGCACCCGCCGAGCACGGCCGCCAGGGCCTGGATCGCGACGCGGGCCACGTTGTTGTGCGGCTGCTGCGCCGTGAGGGTCGAGCCCGCCGTCTGGGCGTGGAAGCGGAGCTTCAGCGAATTCGGGTCGGCGGGATGGAAGCGCTCCTCCATGAGGCGCGCCCAGAGGCGGCGCGCCGCGCGGAACTTGGCGATCTCCTCCAGAAGGTCGTTGTGCGCGTTGAAGAAGAACGAGAGGCGCGGGGCGAAACGGTCCACGGGAAGGCCCCGCTCCACGGAGGCGCGCACGTACTCGAGTCCGTTCGCGAGCGTGAAGGCGACCTCCTGGACCGCCGTCGATCCCGCCTCACGGATGTGATAGCCGCTGACCGAGATCGGATTCCAGGTGGGAACCTCCTCGGCGCAGAACTCGATCACGTCGGTGGCGATCCTGAGCGAGGCCGCGGGCGGATAGATGTACGTGCCCCGGGCGATATATTCCTTCAAGACGTCGTTCTGGACCGTGCCCGAGAGCTTGGCGCGAGGTATCCCGCGGCGGTCCGCGACCGCGATCACGAGCGAGAGGAGGATCATCGCGGTCGCGTTGATCGTCATCGAGAGGCTCACGCGATCGAGCGGGATCCCCTGGAGGAGCCGCTCCATGTCCTCGATCGTCGAGATGGCCACCCCCGAGCGTCCCACTTCGCCCTGGGCGCGCGGATGATCCGCGTCGTAGCCCATCTGGGTCGGCAGGTCGAACGCCACGGAGAGCCCGGTCTGCCCGAGTGCCAAGAGATAGTGGTAACGGCGGTTCGAGGCCGTGGCGTCTCCGAATCCCGCGTACTGGCGCATGGTCCAGAGACGGGACCGGTACATGAGCGGGTGAATGCCGCGCAGGTAGGGAGGCTGGCCGGGACGGCTTCGGTCCGCGTCCCCGGCGGGCCGCGCCTTCACGAGATCCGAGCGCGCCATGGAGATCAGGGCTCCGCGGGGGTGATGGCCAGCAGGAGCTGCCCGCTCTCGACCGCCGTCCCCGCCGCGACCGGAATCGTGCGCACACGCCCCTTAAGGGGCGCCACGAGCGCGTTCTGCATCTTCATCGCCTCCACCACGACGAGCGGGTGGCCGGCCTCGACCTCCTCCCCCTCATGGGTCAGCACCTGGACCACGAGCCCGGGCATGGGGGCGTGGAGCTCTCCGCGTGTCAGGTCCTCGCTCTGGCGCCGCCGCGCGAGCTTCGGAGCGCGCGGGTCGCGCACCCGGAACGAATAGAGCCTTGAGTCGCGCTCGACGAGGAGTGTATCCCCCTTCCGCGTGATCCAGGCTTCGACGGGCCGGGCATCGATCCGGACGCGCATCGACTCGCCGACCGTACCGTCCACGTGATAGGTCCGCCCCCGGAGCGTGACCCGCCAGCCCGCGCCCTCGGCCTCCACCGTGGCTTCGAGATCCTCGCCGCCCCTCGCGGACAGTAAGACTCTCATCGCGATCTCGGTGTCGCGCGGAAGTTGGGGAACGCCGAGCGCCAGCGGCTCGGATGCTCCCCGCCGTTCCCGACCGGAGCGCCCGCGGGCAGGAGCTGCCGCCGGCCCGCGTGGACGAACAGGGCGGCCAAGAGAGCCGCGTCCTCTTCGTCTCGAGCGTCCGACGGGCGCGCGATGCCTCTGAACTCGCTCGCGAGATAGGCGGTGTCGTAATCGCCCGAGAGAAACGCGGGCTGCTCCACGAGCCAACGGTGGAAGAGGAGCGTGCTCGGGACCCCCGAGATCGCGCACTCCCCGAGCGCGCGCGCCGAGCGGGCCAGGGCGTGCTCGCGGGTTTCGCCCCACACGACGATCTTCCCGATCAAAGGATCGTAGTGGATGGGGACTTGGCCTCCCTCGCGGACCCCCACGTCGCAGCGGACGCCCGGGCCCTGCGGGAGCACGAAGCGGCGCACGGTGCCGCCTTGCGGGATGAAGCCCGCCTCGGCGTCCTCGGCGTAGATCCGGAACTCGATCGCGGCGCCGCGGGGCTCGACGTCTTCCTGCCGGAAGGGGAGAGGCTCCCCGGACGCGAGCCGCACCTGCTCCCGCACGAGATCAATCCCCAGGGCCATCTCCGTCACCGGGTGTTCCACCTGGAGCCGCGCGTTCACCTCGAGGAAGTAGAACTTCCCCTCGCGATCCATGAGAAATTCCGCCGTGCCCGCGTTCGTGTATCCGCCCGCGCGCGCCACGCGGACGCCCAGCTCCCAGAGCGCGCGGCGGCGCTCGCCGTCGAGCGCGGGCGAAGGGGTCTCTTCGACCAGCTTCTGGTGCCGGCGCTGGATGGAGCAGTCGCGCTCGCCGAGCGCGATCACGTTTCCCCGCGCGTCGCCTAAGAGCTGGACCTCGATGTGGCGCGGCTTCTCGAGCCAGCGCTCGAGGTAGATCCGGTCGTCCCCGAAGGCGTTCTTCGCTTCTCCCTGCGTGAGCCGGAGCGCCTGCTCGAATTCACCGGCGGAGTTCACGCGGCGCATCCCTTTGCCGCCACCTCCGGCGGCCGCCTTGAGCGCCACCGGGTAGCCGATCCGGTCCGCTTCCCGCTGGAGCTCTTTCTCGTCGTTGGTAGGCGTCTCGGTGCCGGGCAGCACGGGAACCCCGGCGCCAAGCGCCAGGGCGCGCGCGCTCAGCTTGTCGCCGAGCGATCGGATGGCGCCGGGCGAGGGCCCGATCCAGATCAGCCCCGCGGCGATCGCCTTCTCGGCGAAGGCGGCGGACTCCGAGAGGAAGCCGTAGCCCGGGTGGACCGCGTCCGCGTTGGAGCGATGCGCGACCTCGAGCAGTCGCTCCGCGTTCAGGTAGCTCTGGGCCGCCGGGGCGGGGCCCAGAAGATGGGCCTCGTCGGCGGCGAAGACGTGCGCCGCGTCCTGATCCGCCTCGGAGTAGACGGCGACCGACGCGATGCCCATCTCGCGAAGCGTGCGGCAGATTCGGATCGCGATCTCGCCGCGGTTCATCACGAGAACCTTCCGGATGGGCTTCGTCACGCGGGACTCCTCGCGATCAGAGCGGAATCAAACCGTGCTTCTTGGGCGGGAGCGACTGGCGCTTGTTCCGGAGCGCCGCGAGCGCGCGAATGAGGCGCGGGCGGGTCTCCTGCGGCTCGATCACGTCGTCGAGGTAGCCCAGGGCGGCCGCGACGTAGGGATTGGCGAACTTCTCGTTGTACTCCGCCACGTACTTGGCCCGCGCGGCGGCCGGATTCTTCGACTGCGACAGCTCTTTCCCGTAGAGGATGTTCACCGCGCCCTCGGCGCCCATGACGGCCAGCTCCGCCTGCGGCCACGCCACGTTGTAATCCCCGCGGATGTGCTTCGAGGACATGACGTCGTACGCGCCCCCGTACGCCTTGCGGACGATGACCGTGAGCTTGGGCACCGTCGCCTCGCAATAGGCATAGAGGAGCTTCGCGCCCTGGCGGATGATCCCGCCCCACTCCTGCTCCGTCCCCGGAAGGAAGCCGGGGACGTCCTCGAAGGTGACCAGAGGAATGTTGAACGCGTCGCAGAACCGCACGAACCGCGCCCCCTTGACCGAGGACTTGATGTCGAGCACGCCGGCGAGCGCCGCGGGCTGATTCCCGACGATGCCCACCGGCCGGCCGTCCAGGCGGGCGAATCCCACGATCAGGTTCGGCGCGTAGTGCTCGTGCACCTCGAAGAAGTCGCCGTCGTCCACGACGAGACGCACGATCTCCTTCATGTCGTAGGCCTTGTTGGACTCGGCCGGGACGATCGCGTTGAGCCTCGCCTCCATCCGGTCGGTCGGATCCGTGGACGCCACACGGGGAGGGTCGTCGACGTTGTTGGAGGGAATGAAGGAGAGGAGTCTTCGGATCGCCGCCAGACACGCCTCGTCGTCCTCGACCGCGAAATGGGCGACGCCGCTCTTGGTGTTATGCGTCATGGCGCCGCCGAGATCCTCGAAGGAGACGTCCTCCTTCGTCACTTCCTTGATCACGTTCGGTCCGGTCACGAACATGTGGCTCGTGCCCTGGATCATGATCACGAAGTCGGTGATCGCGGGGGAGTAGACCGCGCCCCCCGCGCAGGCCCCCATGATCGCGGAGATCTGGGGGATGACTCCCGAGGCGAGCGTGT
>JBGPMB010000128.1:0-8019 GCA_041486775.1 Candidatus Eiseniibacteriota bacterium | reverse complement strand
TGCGAAGAGCGGGGACAAGGTCCTGATCGTCATGCTGGACGTGGAGGACGCCCGTCCCGTGGAGGACATCGTCTGGTCGGATGAGGACTACCGTGAGGCGTACCGGCGGGCCGGATTGACGCTCATCCGAACGTACAGGCCCCTGGCGAGAGAGAGCGAGCCCTACCGGTGGGTGAGCGAGACTACCGTCGCGCCGTGGGTGGTGTACGTGCTCGGCGGGTAGGCTTCGTTCGAGGCGAACGACCTAGTCATCGTGGCACTCCGCGCAGTGGTCTTTCTTGAGTCGCGGAGGCGCCACGGACAGGTCGTGGCAGTCCACGCAGGTCTGGTCCGCCTCGTCGATGTGCAGGGCGTGGTCGAATTCTCCGCGGAAGCTGGCCACCTTGCGCTGGCGAACGGACGCGTGGCACGTCGTGCAGTCCGCCTTGGGCCGGCTGTGATGGCAGGACTCGCAGCCGGAGGCGTCGTAGCGGACAATCTCACCCTTCACCTTTTCCTCGTGCGTCCGGTGGCAGGATTCACAGCGGAGCTTGGCTCCGATCACGTGCTTCTCGTGCGCGTAGGCCCGTCCGAAGATCTCTCCGCGCTGTGCCTCGATCCCCTCGTGGCATTTCAGACAGGGAGACGCGTACATCGGCTCCTGCCAGGGCCGCGCCAGGGGAGGAAGCCCGCGGGCTCGGCGGGCATCGTTCATATCTTCAGAGGCGCGGCGTAGGAGCGCGTAGGCATACTGGATGTTGTGCACGCCGCGTCCCCGCTCGACCATGCTCAGGTTGAAGCGCGCATCGGCGAGCGCCTGCGGCTCCGAGCCGCCGATCGTTCGCAAGGTCTGGTCCATCTGGCGGCGCAGCGCGTCGGCCCGGCGCGCCGATCCCTCCGTCCAGCTCAGGTAGATCGTCCGGTAACTCGGCCCGTGGCAGGACATACAGGAGATGTCCGACGCGCGATCCACGACCGTCGCATGGCCGGGCAGGCTGAAGTGACATCCCTCGCACCGCACGCCGGCCTGGTACATCGGGCTGGGGATGGAAGGCACGCCGCGTCCGCCCGTACCCGTGTAGAGGCTGAGCTGTGGCGAGTGCCCCGCCTCGTGGCAGGACTGACAGTCGGATGCGGCGGTCGCGATCCGCGCCGATGCGGCCTCGACCCGGACCGGCTCGACGTGCTGGATCTGGAGATGGCAGTACATGCAGTCCACCTTGTGCTCCGTGACGTGCTTCAGGTGGAGCAGCATCGTGTCCTTGTACTTCGCCAGGCGCGCCGGCTGGTTGTGGCAGGTGATGCATCGCTCGCGTGGCACGGCTCCGTCGCTCCCGTGGGGCGTGCCGTGGCAGCTGGCGCAGTCCATTCCGAAGCGGGCGACGTCCGCGTGCTGGAACGTCATCGAGCCCATCGTGACGGACTTCTCGGGGATCTGGTGACAGAGCAGACATCGAGCGGTCCCGGTTCCCGGGGTCGTGCCCTTGAAGTGGCAGAGGATGCAGGTCGACGTGGTGACCGCGATGTGGCTGCCCTGGACGATCTGCGAGTGGCACGAGGTGCAGCGGAGCGTCTTACCGCGGCGCATGTCCATGAGGTGCGCCGAATGGTCGAACTGGATGTCGCCGAGGGAGACCTTGCCGATCAGGAGCCGGCGTTCGTGGCAGCGGAGGCATGCCGCGTCCTCGACCTCGGTCCAAGGATTCGTGCCGTAGGTTCCCGTGAAGTATTTCGCCACCATCGAGAGCGCCTCGTACTTCTTGCGGATCTCGGCGGTGACGCCGGGCGCGATGTGGCACTCGACGCACGCGACATTGTGATGCGAGGAACGCTGCCACGACTCGAAGTAGGGCTTCATGATGTGGCAGGAACCGCAGAACTGAGGCTTGCTGCTCACGTCGACCGCTCCGAGGAGCGAGACCAGACCGATGCCGAGCAAGAGCGCGGTGACGAGCCCCGCGGTGCGGACCGGACGGAGCCCCACGCGCTGGCGGAGCCGGGCTAGGAAACCGGGGGAACGGGGGGACTCCGCGCTCAACGGCGGCTCTCCGCGGCGGCACGGCGGCGCGCGCGCATCACGACGGCCGCCGTCACGAGGAGGTAGAACCAGAGGAGCGCGAGACCCACGTAACGCCACACCCGGCCGGCGAGCTTCGTGTGAATCTCGGTTCGGACCTGCGAGGCAATCGACCAGGCGCGCCGCGTGTGCGGCTCGACCAGCGACGCGTCGAGCGCGTGCATGACGGGGTAGGCCTCCAGGAGCGCCGTGTGCGCGTCAATGAGACGCGACTTGTAATCGTCGACATAGAGGGGGATGCGCTCCGCCTCGTGGACCAGCTTCTCCGCGCGGTCGATCTCGTCCGATGCCCGCGTCACCATCGACTTGAAGGTCCCCGCGAGCTTGATCTCGTCCGACCCCTGTTCGTGACACTCGATGCACACCCGATCGAGCGTCGCGATGGTCACCGGCAGGATCTTGTGGTTTTGATGGCAAGCGGCGCACTCCGGGAGACCCGCCGCGTCCATCGCCTCCTTGTGGGGTCCCGCGATGAAGTAGGATCGGACCTTCGAATGGCACTGCCCGCAGACCTTCTCCACGTCTCCGACGCCGGGAGGGGTGGCGCTGTGGCTCCCATGGCAGCGGGTGCATTCCGGCGCGGCGTTGTTGCCCTGCTCGAGCAGCGCCTTCCCGTGGATTCCGGTGGTGTACTCGACGAGGGGGTTGTCCTTGCGTCCGTAGAGATGCATCAGCTTCGGGTCGCCATGACACTTGCCGCACGTGGCCGGGATGTTCCGCGTGAACACGCTGCTCCTCGGATCCGAAGGCGGACGGATCTCGTGAACCCCGTGGCAATCGGTGCATACCGCCACCTTCTCGTCCCCTTTGGCGAGGCGGATGCCGTGCTGCGACGTCTGGTAGAGCGCGTACTGGTCCGAGGGGAGGTTGTAGGGCCGCATGCGCGAGACCTGCGAGTGGCACGAGGCACAGAGGGCCGGGATGTCGCGGCGCCGGGGCACTCCGCGAAACGGCGCCCGGTGCGCCGCCGCGACCGTGGTGGCGTTGGCGTCACCTCCGTGGCAGGAGGTGCATGCGAGCCCTTCCAATTTGTGCACCCCACGGTCGAACTCCACTCGTACCGCCGAATGGCAAATCCCGCACATGGCTCCCGGCTTCACCCCCGCCGCCTGCTCGGGGGTGATGCTGTGCGGCGCCGTGGCCGCCGCCTGGTGTGCCGGCGGAACGGCCACGCGCGCGGTGGACTCCGGGGGGGCCGGCGGCGTGGTCGCGCGGGCCGGCGCTACGGTCCCCAGGGAGTCTCCCTGCTGCGCCGCGGCGAGACGTGGCGCCACCGCCGCCACCGGTGGAGCCAGGAGCAGAGCCGTTGCCATCGCGAGCCAGCGCGGTCCTCCGCTCATCGCCGCACCTCGATGTACCAGCCGGACGCGGTGAGGATCACCCAGGCCGCGCAGGCGACGACCCCGAGAATCACGTACGTGCGGCGGTTGGGTCCGGTGCCTCCGGTCCGGTCGAGGAAGGGGAGCAGGAGCACGAAGACGAAGATCGCCTCCACGAAGAGACCGCGCGCGAACACCGGCACGATCGCGGGGAAGAGCTGCACCAGGGCGTGCGGCGCGAGCAGGTACCAGGGAGGCCTCGCGTCGGGCGGCGTCACCAGCGGATCCGCGGCCACGTCGAAGGAGTGCGGCAGGAGCACCGCCAGGCTTATGAGCGCTCCCACCAGAAAGAGGATGAGCAGGGTCACATCGTAGAGCGCCACGCGAAAGGAGCGGCTGGCGGGAGGCGCGTCCACACGCGACATCCCGACGCGGCGTACGCTCGAGAAGTGCAGGTAGAAGAGCGTGAGTAGCAGGACCGGGAACACGACGATGTGCATCACGTAGACGCGCGTCAGCGTGAACGAGTCGAGCGTCGTTCCGCCGACGAGGAACGTGAGCAGCGGACCGAGGAAGGGCAAGGCATCGGTCACCTCGCGAGCCCGGACCGTCGTCCAGTAGCCCCGCGCGTCCCACGGCAGGAGCCTTCCGCTCAGGTCGGCGAACGTGGCGACGACGAAGGAGACGACCGCGGCCACCCAGATGATCTCCCGGCTGTGTCCGTAGAGCCCTCCGAAGAAGAACCGGACAATCCGGAGCGCGAGGATGATCAGAAAGAGGATCGCCGCCCAGCGGTGGATCTGGTTGATGAGGTATCCGAAGGAAACATCGCGCGCGATCGAGGTCACCGACGAATACGCATCCCCCGCGGTCGGCTGGTAGTAGAACGCGAGCAGCGTTCCCGTCAGGCCGAGAACGAGAAAGAGGATGAAGGCCAGGATGCCGAGAACGCGGGGCCAGCGAGCGTACGAAGGAAGGGGCTGCCCCATGGCCTCGCGCATGGCCTCGCGAAGCGGCTTCCGTGGATCCAGCTGGGTCGGGAGGAGACCGAAGACACTGAGAAACGAGACGATCTCCGTGAGATTGATCCGTTCCTCCACCCATCCGAGCAGCGAACGCTTCTCGCGCGTCTTTCCTTCCACCGAATTCCTCCGCTCAGGTGTGGACGATGATTTCGTCGGCCCGGATTTCTGCAGGGAACTGCCGAAGCGGCTTCGTGGGCGGCCCGGAGAGGACGTTTCCGCTCTTGTCGAACGCCCCATCGTGACACGGGCACTGGATGGTGGAGCTGTCCCGCTTCCACTTCAGGACGCATCGCATGTGCGTGCAGATAGCGGAGACGGCGAGAACCTGGGCGTCGGACACACGCACCACGAACAGTGGCTCGTCCGAATGGCGGACCAGGCGGGCGTCTCCGATCGCGAGCGAAGACAGCTTGCCGCAGTTCACGAGGCGCTCCCCCGGCCGGTTCTCGGACGAGGGCGCCTTGAGAAAGGAGGTTACGACGGCGCCTCCGGCTGGAATCCACAGCGCGAGGAACGCCCGGCTGAGCCAGACCAGGAGCTTCCGGCGCTCGGGATTGGTCCCCTCAGCTTCGCTCACCGAGTCCCTCCCTCCTGGTCCTTCGTTTCCTCGGCCTTCTTTCGCCGCAAAGCCTCCAGCTCGAGCGGATGCTCGTCTTCCATCTCCGACTCCGAAAGCGTCCCACTCAGCCAGGACGTGTTCATCGGGTACACATCCGGATTGAATATCACGAAATACAGGTGCCAGACCAGAATTGCAAGCGTCGCGAGCACGGCCTCGTACACGTGGACGGTGCGGGCAACATCCCAGCCGAGCTTGCTCAAGAGCGCGATGAACGGATCCTGGAACCACAGGATGATCCCCGTCACCGACATCACGATTGTTCCCCAGACCAGCGCCCAGTACTCGCTCTTCTCGATGTACGAGAATCGCCCGAACCGGGGCCGTTCCCGCGTGCGGCCGAGAGCGTAGCGAAGGGCGTTACCCATGTCCTCAAGGTCGCCGCGCCGGGGCAGGATGTCCCGGAAGAATTCACGCCCGCGTGCGGTGGCCGTGAGATAGAAGAGATGGACGATCGAGGCGAGGATGAGCACCACGCCCGAGACGCGGTGCGCCACGCCGCGCAGCTCGAACAGCTGGTTGCTGAATCGCCTGAGGCCCTCCACGAGCCAGGCCTCGGGGTAGAGGAGCGCGAATCCGGTGAGGACGAGCACGGTGAAGCTCACGAGGAGTGCCAAGTGCTGGAGCCGCTCGCTCAGGGTCATCCGGAGATAGAGCGAGCGCCCCGGAGGCGGCTCGCCAGCTTCGAGGCCTCGGCGGACGCGCAGGCGGTGCCGGGACTTCCTGAGGAAGTCGAGCGCGTTGTGCGCGAGCATGCCGCCGATCGTCACCACGATGAGGATCGTGTAGATCGTCGCGATCCAGTAGAGGAGCGGCTCCTCCGCCTCGGTGCTTTCGACGTGAACCTTTCCGGTCGCGAATGCCGCGCTGGCGCCGGCGTGACACTTGCCGCATGTGGCGGCGAGGCGTCCCGGGTTGATGGTGCTCCGGGGGTCCTTCGAGGGAAGGATGTTGTGGGCTCCGTGGCAGGAGGCGCAGTTCGCCGCCGAAACCGAGCCGCCGCGGATGGCCAGGCCGTGGAACGAATCGGAGAAGGTGCGGAACCGGTCGTTTCGTATCCCGTACTTGGCCGTGAGCCGCACCGACGAGTGGCACGGAGAGCAGACCTTCTCGGAGACGTTCGCGGGGGCGACGGGGGAGTCGGGCGCTCTCGCTTTGCGAATCGCGTGCTCCCCGTGGCAATCCGTGCACACCGGCGCTTCCTCGCTCCCCCTGGCCACCGCGGTCCCGTGCACGCTGGCCCCGTACTCCTGCGCGATCTTCCCGTGGCACGCGCCGCACGTCGCCGGGATATGCCTCTTGTTGGCGCGGGAACCCGCTTCGAATCCCTTCGCCATCTGGTGGGCGCCGTGGCAGTCGGTGCAGGTCGCCGCCTTGGCGTTTCCGGCGTGGAGCGCCGCGCCGTGCACGCTCAGGTCGTAGGCGGCGATAAAGCCGGCGGAAGGCGTCGTGCGCGAGCGCACCTTCGGGTCGTCGAGATGGCAGGAGAGGCAGAGCCTCTCCACCGTCAGCTTGGACTCGGCAGAAGGCGGAGCGCCGTTTCGCCCGCCCGTAAGGGCCTTTTCGTGACACGTGAGGCACTGGGGAGCGCCGGGTTGCTCCGCGGCGGCGGCCCGGCCGTGCGCGGACTCGCGGTACTGGGCAACTTCCGCGGCGTGACATTTCGCGCAGGTGGCGTCGAGATCCCCGGGGCGCAACGTCACCTTGCGAACCGCGGCCGGGTGAACCTCGTGCGTCCCATGGCAGCTCTTGCATGCCAGGGACCCTTCGCGCCGAACCCTCGCCGCGACAATCCCGGCGTGAAACACGTGCTTGGAGGCGGCGCCCTTGTGGCAGCCCTGGCAGTCGACGGGGGTGATGTTCGCCTTGTGCGGCGTGTCCTCCGGCACGAAGCCCACATGACATCGGATGCAGGCCACCGTGGCGTGGGCGGAGCCCTTCAACGTGCCGGGCGGGAGGTACAGGGAGATGGTCTTGCCCCCCTTCGTCATCGTCATCGTCGTGTCGTCGCCGTGGCATTGGAGGCAATCGGCTTCGGTCGGTGCCGCCGGGAGCGGGCGCGGAAGGAAAAGGAGGAGGAAGGCGACCGCCATCGCGGTCCCGATGGTCCGACAGGCGCGAGGGGTCATCGGTACGCGAACAGCATGGCGTAAATGATCCAGAGCACGATAAGCGTGCCGATGGTGAGTGCGGTCCATCCGAACGCGCGGACGGCGCGGATCACGATCGCGGGGTAGGGCGACACGAGGTGCTTCTCCAGCTGGCCGCTTCGGACGAGCGCTTCATACTCGTCCGGCTTGTCCTCTTTCAAGTCTTCGAGCGACATTCTCCCGGTGAAGATGACGATGTCCATCGGGAATTTCTCCGGCCTCAGGTGGGTGTTGAAGAAGTGTACGGTGAAGATGAATCCGACCGCCAGCAGCGCCTCGTCGCTGTGGATGATCGTGGCGACGTTGAGGAGCCACCCCGGCAGGAGGAGCGTGAAGAATTCCGGAAACCAGAGCAGGAGGCCGGTGGACCCGATGATGGTCATGCCCCAGAACACCGCGAAGTAGTCGAACTTTTCCCAGTAGGTCCAGCGTCCGTAGCGGGGTCTCGGTCCCTTCCCGAGGAACCACCGGACGCTGGCGATGAATTCCCGGGCGTCCCGCGGGGTGAGGAGCATCGTGTCGGGTCCGAAGAGGAGCGCCCGCCAGGAACCGTACTCACGGTTTCTCCGGCGCACGAGATCCACGATGTGGGTGGCGAACGTCCCGATCAGGAGCACCGCGCCGAATCGATGGATATAGCCCGCGGTCTCGAATCCCCCGAACAGACGCGACATGATGCGTGCCCATCCCGTGTAGGAGAACTTGAGCGTGAGCCCGGTGAGCGCGAGGGTCAGGAAGCTCACGATCGTGACCACGTGGAGCACCCGGTTCAGCCGCGAGAAGCGTTGATACTGGAGCTCCGGTTTCTCAGGCTCCATCGGTCCCTCCCGTCTCCTCAGAGGTCGCATCG
>JBGPMB010000127.1:0-8037 GCA_041486775.1 Candidatus Eiseniibacteriota bacterium | reverse complement strand
CGCCAGGCGCTCTATGCGGAGTACCAGGCGCTGGCCAACGCGCTGCCCATGCCCCCCGGGGCCCAGGACGCGGCGGCCGGGATCGCGCTGGACCGCGCCGAGCTCCGCTCGCTGAAGCTCAAGGACGAGCACCTGAGCGCGTACGCCGCGAACTATTCGCGGCGCGTGCAGACCCAGCCCGGGGAACAGCTCGAATCGGAGCGCCTCCAATCCGAGGTGCAGAACAACCGGGACCTGCTCCTCGCGCTCCAGAAAGAGGCCACGTCCTCGCGTATCTCCGCCGCGCTCGAGACCAGCCAACTCGGGATGGACTTTGATATCCTGGAAACACCCCAGCTGCCGCTCCGGCCGTCCCATCCGGATCCGGCCCGAATCCTGGGCATCGCCCTCCTGGTGGGGCCGCTCATGGGCGTCGGGCTCGCCATCGTGGCCGAGCGGCTGGGCGCCGCTCTCCACTCGCTCGAGCAGGCGGAGAAGGAGATCGGCGCGCGCGTCATCGGAACGATCCCGCGCATCGAAGGTTGGTCCCAGCCCGGCGGCTACGTCCAGAAGTACTGGGCTGTCCTGTCCATCGCGCTCGTGCTCTTCGCCACCGCCGTGTTCTACACGCTCCACGTGACGGTTCTCAAGACCGACACGACCGAGAACGTGCAACCCAAGCCCTAAGAGGGGTAACCGGCTCGTGCCTCGCTCCGCTTTTCGGAATCTCCTCGAGGAGTTCAATATCAATGCGCCGCACGTAACCGAAGTGCGCCGGCTGCTCCAGACGCTCACGCGCCAGGACGCGGGGCAGAACAAGAAGGTCTACATGATGGCCAGCGCGGGGCGCGGGGAGGGGAAGAGCACGGTGTGCGCGCTCCTCGCCATCATCTCCGCCAAGATCTTTCACCGCCGCACGCTCGTGATCGACGGCGACATGAGGCGGCCCACGCTCCACCATCTCCTGGGGCTCCCACAGCGCCCCGGGCTCTACGACGCGCTGCACCACATCCAACCGCTCGACGTGGTCACGCGGCCGACGCCTTTGTCCAACCTCTTCGCGATCACGAGCGGACGCGCGACGGGATCGGCCGGAGAGGCTTACATCGACAGCGAGTTCGCGGGCCTCATCGAGACGGTGCGTCCGATGTACGACATCATCTTCATCGATGCGGCGCCCGTGGTCCCCGTGGTCGAGCCGCTCCTGATGGCCGAGCACGTCGATTCGGTCCTGGTCGTAGCGATGGCGGGGCGCACGCCCCTCATGCTGGTGCGCCGCATGCGCCAGCTCATCGACCCGATCCACTCCAAGGTGTCCGGCGTGGTCTTGAACAACGCCGTGGAGGGCCTTCCGTATTATTACGATTACCGCTATTACGGGTATGGCGAGCAGCCGCAACCGAAGAGGATTCGTACGACCGCCCGCTCCACGGGTTCGGGTTCGGCCGGATCACCCTCGGGCGGTCACCATGTGCACGAGGGGGGAGTGGATGGCCGCAACGAGCAGAACTGAGGACCGCCTCCGCCGCCGGACGGCGCGGATCGGAGTCATGGGACTGGGTTATGTGGGGCTCCCGCTCGCGGTCGAATTCGCGAAGGCGGGCTTTCAGGTCGTAGGCTTCGAGATCAACGAGCATCGGGTCGCGGAGCTGAACCGGGGCCGCTCGTACATCCAGGACGTCCCTACCCGCGAGGTGCGGGATCTCGTGCGCAGCGGAAAGCTCCGCGCCACGATGAAGTTCGACGATCTGCGCCGGATGGATGTCGTGGACATCTGCGTCCCGACCCCGCTCCGGAAGACCAAGGATCCGGACGTCTCCTACATCCTGGCGGCTGTCCGCGAGATCGCGCCGCGGCTTCAGCGCGGCCAGCTCGTGGTTCTGGAGAGCACGACCTACCCGGGCACGACCGACGAGCTGGTGCTCCCCTTGCTCCAGCGCGACAACTGGAAGATCGGGCGCGACTTCTTCCTTGCCTTCTCTCCCGAGCGCGTGGATCCGGGCAATCCCACGTATCAAACCCACAACATCCCGAAAGTCGTCGGGGGCGTCACGCCCGCCTGCAGCCGGGCCGCGGCGGCGCTGTACGGCGCGGTCGTGGATCGCGTCGTTCCCGTCAGCTCCACGCAGGTCGCCGAGATGGTGAAGCTCCTCGAGAACACCTTCCGCAGCGTGAACATCGGCCTCGTGAACGAGGTCGCGCTCATGTGCGACAAGATGAAGATCGACGTGTGGGAGGTGATCGACGCGGCGGCCACGAAGCCCTTCGGGTTCATGCCGTTCTATCCCGGTCCGGGCCTGGGGGGGCACTGCATCCCGGTGGATCCCTTCTATCTCTCCTGGAAGGCGCGGCAGAGCGGATTCGAGGCGCGCTTCATCGAGCTGGCCGGCCAGGTGAACGGGAACATGCCCTATCACGTCGTGAACCGGGTCCGCGAGGCCCTCAATTCGCGCCGGAAATCCGTCCGCGGCTCACGCGTCCTGGTGCTCGGCGTGGCCTACAAGGCCGACATCGACGACGTGCGCGAATCTCCGTCGCTCGACATTCTCGACATCCTGGAAAAGGAAGGCGCGAAGGTGGCCTTCTGCGATCCCTATGTGGACTCCATCCATCACGCCGGCCACAAGCTCAAGGCCACGCCCTTCCGCGCGAGCACGCTCCGCGCTGCGGACTGCGTGGTGATCGCGACGGCGCACAAGGTTCTGGACTATAGCCTGGTGACGAAGCACGCGAAGACCATCGTGGACTCGCGGAACGCCCTCAAGGGCCGCCGCACGCGCGGCGTGTTCCGCCTCTAGGGATGAGCGTCTATCTCGTCACCGGCGGCGCCGGGTTCATCGGATCCCACATCGCGGTCCGTCTCCTGGGGGAGGGCCACCGCGTTCGCGTGCTCGACAACCTCTCGACCGGCCGCAGGGACAACCTGGACGTGATCCGCGCCGCGGATCCGGGCGGGCGTTTCGAATGGATCGAGGGGGACATCCGCTCCACCGAGACCTGCCGGGACGCGTGCCGAGGCGTGGAGTACGTGCTGCACCAGGCCGCGCTGGCTTCGGTCCAGCGCTCGATGGAGAACCCGGGGGACACGACCGCGGTCAACGTGCTCGGCCTGGTCAACATGCTCGCGGCGGCCCGCGAGCACAAGGTTCGCCGGGTGGTGTGCGCCAGCTCCTCCTCCGTGTATGGGGACACGCCCACGCTCCCCAAGCACGAGGGAATGGTCCCCGCGCCGCTTTCACCCTACGCCGTGTCGAAGCTCGCCGGGGAGCAGTTCGCGCGAGTCTTCTCGACGACGCTCGGGCTGGAGACGATCTCGCTGCGCTACTTCAATGTGTTCGGCCCGCGCCAGGACCCCCAGTCCCAGTACGCCGCGGTGATCCCGCTCTTCGCCTCGTCGCTTCGCGAATCACGGTCCCCGCGCATCTTCGGGGACGGCGAGCAGAGCCGCGACTTCACGTACATCGACAACGTCGTGGACGCCAACCTCGCGGCCTGCACGAAAGGGAAAGGGGACGGACAGGCGATCAACATCGCGTGCGGAGAGCGCTACACACTCCTCGGCCTGCTCGAGGGCATGTCCCGCCTCTTCGGGGTGAAGACGCAGCCCGAATTCCTGCCCGCGCGACCGGGGGACGTGCGCCACTCCCAGGCCAGTATCGAGCGGGCCGGCCACGAGCTGGGGTTCAAGCCTCGGATCGGATTCGAAGAGGGACTCAAACGGACCGTGGAGTACTTCCGCCGTGCCGCTTGAGGATGCGCGCGCCCAGGGCCCGGCGCGTGGGAGCGTGCGGGTCGATACAAACCCTCCGGCCGATGCCTGGGAATCCTATGTGGACTCCCATCCCGGCGCGTCGCTCTTCCACGGCCTCACATGGCAGCGCTCGCTCGAGCGGACGTTCCCGAGCTACCGGCCCTGCCACCGGATCGCCTGGCGTGGTGATTCCGTCTGCGGCGTCCTCCCGCTCTACCGCGTGCCCGCCCTCCCGCTCGGATGCGCCCTGATCTCGACCCCACTCGGGGTCTATGGCGGCGTGTGCGCGGATGACGAAGAGGTAGCACGGGCGCTCCTCGAGGACGCTACTTCCTACGCGCGCCGGATCGGCGCCCGTTACGTGGAGCTTCGCCAGGAGCGCCCCGTGGGCTCCCTGCCCACCAAGGATCTCTATGTCACCTTCCTGCGCGCGATCCACCCGGACCCCGAGAAGAATGCCGTAGGAATTCCCGGGCAAAAGCGCCGGGGGATCCGGATGGCGGAGAGTCACGGGCTCACGGTCCGCGTCGGAGGCGCCGAGCTCCTGGCGGGCTTTTACGACGTGTACACGCGAAACATGCGAAGCCTGGGCTCGCCCGCGTTCCCGCGCCGTCTCTTCGAGACGCTGCTCGAGGAATACGGAACCAAGATCCGCATTTTCGGCGTGTTCCAGGGGGACACCATGACGTCCGCGGCCTTCGCGTTCTTCTACCGCGACCGGGTCATGCCCTACTACTGCGCCTCGACGAGGGCGGGGATGGCCGTCAACACGAACGAATGCATGTACTGGAACATCATGATCCACGCGGCGCAGCTCGGCTTCAAGGTGATCGATTTCGGCAGGAGCAAGAAAGACAGCGGCTCGTATCACTTCAAGCGACGCTGGGGAATCACCCCGACGCCTCTGCCGTATCAGTATCAGCTCGTCGCCCAGCAGGAGATGCCGAACCTGAGCCCCACGAATCCCAAGTTCGCCATGGTGATCTGGGCCTGGCAGCGGACGCCGCTCCCGCTCACGAGGTGGCTGGGACCGAAACTCTCGCGATTCTTCGCGTGAACATCCTCTATCTCGCCCACCGGATCCCGTACCCCCCGAACAAGGGGGACAAGATCCGATCGTTTCATCAGCTCGAATACCTGTCCCGGAGCCACCGGATCCACGTGGCCTGCCTGATCGACGCCGAGGAAGATCGCGCGCAGGTCGCGGCGCTCCGGCCGTATTGCGCGTCGTTGGAGACCGCCTGGCGGGGGAGCGCGGGAGCGACTCTCCGAGCAGCCTTGGCGCTCTTCGGGAGCGAGCCTCTCTCCGTGGCGGCGTTTCACTCGCCCGACCTCGCCCGGAGGATCGAACAGGTGCTTCAAAGGGAGGCGATCGATGTCGCGATCGTCTTCTCGTCCCAGATGGGGCAGTACGTTCCGGTTGGAGCTCCATTCCCCACCGTGGTGGACTTTATCGATGTGGACTCGGAGAAGTGGCGTGTCTACGCGGAGCGGAAGCCCTGGCCTCTTTCGTGGCTGTATCGCCTCGAGGCGGATCGCCTTCAGCGATATGAGTGGGAGCTTGCCCGAACCCACGCCGAGTCGGTGTTCGCCGCGGAGAACGAGGCCGACGTCTTCCGGAGGAGCGCCGAGGGGATACGGGCGCGGGGCCTTCCGAACGGCGTGGATCTCGAGTACTTCACCCGCCCCGCCGACCCCGGGCGCGCCGGAAGCTCCGGAAGCAGCGGAGGCAATGCCCTCGTATTCGTCGGAATGATGGACTACTTCCCGAACATCGACGCCGTGTCCTACTTCGCCGAGGAGATCTTTCCACTGGTGCTGGAAGAGACACCATCGGCGGTGTTTCGCATCGTGGGACGGAACCCCGGCAAACGCGTCCGGGATCTCGCCCGCCGGAAGAACGTGGACGTAGTGGGCTCGGTGCCCGACGTGAGGCCCTATCTCGTGGACGCCGCGGTGTCGGTCGCGCCCTTCCGGATCGCGCGCGGTCTCCAGAACAAGGTTCTCGAGGCCATGGCGATGGAGGTGGCGGTGGTGGGCACGAAGGCCGCATACCAGGGAATCAAGGCCGGTCCGGAGGACGGAATCCGGGTCGCGGACGACCCCGCCGCCTTCGCGCGCGCGGTCACCGCCTTCTTGCGCGATCCCGACGCGAGAAGGGAAGCCGGACGCCGGAGCCGGAGGTTCGCGGAGCAACATCACCGCTGGAAGGACCACGGCAAGGCACTCGAGGCTCTCCTCTCCGAGGTCGTGGAGCGGCACGCCCGTCCGCTCCCATCCGCCGGAGGACAATGTTGAGTGCCTCCGCGCCCTACGAGGTCGCGGAAATCTCGGAGCTGGGCGATTTCCTCGGACTCGAATCGGAGTGGGATGAGCTCCTCGACGCGAGCGACTGCGACATTCCGTTCCTCTGTCACGCTTGGGTTCGCCTCTGGTGGACCCACTTCGGCGCGGGCCGGCGCCTTTCCATCGTCACGGCGCGGCGTGACGGCCGCCTCGCGCTGGCGATCCCCATGATGGAAGAGTACCAGCCCTGGTTCCCCGCGCCGCTGGTCAAGCTCCGCTCGCTCACGAACGGGCACAGCTTCCGTTTCCAGATGCTGCTCCGGCGCGGGGAGGAGGAGAGCGTCCACGCGGCGTGGCGCTATCTGGGAAAGCGACCCCGACCCTGGCACATGCTCGAATTCGAGCGTTTCCCGACCGGATTCGCCGCGGACCGGGAGTTGATGCTCTGCGCCCGAAACGGAGGGCACAACGTCGGCGTGTGGCGCGGGGGAACCTCTCCGTTCCTGACGCTCCATGGCACCTGGGAAACGTATCTGGCGTCCCTCAAGCCCAAGTTCCGCTCCAATCTGAGGAACCGCCTGAAGCGCCTCCAAAAGCTGGGTACTGTCTCCCACGAGGTGGTGACGGCGAGGAAGGAATGCGCGGCCGCGCTCGGAGACGCCTTCGCCATCGAGCGGTCGGGCTGGAAAGGGGAGGAGAAGAGCGCCATCGCCTCCGATCCGGCGCTCACGCGTTTCTATACGGAGTGGGGGGATCTGGCGGCCGACCGAGGCTGGCTCCGCCTCTGGTTTCTCCGCATCGGGGAACGCCGCGTCGCCTTCGAGTACGACGTGGAGTACAAGCGCGTCCTCTACTGCATGAAGATCGGCTATGACTCTGAGCTTCATCCCTACTCGCCGGGGCAGACCCTCAAGGCAGCCGTCCTCGAGGGCGCGTTCCAGGAGGGGATCCGCGAGTACGATTTCCTCGGCGTGATGGACGAGGCGAAAGGGGACTGGACCTCCGAGGGACGTCCCTTCGACTGGGTCTACGTCTACAACGGCGGCATCCCGTCGCGGCTCCACTACGCCGTCAAGTTCGCGCTCAAGCCTTCCCTGAAGCGGATGCTCGCCCGATGAAGGCAGCCCATTTTCACATACCGTTCTTCCAGCCGCTCCAGCCGCTGAGCCTGATTTCCTGTCCGCGGCGAGACCTGCGCGCCACGTTCCCGTTCTCCGCGCCGCACCGCAAGCACTACTACCTCGCGCGAAACGCCATCTGGCACGGGATCGGCGCGCTCGGCCTGAAGCCGGGAGATGGCATTCTCATGCCGTCCTATCACCACGGCGTGGACCTGGAAGTGGTCCTCGGACGGGGCCTCAAGCCGCACTTCTACCGCGTGGACCAGACGACGCGGATGGATCTCGACGACATGGAGCGCGCCCTGGCTCCCGGTACCCGGGCGCTCTACGTCATCCACTATTTCGGATTTCCGCAGCCCGTCGAGGAAATCCAGGCCTTCGCCCGGGCGCATGGGCTCGCGCTCATCGAGGACTGCGCGCTCTCGCTGTTCAGCTCCGCGCCCCAGGGTCCGCTCGGCAGTTTCGGCGACATCGGCATCTTCTGCCTCTACAAGACGCTCCCCCTGCCGCACGGCGGGACCCTGGCGCTCAACCGGCCCGGCCTCGTGATCCCGCCGCGTCCGGAGCAGCCCGACCGCCTCTCCTCGCTCGCCTACACGGCGAATCTCCTCCTGGACCACGTCGCCCTTCAGGTGGAGAACCACGGTCCTCGGCTCGCCAACTGGGGACGGAGCCTCGCGAGGAGAACCAAGCGGGCCATGCGCGCCGAGACCGTCGCGATCGACACGAACGATCTGGACATGAATGTGATCCCGCTCGGCATGGGGGGCATCACGCGTTATCTGATCGCCCGGACCCGTCCCGCCGACGTGATTCGGATCCGTCGCGAAAAGTACCAGTACCTGAAATCGCTTCTCGACCCCTCGGTGCGGATCCTGTTCCAGGACCTTCCCGAGGGGG
>JBGPMB010000126.1:0-8119 GCA_041486775.1 Candidatus Eiseniibacteriota bacterium | reverse complement strand
TTCTAGGCAAGATCAGGGGTCGGCAATGCAAACGACCTGTAGGCAGGCGCATCGCGGTCAGTAGTTGTCGACGGGCCCCCAATCTGCACCCTCCCTATCTCTCCATGTAATAGACGCTTGCATCATAGCGGCCATTGTGAACTAAATAGTTATGCATCAGTGGCCGGTTTGTTGCATCATTACTGACGGTAAGGGTTGGGGCGGAGGGCATGGATGGGGAAAGTCGACTGTTTCCAGGTGCCGGGAGTGGAGCTCTACTTCAACTCATCGGACCACCTGCCGCCGCACTTCCATGTGCATAAACCCGATAAATGGGAGATACGAGTGTACTTCCTGACAAGCACGGAGAGCGGCCTTCACTACGACGTGAAGTGGCTGTCTGGTGGCAGCGTTCCCGCCCCGATTCTCAAAGAGCTTCTCGTGAATGTACTTGCCCATCGGGTGGAACTTCTTCTCGAGTGGGAAAGAAAGGTTTGTCTCCAATGACCGCGACCGCGGGGAAAATCAGATTGACCCTGATCAAACGCGATCCTAAGGCGCCCTCCTCTGTGCCAGGCGGCCACTCCATTCGGGTGGTTGGCGGCGCCAGACCCGACGTCGCCGCTAACTGGCACAATCTGTTCGTGCTCGTTACGGCGACTGGGCTCGGTGACGTTGCGAAGCTCGTAAGCGCTGCGAACAAACGAAATCACCTCCGAGGGCTTTTCGTGCGCTACGACGTAGGTCCAGAATGGCTTCCGCAGATGTTTGAGATGGCCAACCTGAGGACGATGCGAAACACATTCTTCCATTCGGACTTCAAGCTGCCTTGGCGAGTGTTGCGGGCATGGCAGATGGGCGCACAAGAAGAGCTGATCGCCGACGCGAGGGTCATTGGAGATGAGATACTCGTGGTCTCCTGCGAACCCGAGACCTACCGAGTGCCATTTGCATCTGTTCCGGCGCTGCGGAAGATGCCTATCGCAGAGCGCGGCGACTTCCGTCTAGCCGACGATGGCAGTTACCTTCACTGGCCCACCCAGGACATCCATCTGGATCTGGACGCTCTGCTCGTTGCGATCGACCCGGAACGCAGGAAGAAGGCCGAGAAGATCAAGCACGCCTATGGCCAGCGCTATGGAGAGGCCATCGCACGCCTTCGTTCTGAAACGGGTCTTCGCCAGAGCGATATTCCTGGGTTGTCCGAGCGTGAAGTGCGTCGCATTGAGAGCGACGGACAGGCCACGGTCGACTCACTTCGAAAGCTTGCTACAGCCCACCGGATGAAATTGTCGGAGTACTTGGACAGGCTTGCAACCCTGGCTCACGTGCCCGCAACCCACAGGGTTGCCGAAAGGGTGGCCACGTATGGAGTCACCCACCACGTAACGAAGCGAAAGTAGCTCACCTCACCTTCCGCTTATCCGGCCTCCGCCGCTGCTCGAGCATGATCTTCCGCCACCGGCGCGCCTCCTCCATCCGCAGCCGCACGTTCGTCTTCTTGGCCTCGTGGAGAATCTCGCGGCCGACCTTCCGATAGTTCCGAAACCGCCCAGCGTCCAGCTCTCCGCTCTCGAGCGCGGTCCGCACGGCGCAGCCCGGCTCCGCCCCGTGTCCGCAGTCGCGGAACTTGCAGCGCGCCGCGATCTCCTCGATATCCTGGAACGTGTGGGCCAGGCCCTCCTCGCCTTCCCACATGAGCACCGTCCGCATCCCGGGCGTGTCGAGCAGCATCCCTCCGCCGGGGAGCATGACCAGATGCCGTGACGTCGTGGTATGGCGCCCCCGGTCGTCCTGGCGGATGGCCTGCACGCGCATCTCGTCCCGGCCCAGGAGCCGGTTCACGATGGTGGATTTCCCGACGCCCGAAGAGCCGACCAGCGCAACGGTGCGGCCGGGCGCCAAGTAGGGTGCCAAAGGCTCCAGCCCGCCCGCCTTCAGCGCGCTGGTCACATGCACCGTCACCCCGCGCGCGGCTTCCTTCGCCGCTCCCACCATGGGCCCGGGATCCGCGCAGAGGTCCGCCTTGCTCAGCACGACGACCGGCTCGGCGCCGCTCTCCCAGAGCAAGGCGAGATAGCGCTCCAGCCGCCTCGGATTGAGATCGTGATTCAAGGACTGCACGAGGAAGATCGTATCCACGTTCGCCGCGATGATCTGCTCCGCGGTGCGGTTGCCGGCCTCCTTTCGCGAGAACTTCGTCTTTCGCATCAGCACCCGGTGGATGAGCGCGGGACTCCCATTCTCGTTTGCGGGAGGCACCCGGGCCATGATCCAGTCGCCGGTGCACGGCGCCGCGGACCAGTCCCCGGCCATCTCGTGACGCAACCGCCCGGCCAGCTCGGCGCGCCACGCGCCGGAGGCGCCCACAATCTGGTAGCTCCCGCGCTGCTCCTCCACGACACGCGCGGGACAAAGGTCCGCGTCGCGGTCGCGATCCACCTGCGCTTCGAAGAATCCGTTCCATCCCAACGATTCCAGACTTTGCACGTTCGTCTCCCTTGAATGGCGGGGCCGGCGCCACGCAAGCGGGCGCACGAATCCCCGAGTCGATGATCGAGATTGTTTAGAAGCCGGTGAGAATTACGGCCGTGAGGCGGCCGCGAAGACGCGGCCTAGCGGCCGGAGACGGCTCCTTCGAACACAGTGGCGTTTTTCATAAGGCACACCCTCCATCGGTGGGGGATGTCATACGGTCCGGGCGGGCGCCCGGGACCGGAGGAAAAGATAGCCGGACCACAGCCCAGCAGTCAACCCCCTGCCTTACAACAACCCCTCGATGACGTAGAGATCGCAGAGCGACTGCGGGTAGCTGAAGACGAGCGTGGATTCGTCCGGGGTCATGGAGATGCGGGTGAGGCCGTCGACCCCCGTGCGGTCCGCGGGGGAGAGCTCGCGGTAGAGCTTGCGCTCCCCGGTCGTGATATCGATGCGGAAGCTCTTGGCCGGCAGCGCGCCGCGCTGGAAGAGGAAGAGCGCCTTCCCGTCGGCGCTCCAGCCGAACACCCGCTCTTCCGACCCGACCAGCGACAGGGGCTTGGGGGCTCCGCCATCCACCGGGTAGAGGGAGAACGTGAGATCGGGGCCGCGGGCACCCACGGATTTCCCATCCCGCGAGACCAGGAGATCCATGGGGCTCACGCCCTCCTCCGAGAAGGCGCGCTGCTCGCCGGATTCCAGATCGACTTCGTAAAGCCGAAGCCCTCCGTTCCCCTCGTTCGCCACCACGCAGATGTGTTTGCCGTCCGGGAACCAGGTGGCGTTGTGGCAATGGAGCTTTCCGGTGGGGACGATCCTCGTTTCACCGGCCCCCGTGGGCAGCAGAATCAGACGGGGCGGCGTGCCCTCCATCCCCGTGAGCGCCCAGCGGCCGTCCGGCGAGAGGCGGGGATTCACGCCCTCGCCCAGCTTGATCGCGGGCGAGCCGTCCGCGTCACGGATGTACACGGAGTGAAACTCACCTCCACCCACACCCGTCTCGTCGAAGAGGACGGTCTTCCCGTCAGCCGAGATATCGCGCGCCAGCGACCAGTCCAGCCAGGTCAGATCCTGGACGCGCCCATCGGCGGTGCCGAGGAGCTGCATCCGCATGCGGCTGTTGCCGTGAACGACCAGAACTTGCCCCTGCCGCGAGATGTCGGCCAGATTCAGGTGCCCGGCCGTCTGGAACACGGGACGCAGCGTGCCATCCAGCGTGACCGCGTACAGCGTGCGGCTGGACTCCGCGCGAAAGGCGGTGAACCAGACCTCGCGACCGTCGGGGGACCAGGCGAGACCCTGCGCGCTGTTCCATCCGGTCGAGAGGACCTCGAGATTCCCCTCCATGTCGACCACCGCCACGTTCCCCGCGTCGTTCCCGCGATAGGGATGGTCCAGGAAGGCGATCTTGGTCCCGTCGGGCGAGACGCGGAGGCTGCTCTGCCACCCCGGGGTCTGATGGAGTACCTTGCCGATGGGGCACTCGAGGCGCGTCATGCCGCCGGACTCGCGGATGATGGCGAATTGCCGGCCCGGCCCCCAATCCGCCTCGTGGACCCCTTCCTGAATCGCGCGGGGCGCTCCGCCTCCGAGCGGCATCCGCGCCAGCATCCCCGAGCGGATGAAGCCGCCCTTGTTGTGGCGCTTGAGCGAAACCGCCATCTCGCCCGTGGACGCGATGGACAGGATCTCCGCGTCGGGATAGCCGAGGGCGCGTGACTCGGGATTGCCCGAGTGCGCCCAGAAGAGCTCCACCGGGCGCCCTTCCCACGCGGCTCCGTAGTAGACCGATTGCCCGTCCGGAGCGAAACGCGCGTCGTAGACAATCCCTTCGCGGTACGTGAGGCGGTGCAGAATGGCGGCGCGGCGCGCAGGCGCGGCACCTGCAGTCGTGGCGGGAACGTCCGCGCGCGGTCCCGTGCGCTCGGTCACGAGCGAGAGCGCGAAGGACATCTCGCGCGCCGACTCGAAGCGATCCTCGGCGCGCTTCTCGATCGCGCGGCGGACGATCTTGCCGACGCCGGGGATCGCGTCCTCCACCGCGGCCGAGAGATCGGGCGGCTCGGAGTGGAGGATGGAGGTCATGCGGTCCATCGGAGTCTCGCCGTCGAAGGCGCGAGTGCCGGTGAGCATCTCGTAGAGGATCGAGCCCAGCGAGAAGATGTCGGCGCGATGATCGGTCGGCTGCTCGCGGATCTGCTCGGGCGCCATGTAGCTCGCGGTGCCCATGATCGTCCCGGTCATGGTGAGGGATGCCTGGATGGAGCCGGTCTTGTCGTGCTCGGCCCCGCCGACGCCGGTGGGACGGAGAAGCTTCGCGAGCCCGAAGTCGAGGATCTTGAGATGGCCGCCCGCGGTGATGAAGAGGTTCTCCGGCTTGAGATCGCGGTGCGTGATCCCCTTCGCGTGCGCTGCGGTCAGCCCCGCGGCGATCTGGATGGCGTACTCCACCGCCTTGCGCGGTGGGATGGGGCCGTTCGCCACGACCGCGCGGAGATTCTGGCCTTCGAGTAATTCCGTGACGATGTAGGGGACGCCGCCGTTCCCGTCGGCCGTGCCCAGGTCGTGGATCGCCACGATATTCGGATGATTGAGCTGACCGGTGGCCCGCGCTTCCTGCTCGAAGCGCCGGAGCCGGTCCGGGTCTCCGGAAAACGCGTCCGGCAGGACCTTGACCGCCACGTCGCGGTGGAGACGGGAATCCCGGGCGCGGTACACCTCGCCCATCCCGCCCGTTCCGATCAGCGTCTGGATTTCGTAATGCCCCAAGCGGGTGCCGGGGGCGATCTTGGTGCGCATGATTGAGGTGTAGTCTAGCGGCAGGACCGGCCCTCGTGATAGCATTGAATCGGCCCGTCACCGCAGCAGATTGCTTCGGGGGGAAGCACCGTGCCACGCATCTCGGGTTTCCACCGCTTCCGCGCCGCCGGTTTCGTCGTACTTCTTCTGGCGCCTTGCGCCTTCCCGCCCGCCGCCCACGCACAGACGGCTCTGATTCCGACCGTACGTTTTGGCTGGCCGTTGGCCTGGCCTCTGGGGCACCCCAGGCTCCGGATCACGAACTACTACGATCACGATCCCAGCCCGAGGATTCTCGACTACTACGGCGGGACACTCACGTACGACGGGCATCAGGGAACGGACTACAACATAAACTCGTTCGAGGACATGGACGTGGGAGTCCCTGTGCTCGCGGCGGCGAATGGCCGCGTTGTCTCCACCGAGGACGGCAACTACGATCGCGAGACGTTAGCGCCGGGCGTTCCCTGGAATGTTGTCGTGATTGCGCACGGCGATGGAACGACCAGCATATACGGGCATCTCCGGACCCATTCCGTGACCGTTGTCCCCGGCGAGTACGCTCGCGAAGGACAAATGATCGGGTTCATGGGCAGCTCCGGTTTGACGACAGGGCCGCACCTCCACTTCGAGGTGCACACCATTACGGGCTTCGCGATCGATCCCTATGGCGGTAGCGCGAACCTGACCCCCAGTCTATGGAAACATCAGGAGAATTACGTCGGCTACAACCACCTCCACGTCTACGACCTGGGGGTGACGACCGGGTCCGCGTTCCTGGACGAGGGCGGCCTCTCCTCGGGCTGGACGGGCTTCAAGGAGCGGCCCAGCCAGCCCGCGGTCTTCGGAGGGGACGAGCCGACGTTAAAGGTGTGGTGTCTCGTCGATGGGCAGGTTGGGGAGCCCCTCACGATGGAGGTGCATCGCCCGGACGGGTCCCTGTTCGCGAGTCAGGGCGGCGGGGTTCCGGCGCGCAACTGGGGCCAGACCTGGCAGTACTGGGATCTGCCCTTCACGGGGCACGTCACGCCGGCCGAATACGGGGAGTGGTACGCGGAGATTCTCTCGGGTGGCGCTGTCGTGACCACGGATCGATTCACGGTCGGAGAGACGAGCGTCTTCGCGCCCCGATTCCACTGGGTGGGCGGCCGGTCTTTCCACCTCTCGTCCCAAACTCAGGAGGATGTCTTCTCGCTCTCCTTCCTCGGGGCTCCCATGGAGGAGCTCGCCTTCACGCTGGAGAACGCGCCGTCCAACGTGTCGTTCGCCAAGGATGACGCGGGTCAGACAATTGGGGTGCTGATCGGCCCCGCGACGCCGGACCTCGCGAGCGTCCGGTCTCGTGAATTCGCCGTCGTCGCGACGGATCCCTTGGGACTACAAGATCGCATGCACTATCACCTGGTCAACGATGCCGCCAGCACCCTCGGGTCTCCGCCGGCCGTGGCGGCTCCGGGAATCGCTTCCGTGATGGAAGGCGACAGCGTGGTTGTCGATGTCTTGGCCAGCGACGCCGACGGCGACTCCATCGCGACTTTGACCGCGAGCCTGACCAGCCTTCCCGGGGGGAGCGGAGCGACCTTCACGTCCGGATCGGGGAACACCAGCGGCCGGCTGGTCTGGCACACCGCGGCCGGGAGCCAGGGGACGTACACAGTCACGTTCTTGGCCCGAACTTCCTTCGGTGCGACGCCGAACTGGGGAGGATACACCCCGATTGTCCAGAGTGGATCCGCGACAACCGTCATCACGATCGCGAGCCAGCTGCGCGCGCGAGAGTTTGCGGCGAACGGAGACAAGACGCTCCGCCTCTTCTCGGAGAAGCCCAAGTGGTGCGTCTATGTGGAACCGATGAACTCCACGTTCGGGGCGGCCGAGATCGATCCGGCGAGCATCCAGCTCGTCTCCCATGGAACGGGATCGGTGGATCGGATTTCCGCGGGCAAAGCCAAGAGGCTCACCGTCGGGGATGTGGATCGCAATTCGATACCGGAGATCGAGGTCTGCTTCTCCAAGGGAGATCTGCGAAATCTCTTCAGCGCCGTGACCGGCCGGCCGAGCGTGGACGCCGTGGTCGAGGGCAAGCTCTTCTCGGGCGCTGGCTTCACCGCTCCCATAAGCATTGACGTCCAGGCGAGTCACGGAGGGCCGACGCTGGCTAACTTCGAGCGCGGGCCGGGGCTTGCTCTATCGCCAAACCCCGCGCGGGGGGGCGTGATGCTGTCCTACCGCACGGCCGAGGGAGCGCCCGGCCAGATCGATGTGTTCGACGTCGCCGGCCGCCGCGTGAAGCAGATCGAACTCGGCGGGGGCGCCGGCGCGGGTGGCGCCCTCCGCACGCTCTACTGGGATGGGAGAGGCCGCGACGGCTCGACGGTGCCTTCGGGAATCTATTGGGTCCAACTCACGACCGGCGACAAACACCTGACGCAGCGCGTCGTGCTTCTCGAGTCGCGGTAGCTCACCTCCGCCAGATCAGATGATCCAGCGATAGGACGTCATCGGCGCGCGGCATAACGAGTATGAAGAGCAAGAGGGCCAGCCGCGGAATGACGTGCGTGTGGAACTCGTAGAGAAAATCTTTCAAGAGGTGGCCGTAGGTCACGATGACGAGAATCGCGCCCAGGGCCAAGAGCGCCGGGCGGACCAAGAGCCCCCCGAACAAGAGCCAGCCCGCCGCGAACTCGACGTAGGGAATCGCGAGCCCCAGCGACCATAGGAGCCACGCCGGGATCCAGCTTCCGGCGTAGGGATCCACGAAGTACCGGTGCGCGTGTTCCGTCGCGCCCATCTGGAAAAGCTTTCCCCATCCCGCCATTCCGAAGATGAGTCCGAGCACGAGCCGGGCGAACAAGATTGCCCA
>JBGPMB010000125.1:0-8193 GCA_041486775.1 Candidatus Eiseniibacteriota bacterium | reverse complement strand
CGCGGGTTTCGAGATCGGGCGCCTTGAGATCGGCGACCACGCCCCACGTGAACCGCGAGACCAGCCGTTCCTCGATCGCGGTCATCTCGTTCGGGGGGCCGTCGCTCGTGAGCACGATCTGCTTGTGGGCGTCGTGGAGCGAGTTGAACGTGTGGAAGAACTCCTCCTGGGTGCTCTCCTTGCCCGCGAGGAACTGGACGTCGTCCAGGAGGAGGACGTCGGCCGTGCGGTAGCGGCTCTTGAACTCCAGTGTGGTGGCGTGCTGGATGGAGTAGATCATCTCGTTCATGAATTTCTCAGCGCTGACGAAGAAGATCCGCGCCGCGGGACGCAACGCCCTCACTTGATGCCCGATGGCGTGCATGAGGTGCGTCTTGCCGAGGCCGACGCCTCCGTGCAGGAAGAGCGGGTTGTAGCGCTCTCCCGGAGTCTGCGCCACCGCCTGCGACACGGCGTGCGCGAACTGGTTTCCGTTTCCGACGATGAAGGTCTCGAATGTGTTGTTGGGGCTGAGATAGCACTCGTTCCGGGAGGGCAGAGGGCCGCGCGGGCGCTCCTCGAACACGGGAATCTCCGCCGCTCGGACGTGGAAGCTGAGCGCGACCGGATGCCCCGCGGTGGCCTCGAGGGAAGACTCGATCAGACCGCGGTAGTGATGGTCGAGCCAGTCCACGTAGAACTGACTGGGCACTTCGAGCACCATCGCGGACCCATCGAACTCGAGGGGGCCCAGCGAGCGAAACCAGGTTTCGAATGTCTGACCGGGGAGCTGCGATTGGATCTTCTCGAGCGCGCCCTGCCACACGTCACCGGCTGCCGTCGTCTGCATCGCTGCCATCGTGCCCGTCGTCATCGCGCTGTCCCCATCTCCACACAGGGTGTGCACCGCTTATCCACAATACTATCCACAAAAGAATCGGGGCGTAACGGACATCGATCGTATCCGTTACGCCCCGAAAAGGGGATATTCGCCGTACATATCCTCACAACTCATTTGTCCGGGTGAAGGGAGCGCGTCTCATCGCGCGGGGAAGACCGTTGGCGAGGACCGGGAGCGCGCGGTGCAGAGGGGCACGCTCTTGGCCTTCGCTACCGCCGCACAGTACCCTCGCGATTCGAGGGGGCGCAACGAAAATTTTCGAATCGGGGCCTTGCGAGCGTCACGGGCTTTCGGATTGACCCGGGGCAGGGCGATTCGGTACACTCCGACGCTCGTATTCAACCCGGTCCTTTTCCCAACCCGAGGTCATTTCCAGTGAAGCGCACGTTCCAGCCCCACAATCGCCGCCGGAAAAAGGTGCACGGCTTCCGCGAACGCATGAGCACGCGGGGCGGCCGCGCCGTTCTGAAGCGCCGCCGTGAACGAGGCCGCAAACGCCTCACGGTATAGCATCGCCCCAAGCCTCGAGGCCAGGATGCCCGGCGCGGTCTCACCGCGCGATCGCCGCCTGCACCAAGGTTGGCAATTCCGCGAAGTGTACCAATCAGGGAAATCCTTTCACGGCAGCTTGATGACGCTCGTGAGCCTGTCCCTGTGCCCGGACCATGGTCGCGTGGCGTATGTCGCGAGCCGCAAGGTCGGGCCGGCCGTCCGGAGGAACCGCGCGAAACGCCTCCTCAGGGAATCCTATCGCCTCCTCACGCCTTCCGTGCGCGAGCGGGCGGCCTGGAGGATCTGGATCGCCCGAAGCTCCTGCGCCCGGGCCACGCTCGGACAAGTCTCCGCCGAGATGGGGCAGCTTCTGAGCCGGGAGCCCGCGTGAGCACCTCCGCCCGCGCCGCGACGCCGCTGGGGCCTCGGTGGCTCCTTCTGTCGCTGATCCGGCTCTATCGCCTTCTGATCTCTCCGGCGCTGCCGCGCGCCTGCCGCTTTACGCCCAGCTGCGCCGCCTACGCCGAAGAGGCGGTCGCTCGCGTGCCTCTGCCGCGCGCCCTCTGGCTCATCGTTCGGCGGATCTCGAAGTGCCATCCGTTCCACCCGGGAGGGTACGACCCGGTCCCCTGATCGGATCGACACGATATGGATCGCAAAGTCCTGATAGCCATGGTCATGGTCATGATGGTCCTCCTCCTGGACCAGGTGATCTCGCCCCGGTTCTACCGCCCCAAGACGAAGCCCGTCGCCTCCCAGCAGGGAGGGATCGCCGGGCAGGCGCCACCGGCCTCCAAGCCCGACGGCTCCCCGGCGGCCGGAGCCGGCGCTGGGACGGGTGCCGCGACCGGTGCCGCGACGCCCTCGGTCCGAGGCGGATCGGAGACGGGGGCAGCCCTTTCATCCGGAGCCATCCTGACGCGGCCTCAAGTGGCCGCGGCTCCCAGCGAAACCCGGGAGATCAGGACCGAGAACTATCGCGTGACTCTGACCAGCGACGGCGCGGCCATTGCCCACTGGATTCTGGATACTTTCAAAGACGAGGTTCGCAATCAGCCCCTGGATCTCGTGGCCCCCGGCGCCAAGGCCTACCCGGTCGTGGTGGAATACGGATCGCACGCGCTCGATTTCTCCCAGGTGCCGTTCCGGATCGTGCAGGACGACGCGGCGGGCGGCGTGGTGGGCTTCGAGGCCCAGGATCAGAGCGGCGTGCGCGTCACCAAGACGTATCGCGTGGGCGCGGACCGGCGTCTCCTCGACGTGGACGTCCACGTGTCCGCCCCTCCCGAGCTGGGCCCCATCCGGTATCGAATCGGGTGGGGAACGCCGCTTCCGCTGACCGAGCCCTCCGCCATGAAGCGCGACCTGCCGCAGGCGGTGGCGCTCCTGGGCACCAGGCTCGAATCCCCGCCGGCCTCGAAGCTCGGTCCCAACGGGGAGCAGATCATGCCGCCCGGGAACGTCCGCTGGGTGGCCAGCCGGAACAAGTATTTCATCGCCGCGGTGATTCCCGACTCGGGAACGGTCTCCGACGTCGTGTTCCGGAGCGCCGGGAACGGGCTCGTCACGAGCTGGATCCTGGGCGCCGTCCCCCCGGGGGGCGAAGTGGCGCGCCACACGCGCATCTACGGCGGCCCGATCCGCTTCGATACGCTTGCCTCGATCGGATCCGGACTGGACGAGGTCGCCAACCTGGGTTGGAGGTGGATGCGCGGGATCAGCGTGCTCCTGCTCCGTTGCCTGAACCTGCTCCACGGGGTGATCGCGAACTACGGCGCGGCGATCATCATCCTGGCGGCGGCGACCAAGCTCCTCTTCTATCCGCTCACCCAGTCGAGCCTCCGCTCGATGAAGGTCATGCACCATCTGCAGCCGCAGATCAAAGAGCTTCAAGATCGCCTCAAGGACGACCCGATGAAGCTCAATCAGGCAATGATGGCGCTCTACAAAGAGAACAATGTGAACCCGATGAGCGGGTGCCTGCCGATGCTTCTCCAAGTGCCGGTCTTCATCGGGCTCTACAACGTTCTCCTCTATTCCATCGAGCTTCGCGCTTCCGGGTTCATCGGCTACATCCGCGATCTCTCCGCGCCCGACGTCCTGTTGACGCTCGGGGGTTTTCCGGTCCACCTCATGCCGATCATCATGACGGGGAGCACCTACCTCCTCCAGTCGCAGACTCCGGTGGCGCCGGCCCAGAAGGGCATGATGTACGTCATGCCCCTGTTCATGCTTTTCTTCATGTATAGTTTTCCGTCCGGAGTGGTCTTGTACTGGACCGTGAACAACCTTCTTTCGGCGCTCCAGCAGTATCTGGTCAACCTGGCCGAAGATCGGAAAATGGCCGCGGCTCAAGTCTGAGCCCGGGGCATTCCATGGCGGCGCAATCGGACATGAGCGAATCCATACATATCGAGGCGGCAAGTTACGGAGACGCGGTCGCGCAGGCCGCGGATCGTCTCGGCATCAGCCCGCGCGAGCTCGCGATCGAGGTCCTGGATCCGGGCCGCTCCGCGAACTCCATGGGAGGCTTTCGCCCCGTGAAGCTCCGGGCCTGGCGGCGCGATCCAGAGGCTCAACCGGACGGAGCGCGGATTCCGCCGAGCGCGGTCCGGCGCCAGGCGTCGGCGGTGGGCGAGGAAGCTCATCGGGGCGGCCGGCGCGGCGCCTCCATGGAGACCTACGGTCCGCCTCCACCTCCGCTCGATCCCTCCCAGATCACCCCCGAGCTGGTGGAAACGGTCCGCTCCATCACGCAGGGAATCGTCGAGCAGATGGGATTTCCCGCCGCGGTGACCGCCGACCGCACGCGCGACGGCATCCGGGTCGCGGTCCGCGCGGAGGAGCGGGACCAGTTCCTGATCGGACGCGACGGAGAGACCCTCGCCGCGCTCCAGCATCTGGTCGCGCGGATGCTCCGCGCGCGCTCTCCCGAGGATGCGATCCCGCGGGTCGAGGTGGACGTCGCGGGATATCGCGACCGGCGTGTCGAGAGTCTTCGCGTGATGGCGCGGGAGTTGATCGAGGAAGTGCGCGATACGGGGAACGAGGCCTCGACGGAGCCGCTCTCCGCGATCGAGCGCCGCATCGTGCACCTCGAGGTGGCCGAGGCCGAGGCGTTCACGAGCGTCAGCGTCGGCGACGGGCTCTTCAAGCGTGTCATCATCCGACGCGACGAGGCGAAGGGCTAGCAAGGCGGGCGAGGCATGGCGGAAAGTGGAAAACGACACCATCGTGGCTCCGGCCACGGCCCCCGGAGAATCCGCGATCGCCGTCGTCCGCATGAGCGGGCCGAAGGCGCTCTCCATCGCGGCGGATCGCTTCCAAGGCAAGCGATCCCCCCAGCGTAGCGAGTCCCACCGAATTCTCTTCGGCGCCTTCCTGGGCCCGGACGGCATCTCTCTCGACACGGTTCTCCTCTCGGTATTCCGCGCTCCGCGCTCCTATACGGGCGAGGACGTCGTCGAGATTTCCTGCCACGGCGGCGCCGTCATCCCGCGCGCGGTCTTCGAATCCCTGGTGGCCGCCGGCGCGCGTCCGGCGCGTCCGGGCGAGTTCACGGAGCGCGCGTACCGAAATGGGAAACTGGACCTGGCGCAGGCCGAGGCCGTGGCGGCGGTCGTGAAGGCCCGCTCGGAGCGGGCGGCGCGCGCGGCGGAGGCGGCGCTGGGCGGCACCCTGTCGCGGCGCATCCTCGAGCTGGACCGGAGTCTCGTGCCGCTCCTCGCCGAAATCGAGGCGCGGATCGATTTCCCCGCGGACGTGGACGAGGCCTGGGACGGGGCCGCCCTCGCCGGAAGGTGCGCTTCGATCGCGGCCCCGCTCCGCGATTGGCTTGCGAATCTGCCGGCCGCGCGGCGCCGCGAGCAGGGCGTGCGCGTGGCGCTGGTGGGCAGGCCGAACGTGGGGAAGTCGAGCCTCTTGAACGCGCTCGTCGGATACGAGCGCGCCATCGTGAGCGAGGTCCCGGGCACGACGCGCGACACCGTCGAGGAATCGATCTGGCTCGACGGCGTGGAGATCCGCCTCTGCGACGCCGCCGGCGTCCGCGAGCCCCTGGATCACGTGGAGCGGCTGGGCCTCGAGCGCACGGGCGACGCGGCGCGGCGCGCGGATCTCGCCGTCCTGGTCCTGGACCGTTCGGATCCCCAGGAAGCCGAAGATCGCGCGGCGCTGGCCATGATCGGCGAGCGACCCGTCGTCGTGGCGTGGAACAAGGCGGATTTGGCGGGGAACGGCGGGAGTGGCGCGAGCACGGTGCCGCGCGAGCAGCTTCTGGCGGAGGTCTCGACCGTCGCGGTCCGGCCCGGCGGCGCGGAGCCGCTTCGCGACGCGCTCCGCTCCTCGCTCCCACGGCTCTCGGGCGCGGTTCCCGGCGATGAGCTTCCGACCACCAGCGCGCGGCAGGAGGCGCTTCTGCGCCAGGCGGTCGAAGCGCTGGACCGCGCGGAAGCGAGCCTGCGCGAAGAGCAGTCCTACGATCTCATCGCGGTCGATCTCACGGACGCGAGACGCGCCTTGGGCGAGATCCTCGGGCGCGGGGTCGATCAGGACGTGATCGCTGCCATCTTCTCCCAGTTCTGCATCGGCAAGTGAGCCGCTACCCGCTCCTCGTGGTCGGCGCGGGACACGCCGGTTGCGAAGCCGCGTGCATCGCGGCCGCGATGGGAGTGGAGACGGCGCTCGTGACGATGAGCCTCGACGCGATCGCGCAGATGTCCTGCAATCCCGCGATCGGCGGCCTCGCGAAGGGACATCTCGTGCGGGAGATCGATGTCCTGGGCGGCATCATGGCGAGAATGGCCGACCGCGGCGGGATCCAGTTCAAGATGCTGAATCGGGCGCGCGGCCCCGCGGTGTGGTCTCCGCGCGCGCAGGAGGACAAGGCGCTCTATCGCGAGATCGTTCGCGACCATCTCGAGCGCACGCCGGGATTGACCCTGCTCCAGGCGCAGGTCGTCGGCTTCCTGGTCTCGGGCGGGCGGCTTCACGGCGTGCGCTTGGCGAATGGCGACGAGATGGAGTGCGAGGCGGTCATCGTGACCCCCGGTACGTTCCTGAACGGGCTCATGCACGTTGGAGATCGCACCGTCGCGGGCGGCCGCGTGGGCGAAGCGCCTTCGCGCGGCCTGTCCGAGTGCCTGGCGGATCTCGGCTTTCGCGTGCTCCGCCTCAAGACGGGCACGCCGCCGCGGATCCATCGCGACTCGATCGATTTCGCACGGATGACGGAGCAGCCGGGAGACGATCCGCCGCGCCCCTTCTCCCATTTCACCCACTCCCTGCAGGTGGAACAGATCCTGTGCCACCTCACGCACACCACGGCTTCGACGCACGAGTTGATTCGCTCGAATCTGGATCGCTCACCCCTCTACACGGGAAAGATCCGCGGCATCGGGCCGCGCTACTGCCCGTCGATCGAGGACAAGGTGGTGCGCTTCTCCGAGAAGCTCTCGCACCAGATCTTCATCGAGCCCGAGGGGCGCGCAAGTCACGAGTACTACATCAACGGTCTCTCCACGAGCTTGCCCGAGGAGATCCAGGTGAAGATGTTGCGCACGATCCCGGGACTCGAGCAGGTGGAGATGCTCCGGCCCGGATACGCGGTGGAATACGACTTCGTCCCGCCGACGCAGCTCTTGCCCACGCTCGAGACGCGCGCGATCGAGGGGCTCTATCTCGCGGGTCAGATCAATGGCACTTCGGGATATGAAGAGGCGGCGGCGCAGGGGCTCTTCGCCGGGATCAACGCCGCGCTGAAGATTCAGGGACGAGAGCCGATGAGGCTGGGGCGCGAAGAGGCGTATCTCGGAGTCCTGATTGACGATCTAGTGAGCAAGGGAACCGAGGAACCGTATCGCATGTTCACCAGCAGCGCCGAGTATCGTCTGCTGCTGCGTCAAGATAACGCGATCGATCGACTCCTGGCGCACGCGCGGGATCTCGGGACCCTGCGTGGCGAGGACCTGGCGGTCGCGGAGGCGCGAATCGCCGAGCGCGAGCAGGCGACTCATCGACTGCGGTCGGTGCCAATCGCGGTGGATGGCGCCGGCGGGCCCTCCCTTGCGCAGTTGCTCTGCAGCGGCTCGCTCAGCCTCGATGCGCTCCTCGCCCGCTCCGAACTTGCGGACCTCGCTCGCGAGACGGTAGAGTCGGCGGCGATTGAAGTGCGATATGAGGGATACATCCGGAGGCAGCGGCGCGAGGTGGAGAGGGCGGTGCGCTATGAGAATCTGCAGATCACGGATTCTATCTGGGACGAACCTCTGCTCGAGCTGTCGAGGGAGGGGCGGGAGAAGCTCCGGAGAATCCGGCCGACCACCGTGGCCCAAGCGGCGCGCATCGCCGGAATCTCGCCGGCCGATGCCGCGATCCTCGTAATCTATGTCGAGCGGGAACGCCGGCGCGCCAGTCTCATTGCAGCTCCCACGTGATCTCGAACCCGATTTCGCCGAGTTCAAGCTCAGGCTTTCCGAACGCATTGCCTCCGGCTCGCTGTCGGCGGAGACGGTCCATCTGCTCGCGCGATTCGGACAGCTTGTCTACACCCAGGTAGCTCAGCTTTCCCTGGTCGCCCGAGGCGATAGAACCGTCCTCTACACCCGCCACATCCTCGACTCCCTGAATCCGATCGAAGTTCAGTCCCCTCCACCGGCGTCCGCTCTCGACATCGGCAGTGGAGGAGGCTTTCCGGGAATTCCGCTCGCGATTGTATGGCCCGAGACCAGAGTCACGATCCTCGAAGCGAGGGAAAAGAAGGCGGGTTTCCTGGAGCGCGCGGTCCGCGAGCTGGGGATCCGGAACGTGACGGTGGCATGCGG
>JBGPMB010000124.1:0-8208 GCA_041486775.1 Candidatus Eiseniibacteriota bacterium | reverse complement strand
TCCAGGCAATTCGAGATCGCGCGAAGAACGCTTCTCCGAAGGCCCGCGCGACGACGGACAAGAAACTCACGAAGATCTCGGGCGAGATCGATAGGGAAGCCAACGCGAAGGGAAAGGCCACGGCGGCGGGTCGTGTCGCGCCGGAATTTGGCATGACGGGGGACGCACTCGTGGCGGAAGCGGACCAGTTCGGCGCGGGTCTCGGCGAGATAATCATCGCCCACACCCTGCTCGCGAATTCGAAGACCACGGTAACCATGGATCAGCTCTTCGCGCTTCGGAAGGACGGAATGGGCTGGGGACAGATCGCCCAGGGAATGGACCTTCGCCTCGGTGAAGTCGTCTCGGCGGTCATGAGCGAAGGCAGGGTGGCTCAGGGAACGGCCAAAGCAGACGGAAAGACGGCGATGATCCATAGTGCGTCAACGAAGGCCAACACCCACGCGGGCATGGGAGCGGGCATGAAGGCCGGCCACGCGGGGGCCGCGGGCAGCATGGGCATGGGGGCCAAAGTCGGCAAATAGATCGCGAGGATCTCGGCTCGCGTCTTCATCGCCCCGCGGAGCGGATAGCCGCGGGGCGTCTGTTTTTCGCCAGTCCAGCCGCGAAAGCCGACGCCTCAACGCCCGTCGAGCTTTCGCACCTCGCCGACGACGCGGACCTCGACCGGATACCCCTCGAGGCGTTTCGGAACGCGGGAGTCGACTTCGGGAGTCCGGCGCGAGACGAGCACGAGGATCGCGGGACCGCCGCCGGAGACAGCCCCTTCGCCGGTCCCGACGACTCCCGGGATCGCCATCAGCTCTGCTGCGTGCGATTTGAGGACTTCGGATATGGGGCGGGTGGTCATCTTCGAGCCATTCGGGGCGCAGCCTCCGAGCACCGCCACCACCGCCGCCGCAAGAGAGGCGAGAACTACCGCGCGGTGATATCCGCGAAGTTCGCTTGCGCGGCGCGCGTCACGCGGTGAGCGCATGGGTGCCCTTGCCGCGGCGTGGCCGAAGTGAGGTTCCCGCGTGAATCGTGGGATGAAGAGCTGGGACCGTCGAAATTGTCGCCGCCGTCCCCGTCATCGTCGCCCTGATCGTCTCCCTCGACGCTGTCCGTATCCTTGCTGCTCCAATGCTCGTGGATGACCTTCCAGGACGACCCCTCGCGCTGCAGCACGAAGGTCATCGCGGCCGGCACCTCGACGTCCTCATCCTGACCGAGCGTCTGCACCGTGAGCGGCGCGACGGCCAGAACATACCCGGTTCCCAGCGGCGTCACCTCGACCGACCCCACGGTGAACTTGAAGGTGCCCTGCCGGCCCACGAACTGCTGCGCGTCGGTCTGAATGGAGTGCCATCCGTGACTGATGGTCCCGTCGCCGATCGAGGTCACGCCCGAGCCCTTGCTGAACATCTTCATCATGGAGCCGACGTCCGCGCGGTTCATGGCCTTGACGTAGGATTTCACGAACTGCGGAGCCGTGACGCCCGGCTTGGTCGGGGCCTGCTCGGTGGAGGAGATCCCTAATGTGGGGATGATGAGAAGGGTCGCGAAGACCAGTGAAGCCTTGGACATAGTCGGGTTTCCTCCTACGAGGAGAGGCGGGAAATGCCCCACAGTTGAGTGAGAATACCCCCCAGAACCGGATTTTCTGCCCCGATTTTTGCACTCTCTCAGGGGCTTTCCCTCCTCCCCCCACCAGACCCCCGCCCGAGCGCCAGATGCGGGCGCCGCAAGGCGGGCACTTTGCATTTCCCGAGATGCGGTCCGCGGCACGTGCCCTGCATTTCCCTCCCGTACCGAGGCCCGGCCGAAACGTATCCAGCGCCGGGGCCGACTCGCTTAACCCGTTCATCGAGTGGGAGGTAACGTCGTGAGATCGAACTCTCGATCGCATCTCGGCACCCTGCCGATTCTAGCTCTACTCTTGCTGTTCGTCGGGTGCTCGAACTCCCCCTTATCACCGGAGCAACCGGCCGGCCAAGACCAGGCATTCTTCGCGAATCCGTCGCCCTCCAACACCGGCATCCTCTCCTCGACCGCCAAGATCGTCACCGGCACCGTCAATGGGCTCGTGGGGGGCGTCATCCGAAACGGCGACTGGACGGTAAAGATCCCGGCAGGCTCCTTCGCGGGCGTCGGTCTCGTCACGGTCACGGTGCCGGACCCGAGCGTGCGGAGCTGCGAGCTGGGCATCGTCCCCTCGCTTCTCAACTCCTTCCGGGTGCCGGTCACCCTCTCCTGCCGCCTCCAGAGCTCGGACGAGGTTCGCGACTTCACGATGCAGTGGTGGGACCCCGGCACGAAGACGTGGCAGGCCGTCGCGTCACAGAACGACAGGACCACGATGTCCTGCGACGCTCCGCTCCCCCACTTCTCCACCTACCGCTGCGGGAAGGCGGGCTGGTAAACGAAGCAGGGTTCGCGATAAGCTCCCGCGGTCACCCGATCTGATCGGACCCGCGAGGACTGATGGCAAACAAACGCGTGGCGCATCGGGCCCCCCAGCCGATGCGCCACAAGGCTCTTCTCTACCTCTGCTTTTTCGCTTCGGGTACGGCGGGCCTCACACTCGAGATCGTCTGGTCCAAGTACCTCTCCTACCTTCTGGGCAACTCGATCTACGGCGTCTCCACCGTGGTCGCGGCGTTCCTGGGAGGTCTGGGCTTGGGCGCGATCGTGGGCGGGCGGCTGGCCTCACGCACCAACCAGCCGCTTCTCATGTACGCGCGGCTCGAGGTCCTGGTCGCGGCGATGGGGCTCCTGAGCCCGCTCGCCTACCTCGCGGCGCGCCCGCTCTTCGCGAGCCTCTACGGGGCGATGGGGGGAAGCGGCGCCGCGTTTTTGCTGGCGCGCTTCGCGCTCCTGTTCGTGGCGCTCCTGATTCCCACCATCGCGATGGGCGCCACGCTTCCGCTCCTCGTATCCGCCTTCGCCCGCCGCGACAAGGAATTCGGCGCCTCGGTCTCCCGTCTCTATGCCGTCAACACCGCGGGCGCGGTGTGTGGCGTGGCGCTCGCGGGCTTCGCGCTGATTCCTTCGCTGGGATTGTGGAAAACCGCCGCGGTCGCGGCGGCCATCGATCTCCTGGTGGCGGCGGCTGTGGTCCGTTCGAAGCCGGAGCCGACTCCCGCTCCGCTCCCGACCGCCGCTCCGGGCGTTTCGCCCGCGTCCCCCGAGCCCGTGACGGCCTTCACCCGCTTCATCCTTCCCGCCTTCGCCGTCTCGGGCTTCTGCGCCATCCTCTATGAAGTCGCGTGGACCCGAGTCCTCTCGGTGCCTTTCGGCGGGATGGTCTATTCGTTCTCCGCGATTCTCGCGGTCTATCTCCTGGGCATCGCCGCGGGCGCCGCCCTCGCGGCCCTCCTCCTGCGATTCTTCAAGACGCCGGTGCTTCTCTTCGGCCTCTTCCAGCTCCTCCTGGCGGGTGCTGTGATCCTGGGCTCGCGCGTGTTCGAGACGTTGCCCGATCTCCAGGCGACGCTCATCGCGCAATCGCGCGGAAGCGCTCCGCGGCTCTTCGCCGGGGAGGCCCTCGTGTCGGCGAGAATCATCCTCCTTCCGACCTTCTTCCTCGGCGCTCTCTTCCCGCTCGCGGCCGCGATCTACCAGCGTGGGCGGCGTGAGGCGGGAGCTTCGGTGGGCACCATCTACGCCGCCAACACCCTGGGCTCGATCGCGGGTTCCATCCTGACCGGCTTCGTTTTGATCCCCATCATCGGCTCGCTCCGCGCCATTCTCTTCGCGGCCCTCGCGAACGCCGCCATCGGATGCGCCGCCCTTCTCCTCGGCGAAGGCCCGCGGTTACGACGCGCCCTGGCCGCCACGGCCGCCATCGCGGGCACGGTGGCGGTCGCGGCTTTCGCGACGCCGACCTGGCAGCCCGAGCGGATGAGCTTCGGGTTCGTGCGCCTTTTGCGCGCCTACGAGTTCGGCGGCGAAAATCTGGTCCACCGCGCCCTCGCGAAGATCGGACACTCGGTGCAGCTGGAGCGCCTCCTCTTCTACAAGGAAGGGCGCGTGGCCACGGTCACCGTGCTCGAAACCGGAGACCGCCGTGCGCTGCTCATCAACGGGAAGACCGATGCTACGACGGGCAGCGGGGAGGACATGGCGCAGCAGGTCATGGTGGGCCAGGTTCCACTTCTCCTCGCCCCGCAGGCGAAGAGTGTCTGCGTGGTCGGCTACGGAAGCGGGGTGACGACGCACGCGGTGCTCACGCACCCCATCGCGTCCGCCCTCACGCTCGAGCTGGAAGGCGCCGTGATCGAGGCGGCCCCTTTCTTCGAGGCCGCGGCCCACCGGCCGCTGGCCGATCCGCGCAGCCGCCTCGTGGTCGAGGACGCGGGCACGTACCTGCGATCCACGAAGGAGAACTTCGACGTGATCATCTCGGAGCCGTCGAACCCCTGGATCGCGGGTGTGGGAAATCTCTTCACGAAGGAGTTCTATGAGGAGGCGCGCCGAAGGCTCAACCCGGGCGGTGTGTTCTGCCAGTGGATTCAGACCTACTCGGTCTCCCAGGCCACGCTTTCGACGGTGTTCCGCACCGTGGTCACGACGTTCCCCCACGGGCAGCTCTTCTACGTGGAATCCTCGGCGGACCTGATCATCCTCGCCTCACCGGATCGCGAGCTCTATCTCGACCGCGCCTCGATGCAAGCCGTGCTCCAGCGGCCGGAGGTTGCCGCGGACTTCGCGCGGATCGGAATCCATTCCTTGCAGGACGTACTCGGAGCCTACCGGGGGCGCCTCGACCGCGTGGCCCGGGAAGTGGGACCCGGACCCATCAACACCGACGACAACTCGTGGCTCGAGCACGAGGCGCCGCTGGACCTCATCACGCCACAAACGGAAAGTCCGCTCCTCACCCCGTCCTACGAGATGGAAGCGGACCTTCGCGCCTCGCTCCGCTGAGCGCGGTAAGAGATCGGGCGGGGACGCGGCAGCATGGTCATGGTTGAAACTTCTCCAAGGAGCGTCCGCGGAGCCGTTCCCCACCCTCACGGCTCTATACCATCAATAGCCGTGCCACGGCCCGTGCCTTCGGGAAACGCAATTTCCCCCTCTGTCCCAGCGTGAGTTAGGGCGGGGGTGACTTGGTACTGAGTAAAGTTCTTCCATGGGGCGGGGTACGATCAGGGGTACGTAGTGTTCCGCGTGGGACGGGCGGCTACTGGGTCGCGAGCGCGGGGTCGCTCTCCCGCGCCGCCCCGTTTCCCTCGCGCGAGCCGCTCCCATCCGGCGCCACGTTCCCGATCCGCTTGATGTAGCAGCGCCGCCTCTTGTGCTGGCGCGCGTTGAAGTGCCGCCAGTGCCCTTGGACGAGGAGATTTTCCTCCAGCTCGGGATTCGACTCCGCGGAAACGACTCCCTTCTTGATGAGGGTCGCCGCCAGCTCCGTGATGAGGAGCGCGTCGGCCCCGCTCCCCTGGAAATCGGGCCGGATGGCGCCGATCAGAAGGTCGATCTGCTTGGGCCGCCGGAGCGCCCGCAGGAGGTGGAAGACCCCGAACGGGAAGAGCCGCCCCTTCGCCTTCTGGAGCGCGCGCGACAGAGACGGCATCGCGATCACGAAGCCCGCGGGCCGGCCCTCCGCGTCGAGAAGAATCTTCACGTAGTCCGCCACCACGTTCGGGAAGTATTGCTTGGTGTAGAACTCGATCTGCCGGTCCGTCAGCGGGACGAATCCATAGAGGTTCCCGTACGCGCGATTGATGACGTCGAAGATGTCGCGCGCGTAGGGAAGAAAATCCTTGGGTTTCCGCGCGTCCAGGATCCGGAGCTTGCGGCGCTCCAGCACGCGGTGGGAGATCTGCCGGGCGCGCTCGGGGATGGCGTCGGGCGTGCGGACTTCGTACTCCACCCAGTCCACGTCCTTCTCGTAGCCCTGCTCTTCCAGATGCTCCGGGTAGTACGGGAAGTTGTACATGGTCGCCATCGTGCCCAGCTCGTGGAAGCCCTCGACGAGCATTCCCTCGCGATCCATGTCGGTGAATCCTAGGGGGCCGTGGACGGCGTGCATGCCGTGGGATTGGGCCCATGTCTCGACCTGGCGGAGGAGCGCCGTAGAAACCTCGCGATCGTCCACGAAGTCGATCCAACCGAAGCGGGCGTAGCGCTGATTCCAGGTCTCGACGTACGTGCGGTTGATGATCCCGGCGACGCGGCCCACGATCTTGCCGTCCCGGTAGGCCAGCCAGTACTTCGCTTCGCAGAAGTCGAACGCGGGGTTCTTGTTGCGGCTCAGGGTGCTCCGCTCGTCGAAGTGCAGCGGCGGCACCCAGCAGTCATTGTCCTTGTACAGCTCAAACGGGAAGCGGATGAACCGGCCCAACTCCCGCCCCGATGTCACCTCCCGTATTTCGACCGGCATCGACACCTCCATAACCGGCCTTCAGGACCGGCGGGCTCAATGTAGCGCTTCCCGAGCCCGCCGGGGAGGGTTTACTTGATGTGGCAGACGGAGAGTCCGCGCTTCTCGAGGTACTGCTGGTGGTAGTCCTCGGCGCGGTAGAAAGGGCCCGCCGCCATGATCTGGGTCACGATGGGGCGCCGGAAGCGATGCTCCGCCTCGAGGTGCGCCTTCGACGCCTTGGCCGCGGCTTCCTGCGCGGGGGAGTGGAAAAAGATGGCGGAGCGGTACTGCTCCCCCACGTCCGGGCCCTGGCGGTTCGAGGTCGTAGGATCGTGGTTCTTCCAGAAGACGTCGAGCAGATCCTCGTAGCGGACGCGCGAGGGGTCGTAGGTAACCTCGACCGCCTCGGCGTGGCCCGTCCGGTCCGTGCATACGTCCTCGTAGGAGGGATTGACGGTGCGGCCGCCGGTATACCCCACCTGGGTCGAGACGACACCCTGGATCTGGCGAAACGCGGCCTCGACGCCCCAGAAACAGCCGGCGGCGAACGTGGCCTTCGCCACGGTCGTGGTCTTTTCCATTCTCGTGTGGCCTCCCTTGGCCGCGGAGGATGCCGCGGAAACGGGTGCGAAGGCGAGGAGCGCGATCGTGATGAGGAATCCGAAACGTCGCATGTGCAGGCTCCTGGGAGCAGGAGCGCCCCAGGAAGTTTCCTTCCCGGGGCGCCGTCTATCCAGCAACTGAGGGTGGGTCCACCCCTGTGTACCGGGTTAGATCACCGGAACCCGAAATCGGTTCCGTGGGATCACTTCACGACTTCGTAATCGGCCTCGATCTCGCCGTCTCCGCCCTTCTTCTTCCCATCGCCGGGCGCTGCCTCCGGCCCTGCTTGCGGCTCGCCCGGCCCGGGCGCGCCCGCTTGGGCCCCGGACGCTGCGGCCTCCTGGTAGAGCTTGCTCGAGACCTCGTTCCAGATCTGGGTCAGCGCTTCGCTCGCGGACCGGATGTCCTCGGTGTTTTCGCGCTGGACCGCTTCTCTCAGCTTCCCGAGCGCGCCGTCGAGGCGGGCCTTCGATTCGGAATCGATCTTCTCGCCCATCTCGCGGAGATTCTTCTCGGTCTCATACGCCAGCTGCTCGCCGCGATTCTTGGCCTCGATCCCCTCACGGCGTTTCTTGTCTTCCTCGGAGTGCGATTCGGCATCCGTGACCATGCGCTTGATCTCGGTCTCGGACAGCCCGCCGGTCGCCTCGATACGGACCTTCTGCTCCTTGCCGGTCGCCTTGTCCCGCGCCGAGACGTTCAGGATGCCGTTCGCATCGATATCGAACGTCACCTCGATCTGCGGGATGCCGCGCGGCGCCGAGGGAAGTCCGGTGAGCTGGAACCGCCCGATCGTCTTGTTGTCGGTGGCCATCGGGCGCTCGCCCTGGAGCACGTGGATCTCCACCGTGGTCTGGTTGTCCGCCGCCGTGGAGAACGTCTCCGTCTTCCGCGTCGGGATGGTCGTATTGCGCTCGATCAGGTGCGTCGTCACCCCGCCCAGGGTCTCGAGCCCGAGCGACAGCGGAGTCACGTCGAGCAGGAGCACGTCCTTGACGTCGCCGGCCAGCACGCCGCCCTGGATCGCGGCGCCTACCGCGACCACCTCGTCGGGGTTCACGCCCTTGTGCGGATCCTTCCCGAAGAACTTCTGAACGACGTCCTGCACCTTCGGAGTGCGGGTCGCGCCGCCGACCAGGATCACCTGGTCGACTTCCGGCAGCGATAGGCCGGCGTCCGCGATCGCCTGCCGACAGCGCGCCAGCGTACGCTCGACCAGGTCGGCGCTCATCGCCTCGAACTCCGCACGGGTGATC
>JBGPMB010000123.1:0-8524 GCA_041486775.1 Candidatus Eiseniibacteriota bacterium | reverse complement strand
GAGCCTCTTCAAGACCCAATGAACTTCGAATTCGGACGCGTCGCCCTCGTCGTGCTCTTCGCGCTTCTGCCGGTGGTGGGGATCGCGCTCGGCTTCTTCGTCCCGGCGCTCCGCGCGCGGGGGCCTCTGTTCGTGGCGTTCTTCGCGGGCTTGATCCCGATCTTCTCGCTCTACATTCCGAAGCGATTCCTCTCCGGCGAAACGGGGATGCGGCCCCGGCTCGACCAGTGGCTCATCATCGTGGCCGGCTTCGCGCTTCTGCTGGGTATCGTGAACGTGATCCAGAACGGAACGCGAAAGGTCGCCCGGCGCGAGAAGGGATGGCCTTATTCGGTTGTGCTCCTGACGGGCCTTTTCATCACGGGAGGGCTCGGCATCTGGGGCGCGATCTCGAAGCAGGGGATCACGACGCTGCCGGACGGATCGGGAACACCCTTCAAGTGGATCGCGGATCATTTCTTCCTGCCGCTCCAGGCCACGATCTTCGCGCTCCTGGCCTTCTTCATGGCCTCCGCCGCCTTCCGCGCGTTCCGCGCCAGGAACACCGAGGCCACGATCCTCCTCGTCGCGGGCATTCTCGTGATGGCCGGCCGCGTTCCGTTGCTCGAATTCCTGGCGGCGCCCTTTCCGCCGCTTCAGCCCGCGGCCGCGGGTGCGAGCCAGGCCCTGGGGAAGCTCACCGAGTGGATCATGCAGACCCCGAACGGCGCGGCCCAGTCGGGCATCATCATCGGCGCGGCGCTGGGGGCCTCCTCGATGGCGATCCGCGTGGTCCTCGGCATCGAGCGCGGCTACCTGGGTCTGGGGGGAGGAGAGTAGCGTGGCGGGATTCGTCGACAGGCTCCTGAATCTCGACCGGCGCTGGCTCTTTCTACTCGTTTTCATAGGCGTTGCCGTGCCGATCATCCTGCCGATCGGCTTGCCCGTGACCACGACCGCTTCGACCCGCTCCGCGTTCGAGTATGTCGAAGCGTTGAAGCCCGGTGACTATGTTCTCATCTCCTTCGACTACGGTCCCTCCTCGGCCCCCGAGAACGATCCCATGGCCGAGGCCGTCATGCGCCAGTGCTTCCTGAAGCGGATCCACGTGGTGATCTGCGCCCTCTACCCGCTCGGGGGCCTCCAGCTCGCGATCAATTCCATCACCAAGGTCTCGGCCGAATTCCCCGATCTCAAGTACGGCGAGGATTACGTGAACCTGGGCTTCAAGGACGGGGCCGCGGCGGTCATGAAGCGAATGGGAGACGACATCGTCGGCGCGTTCCCGGTCGACGTGCGCGGGACTCCTCTCGCGCAAATTCCAATGATGAAAGGCGTCCGCAGCCTCCGGCAGATCAACGTGGTCGTCACCGTCGCCACGGGAATCATCGGCGAGTACTGGATCACGCAGGCCCACCAGCAGAGCGGCACGCCGATCATCGTCGGGCCAACGGCCGTGGGCGCTCCGAAGTACTACGCGTACCTCAACGCGGGGCAGCTGGTGGGGATGCTGAGCGGGATGAAGGGGGCCGCGGAATACGAGAAGCTCCTGGCGGCGCGCTATCCCCAGCTCGCCCGGTTCTACGGGAGCACGCACGCGTTCACGGCCACGAAGGGGATGGACGCCCAGACCGTCATCCACTTCATCATCATCCTGTTCATCCTGATCGGGAACATCGCCTACATGAGCCGCAGCGCGGCGCAGAAGAAGGCGGCGCCATGACCCCATTCCCCGGTATCGGAACCTGGCTCGCGGCGCTCCTCACGCTCTTCGCGCTTTCGTTTCTCTACAAGGACAACCCGCTCTTCCGGTTCACCGAGAGTCTCTTCGCGGGAGTCTCGCTGGGCTATTACGTCGGCACGACGCTGAACCAGACTCTGATGCCGAATCTCATCACCCCGCTGTCCCACGACTTCAATCAGAACTGGGACCTCCTCGTGCCGGGTCTCCTGGGCGTCATGCTCTACGTGCGCTACCTGCCGAAGGCCGGGTGGATCTCGCGCTATGCGATGGCGATCTATGTCGCCTACTACATCGGGTTGGACTTCACGCGCCGGCTCCACGGCGAGGTGCTTCCGCAGCTCGCCCGGGCCATCGTCCCGCTCTCGCATCTCGATTCGCACACCATTCTCTACTCGCTGGTGTTCGCCATCGGCGTCTTCAGCGTGCTGATCTATTTCTTCTTTTCCAAGGAGCAGGATGCCGTCACCCGGAGGATCGCCCGGGTGGGGATCTGGTTCCTCATGGTCTCCTTCGGAGCCGCGTTCGGTTTCACGGTCATGGGCCGGGTTGCCCTCCTCATCGGCCGGCTCAATTTCCTCATCCTGAACTGGATTTATCCCCTCTTCGGAATCAAGTAACATAACCCGGTAGGGCATTCCCCCCGCGCGTAGCCCGACGACGCGAAATCGGACTCCCCGCGGAGGTTTTCGCCGTTGCGTCCCATCCTGGTTGTCGGAGCCACGGGGCTCCTTGGAAGCAACATTTGCCGCCTGCTTTGCGGGTCCCAGCACGTCGTGCGAGGGCTCGTCCGTCCCGGATCCCCCCGTATCGAAATGCTGCACCGCCTCGGCGTCGACCTCGTCACCGGGGACTTGAGCGACGTTCGCTCGCTGGAAGCGGCGTTGCGCGGCGTGACGACGGTGGTCTCGACCGCCACGGGCGCCGGCCGGAGGCTCCCCGGCGACAGCCTGCGCGGCGTCGACCTCGACGGGCAGCGCGCCCTGGTGGACGCGGCGCGGCGCGGAGGGGTGCGGCGCTTCCTCTTCACGTCCGTCAGCCCCCATCTCCCGCGCACGACGCCTCTGGTGCGCTACAAGAGAGAAACCGAGACCACCCTCCGGGGGAGCGGCATGACCTGGGTCATCGTGCAGCCCTCGGCCTTCTTGGAGACGTGGCTCGGTCCGCGAGGGGGCTTCGACATGAAGCGCGCGCGAGCCTTGTTGCTGGGATCGGGGGAGGCGCCCGTGAGCTACGTCTCGGTCCGCGACGTGGCGAGGGTCATGGCTGGGATCGTGGATCCGGAGTCGGGCGTGTCACGCGCCTACGTTCCCGTGGGCGGTCCCGACGCGATCACGCCGCTGGAGGCGGGCCGGATCTTCGAGGAAGAGGCGGGCCGGCGCTTCAGCGTCTTCCACGCGCCCGTTCCCATCGCCCGAGGCCTGGGCTTTCTCACGCGCCCGCTGGACCCGGTTCTTTCCTCAGCGCTCGGCGTGGCGGCCCACAGGGCGGTCGCGGGAGATGTCGTGCCGCCCTCGGATCTGGTGAAAAGGCTGGTGGAGAGGCCGGTTACCGTTCGCGACTACGCGCGCTCGGCGTCGTCGAGCTAGGGCTTCTTGCCGGCCGCCGCCGAGGCCTCGAAGTTCACCATCGGGACGGTATTCTTGTTTCCGGCGGGGTACTCCACCGTGACGATGTCGCGCAGCGCGGCAATGCGCTGGGTCAGGCCCGTGACCGTCTCGGTGGCGGCCCGGATGCGGGCGACCTTGTCGCGCGCGTCGTCGGGGAGCCCGGGATGGACGTGGAGGAGCTGCGCGTTTCCCTGAATGACTTGCAGGGGGTTGTTGATCTCGTGATTCAGCGCGACCGCCATGGCGGAGACCGCCTTCATCCGCTCGATCCGAAGCCTTTCGTCGCTGGCCTGGTGGAGCGCGATCGCGTTTCGCACCTTGAGCGGGATCTGGAATCGGATGTCGCACTCCGACAGAGGCTTCGTGAAGTAGTCGATGGCGCCCAGCTCGAGGCTTCGCTGGATGTCGTCCTGCGCCGTCGAAGCGCTCGCCACGATGAAGGGGATCCGAGCCAAGGTCTCGCTCTTTCGCATCGCGAGAATCACGTCGAAGCCGTTTTGATGCGGCATCATGAGATCCAGGAGGAGGAGGTCCACCCTCTGACGCTCCATGATCTCGAGCGCTTCCTGGCCGCTCTCGGCCTCGTGGAAGGTGTAGTCCCCTTGGCGGAGCACCATGCGCAAGAGCTTCCGGCTATGAGCCTCGTCGTCAACGATGAGCAGGTGGAACGGCATGGCTCCTCTTGGCGATCAGCGTTTCGATCCGCTGCAACAGCTCGTCCGCGCTCACGATCGGCTTCGAGATGTAATCGTCGGCGCCGCTCTCCTTGAGAAACTTCTCCTTCGAACCCTTCATCGCGTGCGCCGTGGCCAGAAGAACCGGGACCTGGCGCGTGGCGGGGTCGGCCTTCAGCCGGCGCGTGATTTCCAGGCCGTCCACGGACTTGCCGTCCAATTTGCTGTTGGACAGCGACACATCCATGATCACCAGATCCACCGTTCCCGCCTTGATCTCGTCGATCAAGTGCGTCGGGTCCTCGGTGATCTCGATCGCGTAATTGCCCTTCCGCGTCAGCACCAGCTGGAAGAGCTTCGCGTTCATGGGATCGTCTTCCACGATCATGATTCGTTGAGGCATGCCTTCCTCGCTGTGTTGAGTTCCGCCGTTACGGGCACTGCCGGGAAGGCGAGCGTGACGCTGGTTCCGAGCCCCACGCCTTCGCTCTCCATGGAGATTCGTCCGCCCATCCGCTGCACCAGCGACTTGGTGATCACGAGGCCCAGCCCCGCCCCCTGGTGCCGCCGCTTGTACGAGCCGTCCACCTGCGAGAACTTCACGAAGAGCCGCGCCTGATCGCCCTTCGCGATGCCGATGCCGGTATCGCGTACCACGATACGGATTTCGGCGGGCGTCTCCTGCCGGCTCGCCTCGACGCACACTTCTCCTTTATCGGTGAACTTGATGGCGTTCCCAAGCAGGTTCAGGAGGATCTGCCGGAGCCGCGCCGGATCGAGCTGCATCTCCAGGGGCTGGGGAGGCACTACCACCGAGAGGTTGACCCCCTTCCGAGCCGCCACCGGCCGCAGGCTGTCCGCGGTGGCCAGGAGGGTCGGCGTCGCATCTCCAACCTCCAGAGCCACTTCCAGCCGCCCCGCTTCCACCTTCGCCAGATCCAGGATGTCGTTGATCACCACGAGCAGGTGCTCGGCACTCTCGCGGATGGAGTTCGCGAAGGTGCGCCGCTCCTCCACCGATTCGGCGACGCCCTGCTCGAGCAGCGTGGCGAATCCGATGACCGCGTTGAGCGGGGTGCGGAGCTCGTGGCTGGTGTTGGCGAGAAACTCGTTCTTCATGCGATTCGCCTCGGCCAGCTTCTCGTTCACGTGCTGGAGCTGCTCCACGATCAGCTCCAGCTGCTCGCTGCGGCTCCGGATCTCCTCCTCGCGCTCGCGCCGCTCGCTGATGTCGCGTCCGACCAGCACCCACGCGTTCCCGTTTCCTTCGCGGTCGATGGCCTTGGAGACCGCCACCTCGGCGGGGAACGCCGTCCCCTCGTTCGTGCAGCAGCGGAGCTCGCCGGAGAAGGCGCCCTCCTGGCGGAGCAGCTTCATGAGAGGCACCGAGCCGGCCTCTTCCGAGAACCGGAACAGGGAGTCGATGCCGCGTCCACGAAGCTCGTCCACCGGATCCCCGAGCGCGCGCCGCGCGGCGGGGTTCGCGTAGGTGACCAGCCCGTTCAGGTCGAATCCGATCAGCATCTCGTCCGTGCTGCGCATGTAGGAGGCGAGGAGCTGGTCGCGTGACTCGAGCTGGATGCGCTTCAGCCCCTGGGTGAGCTGTGCCGCGAGCCAGCGGATCAGGATCACATCGTTCGTGCCGAACCCGCGCGAAGACGAGGCGAAGCACTGGAGCACGCCGGTCGGCTCTCCCTGCTCGAGGAGCGGCACCGAGCAGATGTTGGGGCCGGTCGAGTCGGGGTTCAGCTCCACGCGCTCGCCGCCCGCGAAGCCCCGGGTGGCTACGAGAGCGAACGGCTCGTGATCGCGGTCCTTGCGGAAGAGGGCCCACTGCGGAAATCCCGTCGCCTCCGCCATCGTGTCGAGGGCGTTTCGGATCAGGTCGGACTCGCCGCCCGAGCGCGTCATCACCTCGGCCAGGCGATGGATGCTGAGCCGGGCGCTGATGTTCCGGTTGCGATCCAGCTCGAGCCGGCGCTTCTGGTATCGGTCGAAGCCCATGAATCCGATTCCCAGGAGCAGGACCAGATAAGCCACGGACGCTTCCAGGCGGAACCGCCGCTCGGAGAGGAGCGCCGAGTCCGCTCCCACCTCTACCGCGACTACCGCAACGGTGTGTCCCTGGGGTTCGCGGATGGGAGCGTAGCCTCCCAACCAGCCGCCGTGGACGTCGGGAACGGGTGCCAAGTCGGCGGTGGGACCCGAACGGGCTTCTTCGATCTGGGGGTGCGGGCCGATGTCGTACGGATCGCCGAATCGCATGCGCTGCCCCGGATCTGACAACGCGTCGAGCGCGAAGCGCCACGCCTTCGGCGTCTTCCCGGGGAGGAGCGCGAAGACGCGCCTCAAGTCCGGGTTGGCCTGACGCGCCGCGATGAGCGAGGAGCGGAGCCTGAGATATACGGGGCTTCGCTCGTCGGCACGGTCCCCGAGCGCCTGGATCCCGTCGGCGGGGATTCCGGACGCGATCGTGGCCGCGAGGGCCGCGACCTTGACGCGTCCCTCCTGGTGCAACCGCTCGCAATGGTAGGCGGTGTACGCCCAGACCAGAGCGCCCACGAGCGCCGCGGCCAGAGCCGTAGACCAGATGTATTGTGCGCGGGTTGTGCGGATTTCGGGCAAAGTCTCCTCCCTCATCCCCAGCTATCGGACGGAACGACAAGGAACTGCAGGGAAAAGGATGGGTTCAAGGAGGGGCACCTCTTTGCTAGCGCCCGCCACCACAAGGGATTATGATTCCGCCTCGTGCGTCTTAGACCCTTCCTGCCCCTCGTGCTCGTTGCTCTGAGCGTTTGTCCCCTCGTGGGTTGCTCGCGCAGAGCCGAGCGCCTCGTGGGCGCCGGCCGGCTGATCCGCGGCCCAGGCGGGCTCGGCGCGACCGTCCGCGTGGCCCCCCACCCGGACCGGGACACCTACGTCGAGGCGGGCACCGCGGATTTCGACAGCGTTCTTCTCGTGGGAACCAGCGGGACCTTCGAGGGTCGGACGTTCCTCAAGGTCGCGGCATGGACGCTTCCCGACACCACCCTTCTCGATTTCGCGCCGCTGAACATCTCGCTCGAGGTTCCGCGCAACCTGACCCTGGGCTTCACCCCGACCACCCTGAATCTCGCGCTGGCCTCCGCGGTATGGGATACGACGAACGTTTCCTGGCCGGGCCCCGCGCCCGGCACGCCGCTCGGCAGCGCGCTCGACGATCGCGTCAGCACCGCGACCACGTTTTCCATCCCCCTCGGTCCCAGCTCGTTCACCGACGTGGTGACGTGGGCCAAGAATCCCACGGGGATTCCCGGGTTCACGCTTCAGGGCTCGGGACATCCGCTCGCCGCCTATGTCGCCGGCGCGCTCAAGTTCCGGATCCGTTACTCGCACACCGTTTCCAGCGCGGCCAAGGTGGACAGCGTCGACACGCCGGTCACGCAGGATTTCTACCTCCATTCGCCGCTCTCGCCCGCGCCGAGCGGGGCGGACACCTCGCTCGTGCTGGGCGGGCTCTTCAAGACGGAGGAGGCGATCCATTTCCCGGTGGACTCGATCCCGTCGGACGTCTCGGTGGACGAGGCCACGCTGGTGCTGAATCTCCTCCCCACGAGCTCGGCGCCCGACACGGCCGACGCTCTGGCCCGAATTGAAGTGCGCGCCATCCGGAGCGGATGGAGCGAGGGGGTCACCGAGCAGTCCGGCCTCGCGGCGGACTCCACGGCGCTCACGTCCGGTAGCTTGATCGCGCTCTATACCTCCTCGACCCGCTCGATCGCGATCCGTCTTCCGGCGGCGTTGATGCGGGCTTGGGTCGCCTCGCCTTCCACCAACGGCGGCGTGCTCGTCCGGCTGACCAATCGGAGGAACTTGACCAAGGAATTCGACATCGGCTCGAAGGAATCCTCGCGGCCGTCGGAGGTCCATATCAGCTACACCCAGCTTCCCCCGGGGCGCTTCTGATGCGCGGATCCGCCGTCGCCGTCCTCTGCGCGGCGCTCATCGCCTGCGTCCCGGCGCCCGCGCGTGCGAACTCGATTTTCTCGATCGGAGGCCTGGGCGAGCCACAGCTCGAGGAAGCGGCCCGGTTGCGCGCGCTCGGGGGCGCGGGCGCCGCCGAGCACGGACCCCGCGACATCTCGCTCGTCAATCCGGCGTCCCTCGCGGACGTGGACCGCATCTTGCTGCAGATGACCCTCGTTCCCGCTCTGCGCCACGTCAGCTCGACGAGCGCGACCGAGAACGTGAACGAGACCACGTTTCCTTCCGCGCGCGGCATCATCGCGCTGCCCGGGGGGATCGTGCTGGGCGGGAGTTACGTCGCCGGCACCAATTCCCAGTTCACCGTGCTGCGGAAGGAAGACCAGGGCTCGCCCTCCACCGTTCAGGTGGACGGGAGCGGCGGGATCGATTTCCTCCGGGTGAGCCTCGCCCGGAAGATCGTGCCCGCGCTTCGCATCGGCATGGACTGGGAGGTGATCTCGGGGAGCTACCGCGAGAACTGGAAGCGAACCTTCTCCGACTCCGGCCTCGCGGTC
>JBGPMB010000122.1:0-8618 GCA_041486775.1 Candidatus Eiseniibacteriota bacterium | reverse complement strand
CCGGTGTGGCGAGGCGCACGGCGCGCCCGGCCGGAATCGGCGAGCCGTGGAGCAGATCCTGGGCCACCATGCCGGCGACCGAATCCAGCATCGCGCCGTGCGTCTTGGGCAGAGCGTTCGCCGCGCGGACGCATGGGACGCGCGCTGTGCCCGCGAGGAGCATGCAACCGAGTGCCACGACCCAGGCCCGACCCCTCACGCGACCACCTCCCCGTCGAGATCATACTGGCGAGCCCGCACGATGCGGGCAGAAGCCAAGAAACCCAGCCGCGGCTCGCTCACCCCGTCCGCCGCGCGGACGTAGGTCACGCCGTCCACCTCGTACCCTTGCTGCTCGACGCGCCCGGCCCACACCCCCGGCCGTCCCGGGACCGGCGCGTCGACGCGCACGGGGACGGTTCTTCCGACCCAGCGCCCCCACAGCGAGGACGCCACGTCGCGCTGCGCCGCCATGAGCGCGCGGCGTCGCGCGAGCTTCACGCGCTCCGGAAGCTGCTCCTTCATGCGCCCGGCCGGCGTGCCGTCCTCGCGCGAGTAGGCGAAGCATCCGACGTGATCCAGCGCGGTCCGGCGGACGTAGTCCAGCAACTGCTCGAAATCCTCCTCGGTCTCCCCCGGGAAGCCCACGATGAAGTGGGTCCGGATGGCGACGCCGGGAATGCGGGCCCGAAGCCGCTCGATCAGGCGCTCCATTTCGTCCCGGCGGACCTCGCGTCGCATCCGGCGGAGCATGGGGTCCGTGACATGTTGCAACGGGATGTCCACATACTTGCAGACCTTCGGCTCTTGTTCAAACACCTGGATCAGGGCTTCGCTCCAGGTCTTCGGGTGGGTGTAGTGGACCCGGATCCATTCGATGCCCTCGATGGCCGCCAGCGCGCGGAGGAGCTGGGGGAGCCTCGCCTCGCCGTATAGGTCGTCTCCATAGGAGGTCGAGTCCTGCGCGATGAGGAGGAGCTCCTTGGTCCCGGCCTCCGCCAGACGGCGCGCCTCGGCGACGACGGACTCGAGAGGGCGGCTCCTCAGATCCCCCCGCAGCTTAGGGATGATGCAGAAGGTGCACCGGAAATCGCAGCCGTCGGCGATGCGGAGATAGGCGACGTGGCGCGGCGTCGAGACGGCGCGGTGCGCGGCCAGATCCACCGCCGTTCCGGGAGGTCCGACCTCGAGGATGCGCTCGCCCCCCGGGCGCAGCGCCCGGTTCAGGACCCGAACGATCGCGTCCACCTGCCCCGTGCCCACGACCGCGTCCACCTCGGGAATTTCATGCAAAAGCTCCGCCTGATAGCGCTGCGCGAGGCACCCGGCCACGACCACGGCGCGGAGCTTCCCCTCCCGCTTCAGGGCGGCCATCTCGAGGATCCGGTCGATCGATTCCTTCTGCGAAGGTCCGATGAAGGCGCACGTGTTCACCAGCGCGACGTCCGCGGCCCCGGGATCCTTGGCGCTCACGAACCCTCCGGTCGCCAGAAGACCCGCCATGATCTCGGAATCGACCAGATTCTTCGCGCAGCCCAGGGTCACGAGGGCCACTCGGGCGGCCGGAGTGCGAACGGGCGCGATCACGCGTTCGTCCCCACTCCCGGCGGCGATTCATGGAGCCGGTCGGCACGGTCGGCCCGGTCGGCCAGCTCCTGCTCGGTCACGAGGACCTCGCGCCCCTTGGCCCCTTCGGACGGGCCGACCACGCCGCGCTCCTCGAGGATGTCGAGGAGCCGCGCCGCGCGCGAGTAGCCCACCTTGAGGCGGCGCTGGAGCATGGACGTCGACGCCTGCTGATGGAGCACCACGATCCGCATCGCCTCCTCGATGAGCGAGTCGTCCGAATCCCCTGCCGCGTCCGCGATCCGGACCTGCTCCAGCGCGGAGTCGTCCGCCACGACCGGCCGCCCCTGCGACTTCAGGAACGTCACGACGCGCTCGATCTCCTCCCCGGAGACGAAGGCGCCGTGGATACGGTAGGGCTCCGGCTTCCCCGCCGGAAGGTAGAGGCTGTCGCCGTGGCCCAGCAGACTCTCGGCTCCGTTCATGTCGAGGATCACGCGCGAATCGGTGCGGCTGGCCACCTGGAACGCAATCCGCGAGGGAAAGTTCGCCTTGATCATCCCGGTGATGACGTCCACCGAGGGACGCTGCGTGGCGAGGATGAGATGGATTCCGACCGCGCGGGCCATCTGCGCCAACCGGCCCACGGGCTCTTCGATCTCGGTCGGGAGGAGCGCCATGAGATCCGCCAGCTCGTCGACCACGACGACGAGATACGGGAGCTTGGGCTCCTCGGTCTTCGAGGCGTCGAGGTTCATCCGGTTGTAGCCTTCGATGTTCCGGGCGCCGTGCTTGGCCAGCATCTGATACCGCCGCTCCATCTCCTTCACGCAGAACCGGAGGGCCTGCGCCGCCTTCTTGGGGTCCGTCACCACCGGCATGCGGAGATGCGGGATCCCGTTGAACGGCGTGAGCTCGAGCATCTTCGGATCGATGAGGATGAACCGGAGCTCCGCGGGGGTCTTGGTGTAGAGGAGACTCATGATGAGCGTGTTGATGCAGACGCTCTTGCCCGAGCCGGTCGCGCCCGCGATCAGAAGATGCGGCATGCGCTCGAGGGAGGTGGCGAAGGGAACGCCCGCCACATCCTTTCCGAGCGCCAACGGCAGCGCGTCGGAGGAGTCCTGGAACGCCGGCGAGGAGATGATCTCGCGGAGCGACACGGTGGCCTTGATCCGGTTCGGGATCTCGATCCCGACCGCCGCCTTTCCGGGAATCGGGGCCACGATGCGGATCCGCTGCGCCTTGAGGGCCAGGGCCAGGTCGTCCTGGCGGTTCAGGATCTGGCTCACCTTCATGCCGGGCGCGGGCTCGAACTCGAAGAGCGTGATCACGGGGCCGGGGTGCACCTCGGAGACCTTCCCCTCGACGTCGAAGTCCGCGAGGGTCCGCTCCAGCACGCGCGACAGCTCGAGCAGCTCCTTTTCATCGACCGCCTGCCGCTTCGATTCGTGCCGGTCGAGAAGGTCGATCCCGGGCAGCTCCATCTCGGGCGCCGCCAGAGGACCGAGCTTGAGCCCCGCGTCCACCACCGTCGATGCGGACGCCTGCGCCGCGGTCTTGGGCGGCGGAGGCGGGAAGGGAATGCTCAGCGGCTCCCCGCGCGCTTCATCGCGACGCGAGACGATGCGGGGGCGCGAAGGCTGGCGCGGCTTCTCGGCCTCCGCCTCCCAGGCGCTCGCGATCTCCGCCTCCTCGACGGCCGGCGTCTTCCGCCCCTTCGGGGCGGCGTTTCCCGCCGATGCTACGGCCGCGCCTCGATCCGCGTCCGCGTCCGCCGGCTGGGTGCCGGGCTTCTCCCTCCGGAACGGCAAGGCAAGGAACGCCAGCACCGCCTGGATGGCCTGCCGCGCCCGCTGCGATGAGCCGACCTCGAACGCGATGACGCCCACCACGACGATCGCCGTTCCCAGAACCAGCTCGCCGCCGATCTTCCCCAGGAGGCGCGCCGCGGTCATGGCGATGATCTCCCCCGCCCCGCCCGAGATGGCGCGGTTGCCGGAGGTGATCAGGTGGAGGAAGCCGAGGAGGAACAGGAGACCGATCGCGCCGAGCGCGGTCCTGAGACCGGTTTCGAGCGCCGGCTTCAGGCGGAGACGGTTCCATCCCCACGCGAAGAGCGCGAGCGGGAGAGCCCAGGCTCCGACCATCCCGAGGACCGATACGAGGCCGCCCGAGAGGATCGCCCCGAAGACGCCCCCTTGATTGCGGACGGCTCCGTTACCGAGAAGCTCGACGGCCTGATCGCGCGAGTCGCGCGAGATCAAAGCGAGCGTGAGGAAGGCCCCGATGCAGAGAAGACAAAGTCCCAGGATTTGGAACTTCCGTCGGACCGATAGCCGGCCCAGGGGCCACATAGCCCGGCTCAGGTTCCTTGCTGCCAGGAGGCCAGGTAGGCGACCTGCTCGGGGGTCAGCGTGTCGATGCGAACCCCGAGCGCCTCCAGCTTGAGCCGCGCGATCTCCTCATCGAGCGCCTTCGGAATGGGATAGACGTTCGGCTTGAGCTCACGCGCATGGGTCAGGAGGTACTCGAGGCCGAGCGCCTGATTGGCGAAGCTCATATCCATCACGGAGGCCGGGTGCCCCTCCGCCGCGGCGAGGTTGATGAGCCGCCCTTCTCCGAGGATGAAGACCTGCTTCCCTTGCGGCAGCGTGTACTCCTCCACGAACGGGCGCACCGTGCGGACGGACTTCGCTTCCTTGCGGAGCGCGTCCAGGTCCAGCTCGACGTTGAAGTGGCCCGAGTTCGCCACGATCGCGCCGTTCTTCATGGCCCGGAAGTGATCCAGCGCCAGGACGTGGATGTTTCCGGTGACCGTGATGAAGACATCGCCCCGTTTCACCGCTTCCGGCGCCGGCATGACCTGGAACCCGTCCATCACCGCCTCGAGCGCGGGGAGCGGATCGACTTCGGTCACGATGACGTGCGCGCCCATGCCCCGGGCGCGCGACGCCACGCCGCGCCCGCACCAGCCGTAGCCGAGCACGACCAGGGTCGAGCCCGCGAGGAGCCGGTTCGTGGCGCGCAGGACACCGTCGATCGTGCTCTGACCGGTGCCGTAGCGATTGTCGAAGAGGTGTTTCGTCTTCGCGTCGTTGACGGCGAGGATGGGATAGTGGAGCGCGCCCTCCCGCGCCATGCTGCGCAGCCGGATCACTCCGGTCGTGGTTTCCTCGGTTCCGGCGATCACACTTCCGATGGCGTCGCCCCGCTTCGTGTGCAGCACGGTGACCAGGTCGGCGCCGTCGTCCATGGTGAACTCCGGCTTCACGTCGATCGTCGCGTTGATGTGGTTGTAGTAGGTCTCGGAATCCTCGCCCTTGATTGCGAACGTCGCGATCCCGTAGCGGTGGACCAGGGCCGAAGCCACATCGTCCTGCGTCGAGAGGGGATTGCTGGCGCAGAGCGCGATTTCAGCGCCGCCGGCCTTCAGCGTGAGCATGAGGTTCGCCGTCTCGGAGGTGACGTGGAGGCAGGCGGCGAGCCGCTTCCCCTTCAACGGACGCTCGCGCTCGAAACGGGCGCGGATCTGGCGGAGCACCGGCATCTCCCGCTCGGCCCATTCGATCCGGTTCACACCCTGCTCGGCGAGCTTGGCGTCTTTGACGTGTCCCTGGGCGCTCATCGTCGCACTCTCACTAGGCGTCACGCTTGAGATCCTCCACGCGGTCGAGGAGCTCCCAGCGGAAGCCTTCGTTCTCGCGTCCAAAGTGTCCGTAGGCGGCCGTCTTCTTGTAGATCGGCTTGCGCAGCTGGAGATGCTCGATGATGCCCTTGGGTCTCAGGTCGATGTGGCGGCGGACCAGCTCTTCGAGGCGCATGTCCGGCACTTTCCCGGTGCCGTGCGAGTCCACCATGATCGAGACCGGCTGTTCCACGCCGATGGCGTACGCCACCTGCACGGTGCAGCGGTCGGCCAGCCCCGAGCCCACGATGTTCTTGGCCACGTAGCGGGCGGCGTAGGAGCCGGAGCGGTCCACCTTGGAGGGGTCTTTCCCGCTGAAGCATCCGCCCCCGTGTCCGCCGAAGCCGCCATAGCTGTCCACGATGATCTTCCGGCCCGTGAGGCCCGTGTCCGCCCGTGGTCCGCCCATCACGAAGCGGCCGGTGGGATTGATGAGGTAGTTCGGCTCGGTCTCGATCAGATCCCGCGGCAGGACGGGACGGATCACGTCTGCGATGAGGCGGTCGATGAAGCGCTTGTATTCGCCGGCCGGCATGTCCACGTGCTGCGTGGAGAGCACGACGGTGGCGATGCGGCGCGGCTTCCAGTCCTCGTAGTCCACGGTGACCTGGCATTTCCCGTCGGGTCGCAGTTCGGGAAATTTCCCGGAGCGGCGCGCCTGGGCCAACGCCCGCATGAGCGCGTGCGCGACCTGGATCGGCATCGGCATCAGCTCGGGCGTCTCGCGGACCGCGTATCCGAACATGAGCCCCTGGTCCCCGGCACCGGCGCGATCCACACCCAGGGCGATGTCCTTGGACTGTTCATCGATGCAGGTCAGGACCGAGCAGTTCTCGTAATCGAATCCGATGATGGGATTGTCGTACCCGATCTCGCGGATCGTCTCCCGCACGACCTTGGGAATGTCCACGTAGCACTGGGTGGTGATTTCTCCCGCGACGAGCGCGAGCCCTGTGGTCACCAGAGTCTCGCACGCCACGCGACCGCCGGGATCCTGCGCGAGGATGGAATCGAGGACGGCGTCGGAGATCTGATCGGCCACCTTGTCGGGATGTCCCTCGGTGACCGACTCGCTGCTGAATGAGAATTGCTTCTGGGTCATCGGTTGCTTCCTGGTCTCGAGCTTGGTCTGCGTCGCCTGAGCTGTCACGAGTACTCCACTTCGGATGAGTCGCCCACGTTTAGGCGCTGGTACGCGCCGCGCACCACCGCGTTCTCCCCAACCACCGAACCCTCCAGCAAGATATCCCGCACCGTCGCCCCTTCGTTCACGATCGAGTTGCGGACCACCGCCTGGCGCACCTGGGCGCGCGGCCCGATCGTGACGTGCGGCCCGATCACGGCCGCGGTGATTTCGGCGGTGGGATCCAGGGCCACGGGGGGCAAAACAACGACCCCCTCGCGACATACGGGCTTCGCGAGCTGATCCAGCAATGCCCTGTTTGTTTCAAGAAGAGTTTCGGTTTTGCCGCAATCATACCAGCCCTCGACGGGAAAGGGGCGGAGTTCCTCACCCCCCTGGATCAGGAGCTCCAGCGCGTCCGTGAGCTGCACCTCTCCCCGGGTCCGGCGCCCTTCCCGGATCACCCGGTCGATGCAGTTGAAGAGAAGCGCCCCGTTCGAGATGAAATAGAGCCCCACCAGCGCCAGATTGGAGACCGGCTGGTCGGGCTTCTCCACCAGCTGCACGATCTTGCCGTCTCGCACCAGCGCGACTCCGAAGCGGCGCGGGTCCTGGACCTCGTGGAGGCCCACCCGGGAACCGCCGCCCTTCACCAGATCCCCGATCCTGGCCTGGACGATGGTGTCGCCCAGCATGATGAGAAGAGGAGCCGAGCCCGCAAGGGACTTCGCCTGAGCCACCGCGTGCCCCAGCCCCAACGGCTCCGCCTGGATCACACACTCGATCTTGAAATCGGAAGAAGCCCGCGAGGCCGCGTAGTTGCGGATACGATCCCCCTGGGGTCCGGGCGAGATCACGAGCACCACGCGCTCGGGAGACACGGTCTGGATTTGATCCAGGATGTGTCCGAGGATGGGCTTCCCGGCCACGAGGAGAAGACACTTGGGGGTGGTGTGCGTGTGCGGCCGAAGCCGCGTGCCGGCGCCCGCGACCGGCACGATGGCGACCGGCTTCACTTCGCGAGGGCTCGCTTGAGCGCGGTCACGCCGGGGAGCGCGCTCGGGTCGGCGCCGTTTCGGAGCGCCAGGTAGTAGCTCACGAAATCGCCGAGTGCTACGCCCCCGAGCATTCGGGCCATCGGATCCTCTCCCACGAGCCTCACGATCTCCACGTGGATGTCACGTTTCCTGAGATACGCGGCGAGCCAGTCGAACCGCCGCGCGATTCTGGGATGGTCTCCCGCGTCGCGGAGGAGAACCGCCGCGATGCGCCCCACGATGCCCCGGGGATTCACCAGGCCATCCACCTCGTTGTGGTTCATCTCGGGAAGGACGGAGACCCAGGCCAAGTGCTTGGAATTCTCGTTGAGCTGCCCCTTCCAGCGCCAGGCCACCGGCTCGGCCGTCCTGTGGTTCGCGACCAACATGACGGGATGCCCGGCCAGGCGTATCGCGATTTGTTTTGCCGGGTTGCGAGATTGTATCACGTCGGGGGAGAAGGCGGTAGCGGCCTTCTCGGCCAGCGCCAGGGCCGCGTTCTCGAGGCGAGCGTCCGCGTCGGCGAGAACCCCCAGATGGTGGGCCATGTGGGCGAGCGCCGAGAAAGAGTACCCGAGCGCCGCGCGAGGGGGAAAACCGCCGGGGAGGAGCGCCACCGGAAGGCCGTCGGCTGTGGCGCGCTGGGCCAGGGTGCCTCCGGAGGCCAGAACGGCCGCGCGGCAGCCCAGCCTCTGGAGCGAGCGATAGGCGCTCAACGTCTCTTCGGTTTCCCCGGAGTACGAGGAGAAGAGGAGAAAATCCTCGGGAGCGATCCAGGACGGTGGCTCGTAGTGGCGAACCACGTGGACCGGAACCGCGCCTTCCCGGTCGGCCAGGACGCGGACCAGATCCCCCGCCATCGCCGAGCCGCCCATCCCGATCAGCACGAACGCGCGGGGACGCCGTGGCTCGAGCCGCCGTATGGCCGGCGCCGCGATCTCAGCGCCCGCGCGAAGCTGCGCCGGAAAGCTCTCGATCTTCGCGCGCATGTCGTCCCGATCGAGGCGCTCCCGGAGGGCCGCGGAGTCGAGCGTGGGGCGCTTCTTCCGGCGGCGGATCATGCCGGGAGAAAGATCCCGGGATAGCGCCGGCTCATGAACTCGGTCACGACCGTGCGCACCTCGCTCGGCGTGGAAAGACCCATGCACCGCTCGGCCAGCTCACGCGCGTCGGGATACGTGGTCGCGCGAACGATGGTCTTGATCTCCGGCACGAGGTACGGGCT
>JBGPMB010000121.1:0-8629 GCA_041486775.1 Candidatus Eiseniibacteriota bacterium | reverse complement strand
GCGGGCGGCTCTACAAGAACGCGTTCGGCCTCGATCCCAAGATCGTGAACAAGACCCTGGACGAGGCCGTGCAGTGCCGCCGCAAGAGGATCTCGATCACCACCTTCATGGTGACGCAGGATCCCTACCTCGTTCGGTTCGTCGAGCGCTTCACCCAGCTCAACAAGGGCCGCGCGTACTTTGCGGACCTCGAGAACCTGGGTTCCTACCTCTTCGTCGACTACGACCGGAACCGGCGGAAGAGGGTGAATTAGGGGGCGGTCTCCGCGGATGCGAAGGTCTCGGTCCCCCGGCTCCGAGAGCGGACATAGCCTTCGGGGTCTGGTTCCGGCCCCGGGAGCAGGAAACGCAGACCCGCGGTCGCGGTACCGATCACCACGCCGTCCTGGCCGGCTGTCTGGTGATAGCGGACGTCGAAATCCATCGATGTCCGTTTGGATAAGGGAATCGACACCCCGGCGCCGAAATGCATTCCAAACGCCCGTCCGAGAGACCCGCGCCGCTGGGGCTCGGAGAACAGAGGGCGGAGGTCGGGGTAGATCACGCGACGGAAATAGACGCCCGCTCCGGCGGCGACTCGAGGAGTCACGTGATGCCCCCCTTGTCTTCCCAGCTCCATCTCCAGCTCGACCGGGTCGAGTGCAGCATTCCTCCCCGACGTATCCCGATAGCCGAGATAAAGGTGGTCATAAGTCAGCGACAGGAGGACGTCGCGGTTGGGCGCGAGCCCAATCCCCCCACCCGCGCACCAGCCGAGTCCGGGGTCGTAATCTTGGTCCGGGGAAAGGATCCCGCCTCGCAGCCGGAGAACAGGACCGGGATAGGTGTGGCGTATCGCCGATGCGGGCGAAGGAGTGCCGGCGAAGCCGAGGAGCATCATGATCGCGAACACGACCCTTGCACGAGTTACGATTCCGGTAGATGGCATGAGATGCTCCCCTTCCCATCCGGCGTGTTGCGCTACAGGCGAAACGTGAACCCGGTATCGATCGTGTCTAGGCTGAGGTAGTCGTAATGACCCGTTGCTTGTTGATGTCGAAGCCCGAGATCGAACATCGTGCTGCTGGAGATTCGAAATGAGAGCCCCGCTCCGAGATACCATCCAAGCATTGCTTCGGTCTGCCTGGGGCCCGGCGGACCCCCGAGAAGGAAATCGAGGTCATTGGTCGTGTGGACAATCTCGACGATATAGGCCCCCAAACCGCCAACGAAGCTAGGCGTGATCGTGCGTTGGAATGGTTTGCTCAATTCAATCTGAAGGGTCAGGGGAGTCGCCGCGCGGCTGTGATCCAGACTGATCCTGTCGATCCCGAGCATCACGGTCGCCTGCCCTGCGATCAAGACCCCGGCAGACGCTCCCCCAAGCCAAGCCGGGCCCGTGTTCTGATTGTTGTGCTCGAACGACGGGCCTCCCCGGAATCGAAGCACCGCCTGGGGGCCCTTCCCTTTGTCCGCCGGCTCGGATGCGCCGGCCATGCCCGCGCCTGTCGTGAGCGGTAGGATCCCCACGAAGATGGTTACCGCCAGGGTATTACTGAAGCGCATAGGTCAATCCCGCGCCGACCGTCGTCATGCTGAGGACGCCGGCGACGTCTCCGTTCAACTCACGGTGTAGCGTCCGATGCTGGCGGCCTCCGACATCGAGAAGAACATGATTGGCAACCTGGAGGGACAAACCCAGGCCAACGTTGAAGCCGAATTGGGTGATCCTGAAGATTGGCGTGGTAGTGCCTTCCTGTGACGGAACCGGGTCGAAATCCAAGGCGATGGCCGGCATGCCGCTTGTGCGATAGACGCCGGCTCCAGCCTCGAATCGCGGAGAGATCCTGTGCCGGAACGGGGCCCCCACCTCGAGCTGCAGCGTCCAGGAATAGATGGATCGCGGGATCTCATGATTCGGCTCCGCGTGGCTGACGTCCATCGCGAGCAGCATGCCTCGGTTAAGTCCGACACCGAGGGAACCACCCGCCATCCAGCCGACCCCTTCCCCACTGGTATTTGACGCTCCTCCCCGAACGCGGAAGATCGGCCGGCCCCGGGCAAAGGCCGGTTCGGACGATGGGGACGCGTTACCTGGGGCAGATATGCAGGAAGTGGCAATGAGCGCGAGGACTGCTGCGAGGGAACGATTCACGGTACACCCCCGGCCGTGACGCCTGACTTCGCGGCCTACGGAAAGGTGTACCCCAGGCCCGCCTGGAGGTTCAGCAGGGTGGCGGTTCCCAGGCTGGGGATGTCGGAAGACGTGACGCCAAAGATCTTGTGCCAGGTGATCCCTACCTCGACGAGCTCCCGATTGGCCAACTTGACGTGCGCCCCGGCCCCGTAGTGCACCCCTCCGAATTCATCGTGGGCGGCAAACGGATAGAGGAGCCCGGGGGAGAGCTCGATCGTGCCCCGTTCCTCGATGCGGTAGAACCCGAATCCAAGGCGGCCGAACGCCTCGACCCTATGGGGAGTGCGCGGCCCGAACTCCAGCCCGAGCGTCCACGGGGTGACCGTGGCGACGATGGGATAGTCCTTGTGCGCGGTCCGGACATACTCCGCGCCGGCTCGGATCTTCAAGGTATGGGATACGGCATAGCGAAGGGACCCGCCGCCGCCCCAGCCACCGCGGTGCGGCGGCTCTTCGGCGTAGGTCGAATGCATGCCGTGGAGCATCACGGAGAGACGGTGCGTCTCCGGCGGACCGGCTTCGGCCCATGCCGGAGCCGGAAGCATGAGGAGAAAGACGAAGAGTCTCGAGGGAACGGGGTGGCGCGTCACGAGCGTTCTCCTGCCGGGAGGAAAACTTCCCGAAGTGTACTCCTACAGCGCCGCGCAGAAGTGGTCGATCTCGTCCTCGGTGTTGTAGTAGTGGACCGAGGCGCGGACCATCGTCGTGAGGCCGCGCGCGTCCATGTCGAGCCTGGCCCCCAGCGTCCCGGTGACGGTCACGTTGATCTTCTTTCCGGCCAGGGAGCGCTTGATTTCCTCGGGGTCTCGCCCCTCGATCGTGAAGGTCACGATGGCGCACTGTTCGGCGCCGATGTCGCGCACGGTCACCCCGGGCAGGGCGGAAAGCCGGGCTCGCAGCGCGGCGGCCAAACCCCACGCGCGATCCCGGATCGCCTCGATCCCCCAGGCCATCGCGTACTCCACCGCCTTCCCCAGCCCCAGCTTCGCCGCCACGTTGTACTCGAAGGTCTCGAAGCGCCGCGCGTCCGGGCGCATCTCGTACCGGTCGCGCGCCACCCAGGTAGCCGAATGCATGTCGAGGAACGGCGGCTCGATATTGGCTAAGAACTCCCGCCGCACGTAGAGGAACCCGACGGCTCGCGGACCTCGCAGGAACTTCCGCCCCGCCCCGGAGAGCATGTCACACCCGATCTCGGCCACGTCGATCGGGATCTGCCCCACCGCCTGGCACGCGTCCAGGATGTACGGGATGCCCGCCCGCCGCGCGACGGCGCCCACGGCGCGCGCCGGATTCACGAGGCCTCCGTTCGTGGGGATCCACGTCAGCGAGATGAGCTTCACGCGGGAGTCGATCGCGCGCTCCAGCGCTTCCACCGAGACCTGCCCGGCCGGATCGCTCGGCACCGCGTCGATGACCGCGCCGGTCCGGCGCGCCACTTGGAGGAAGGAGATGTAGTTGCTCGCGTACTCCGCGGCGGAGGTCAAGATCCGGTCTCCGGGCGTGAACCGGAGCCCGTAGAACGCCATGTCCCAGGCGCGGGTGGAGTTCTCCACCACCGCGATCTCCTCGCGGCCCGCGCCGATCAGGGCCGCGACCGAATCGTAGACGCGCTCGAGGGCTGCCTCCTCGCGCTCCGCGGCCTCGTATGCCCCAATCGCCCCTTCGAGGCGGAGGTGGTCCAGAACGGTATCGAGAACCGGTCGCGGCTGAAGCGAAGCGCCGGCGTTGTTGAAGTGGATGACGTTCGCGCACCCGGGCGTCTCCTCCCGGGCGCGCGCCACGTCGATCGCGGGCGCTCGCGCTTCCACACGCGCGCTCATAGCGGGTAGGAGAGCCCCGCCTGGAGCGCCAGGAAATCGTTATCGGGGACATTGTTTCGCATGACGTGGTGGAACTTGAAGCCCGCTCCCCACGAGCTCCGGCCCGAGGTGGGCATGGCGATCCCGAATCCGAAGTTGAACCCGAAATCGTTCTCGCTGTCCGTGGTGACGATGAAGGTGGCCGGGGCGACGAGCTCCGAGGTCGCCTCGCTCAGATGGTAGAGCCCCAGTCCGCCGCTGATCCAGGGCCGGACCTTGCTGTGGGTCGAGAATCCGTAATCCACGGCCATGGTGAGCGGCGTGACACCGACGTGGCCGTCCGTGAAATCCTCCCCGAAGCGATGGTACGCGACGCCCCAGGAGAGAATCGTGTTGCTGCCGATCCCGTAGCCCAGCGAGGCGCCCAAACCCCATCCGGTGCTCACGGCGTTGTCGAAATCCCCGGTGGGTGAGGAGAGCCCGCCGTGCACGCGGAGCATGGTCTCTCCCTCGAATCCGTTGCGTTCGCGCATGCGCGCGCGATCCCGCGGATACGGGCCGGACGATGTTTCCGCGAGGGCGCTTCCGGCCACGGATAACAAGATTCCCAGGCTGACGATGTACGTCCAGAGTCGGCGATTCATACGGTCCTCCATCCATCGAGGTTGTGTCCGGCCCCCCGGAAACCATCGAGTGTAGCATCCCGGCGCGCCCGTCATGTACACTGCGGCGGACACATGCCACGAGGAGCGCCGATGCCATCTTCCCCCGCACCGGCCGAGCCGACGACCGCCGACGCCGAGCCGGTTCCGCTTCATTTGGCCTACGGCGTCTGCGAGGAGATCGCGCGGGCGCACTACGAGAATTTCCCGGTCGCGACGCGCTTCATCCCGGCGGATCGCCGGATCGCGCTCGCGGCGATCTATGCCTTCGCGCGACAGGCGGATGATGTGGCGGATGCCGCTGCCCCGAGCGAGGACCGTCTGGGCGGGCTCGACGCGATCGAGGGCGCTCTCCTGCAAGCCTTCGACGGCGCGCCGCGGGGCCCCGTCTTGACGGCGCTCGCGGACGCGGTGGAGCGCCACCGGCTCCCCGCCGAGCCCTTCCTGGACCTTCTCGCCGCCTTCCGCCTCGACGCGCGCGACACGACGTTCACGACGTGGGACGACCTCCTTGGCTATTGCCGCGGCTCCGCGAATCCGGTCGGGCGGCTGGTGCTCGCGCTCTACGGCATCGACGACCCCGAGGCGATCCGCCGCTCCGACGCGGTCTGCACCGCCCTCCAGCTCACGAACTTCTGGCAGGACCTGGGCCCGGACCTGAAGCGGGGCCGACTTTTCATTCCGCTGGAGGACCTGGGAAGGTTCGCCCTCCAGCGCGAGACCTTGACCCGCGCCTCCTCGCGAGCCGACCTCACGAGGCTCCTCACGCACGAGTGCCGCGCGACGCGGGACCTCTTCGAGCGAGGCGCGCCCATCGTCCGCTTGACCCCGGCGCTCCTCTCGCTCCACCTCCGCGCGACCATCGCGGGCGGCCGGGCGATCCTCCGCGCGGTGGAGCGCCTGGGGTGGCGTGTGCTCGAGAACCGGCCGACGCTTCGCGGCGCCGCTCGCGTCGGGGTCGTGATCCGGGCACTGGCGGGCTTCGATGGTTGAGACGCGAGTGCCCTCGCGCGGCACCAACTTCGCGCTCGCCTTCCGCGCGCTCCCGCCCGACCAGCGCGACGCCATCCGCGCGGTTCACGCGTTCAGCCGCGAGGTGGACGACAGCGTGGACGAGGAACCCGACCAGGACAAAGCCCGCGAGGAAATCCAGCGTTGGCGCGGCGAAGTCGCCGCCTGCTACGAGGGCGAGCCCCAGGAGCCCACCGCGCGCGCGCTTCGCCCCCACCTCGTTCGGTTCCGCATCCCGCGCGTCTACCTGGACGAGCTTCTCTCCGGCGTCGAGATGGACCTGACCCAGCTCCGATACGGAACCTTCGAGGAGCTGCGGCGCTACTGCTACCGCGTCGCCTCGGTCGTGGGGCTCATCTGCCTGCGAATCTTCGGAGACGAGGAGGAGCGGGGCCGCGCCTATGCCGAGAACTTAGGACTCGCGCTCCAGCTCACGAACATCCTCCGCGACATCGGCTCCGACCTCGAGCGCGGGAGAATCTATCTTCCCCTCTCGGATCTCGAGACGTGCGGCTACTCGGTGGAGGCCCTGAAGCGCGGGGAGCGAACTCCAGCCTTCCTCGATCTCATGCGGTTCCAGTCCGAGCGGGCGCGCGGCTTCTTCGACGCCGCTGAGCGGGAGGCGACGACGCTCGACAAGAAGCGAATCCTCGCGGCCCAGATCATGGGCCGCATCTATCGAAGGCTCCTCGAGCGGATCGAATCCTCGGGCTACGACGTCTTCCACCGTGAGATCCGCGTTCCGTTCCACGAGCGCGCCTGGATCGCGGGAAGCTCCATCTTCTCGGCCCACGCCCTGCGATGACCGGGCGCTTCGACGCGATCGTCGTCGGCGCGGGCTTTGCCGGAGTCGCCGCGGCCACCTCGCTCGCGGAGCGCGGCGCGCGCGTGCTCGTGCTTGAGACGAGGCAGCGGCCGGGAGGCCGCGCCTATTCCTGGACGGACCCGGGGACGGGCGAGGTCCAGGACAACGGCCAGCACGTCCTCGCCGCCTTCTACGAGGAGACGCGCCGGCTCCTCCGCCGGCTCGGCACCGAGGACGCGCTCCAGATGGACCCGACGTTTCATCTTCAGATCTGGGAGCGCGGACGAGGGTCGTTCACCCTTCGCTGCCCGGACCTTCCTTCACCCTTTCATTGGATCGCCGCGATCGGGACCTGCTCCCGGCTCGGCGTTCCGGCCCGACTGCTCGCGCTCGATCTCCCCCGGCGGGTGCGCGCGCTCGCGTCGCGCAATGGCGACGGCTCGAAGCTCACCGTGGATTCCTGGCTGCGCGAGATCGGGGGGAACGAGGACTTGAGAGCGATTCTCCATCCCATCGCGCTCGCCTCCCTGAACGAGACCCCGGCCGAGGGCGCGGCCGGACTCTTCGGTCGGGTGCTCGACCGCATCTTCCAGAGCCCGGCCAAGTCCAGCGGGTTAGCTCTTCCACGGCGCGGGCTCGGAGATCTTCTCGCGGGGTTCGAGAATTTCGTGCGCGCGCGCGGCGGCGAGGTCCGCTATCGCGCGACGGCCCTGGGTGTCCGCGTGGAGTCGGGCCACGCGGCCGGGCTCTCGCTCCTGGGCGGCGAGCGCCTCGAAGCGCCGTGCATCGTCCTCGCCGTCCCTCACGACCGGGCCGGATGGATGCTGGCGCCCGAGCACTTCGGCTCCTTCCACGCGATCACGCAGGTCCCCTGGTCTCCGATCGTCTCCACCGTGCACACGTACGATCGCCCCATCCTCGAGTCGCGGTTCGTCGGACTGATCGGCACGCGCACCCAGTGGGCATTCGACCGCGGCGAAGTGCCGGGAGGCGGGCACCAGGTCGGCACGGTCCGGAGCGCCGCGTTCGAGGACGAGGAGCGTCCCGGTGAGGCTATCCTCGAGGAAACCTCGCGGGAGCTGGCCGAGGCGTTTCCCGCGGCGCGCGGGGTGGTGCCTCTTCGCGCGCGTGTCTACAAGGAGCGGCGCGCGACGATCCGCTCCATCCCCGAGGCGCAGGAGCTTCGCCCCCCCGCGGCGACCAGCGTCCGCGGGCTCTTCCTCGCCGGGGACTGGACCGACACGAGCCTGCCGCCCACGATCGAGGGCGCGGTCCTGAGCGGTCATCGCGCCGCCGAGCTGGTGCGATGACCTCCCTGCGCCGGAGCATCCTCGCCTGGTACGCGAGAGAGAAGCGCGACCTTCCCTGGCGCCGCACGCGCGATCCTTACGCCATCTGGGTGAGCGAGATCATGCTCCAGCAGACGCGCGTCGACACCGTCGTCCCTTTCTACGAACGGTTTCTCCGCCGCTTTCCCGACGTGAAGTCGCTGGCGCGCGCCCGCGAGCCGGCGGTGCTCGCGGCGTGGTCGGGGCTCGGTTACTACCGCCGCGCGCGAAACCTCCACGCGGCGGCTCGCCTGATCACGCGGGAGCACGGGGGTCGAATTCCCCGCACGCGCGAGACGCTCCTGGCACTCCCGGGGATCGGCGGCTACACGGCGTCCGCGATCGCGAGCATCGCGTTCGGATCCCCGGAGGCCGCGGTGGATGGAAACGTGATCCGGGTGCTCGCGCGGATCGCGGGGTTGAAGGGCAGACGCGACTCCGTAGCGCTCCGGCGCCACGTCGGCGCCTGGGCGGAATCCCTGGCGCGGGGCCCGCGGCCCGGCGATTGGACGCAGGCCCTCATGGAGCTGGGCGCCACGGTCTGTCTCCCTCGGGATCCCTTTTGTGGCGGCTGCCCCGCGGCGCGTTTCTGCGTCGCGCGCGCAAGCGGCGATCCCGGCCGCTATCCCGAAGCGCTCCCCGCGAGAGCACCTCGTGCCGAAAGGCGTCTTCTCCTTCTCGCGAGCTCTGGGGACCGCGTTCTTCTCGTCCCCGACGAGGTGGACGAGCGCGTGACCTGGACACTCCCCTACGCGAGACTCAGCGCGTCGACCTCGCCTCTTGGCACCGCCCGCGCACTGGCGGCAAGACACCTGAAGCGCGGCGTCGCGCCTTCCGGACCGCTC
>JBGPMB010000120.1:0-8724 GCA_041486775.1 Candidatus Eiseniibacteriota bacterium | reverse complement strand
CGATCGTGGGTCAGCACGAGCTCGAATCCTCTGGCCTCGAAGACGTCGCGCGCCCCCGCTCCGAATCGCCTGCGAAGCGTCGCTCGGCCGCTTCCGATCCGCCACTCCATCCGTCCGCGCCCCAGCCACACGGTGGCGCACGCCAAGGCGATCGTCCCGAGCGCCAGCTGAACCGCGAAGGGCCAGAGCCTTTCCTGACTCTGCGATTCGTGGATCACGGCAGCCGCGCCGGCCGCCATCCCCAGCGCGGCCACGCCCACGACACGCGCTTGCACGCGACGCATGGCGTGGTCCGGGACCACCGCGCGCTCCCCTTCGGGAGTGATGACTTCTTCCCAGCCCATGGGCAGGGCGGCGGGAACGGAAGCGGGCGCGGGATCGCTCAGCCCCAGCTCGGTCCGGAGCGCGCTCATCGCGGCCTCGCGCTCCCCCAGGGTCCCGAGGCGCGACAGCACCACCGTCCCTTTCGATGTCTCGACCGCGAGCGCGCCACGACCCGCGAGCACGAAACGGCGCAGCATGTCCCTCGGGAATTCACGTCGCCGGCGGAAGGGTCCACGCAGGGAGAGCAGGGATAGCCCGCCGCCCTCGGCTTGGATCCGGTCCTCGCCCCACAAGAGCCAGAAGAATTCCGTCAGGGCGGCCATGCCCCCGATCGTCCAGACCACGAGCCAGAGGACCAGGAAGGCTCCCACGGCGACCGTCGGCCCCGACCCCAGGCGTGCCGTCCCGGACCCGATCGGCGTCCCGGATATCAACGCGGCAGCACCGTTCCCGAGGAGCCACAGGGCGTACCCCTCGCCGAACGCCCAGCCGCAAAGCCACACGCCCAGAAACGCGGCGGCGAAGAACCGGCCCGCGCCCCGCGCCTTCAGCGTCACCATCTAGGCCACCTGCGCTTCCGGTCCGTCCAGGACTTCGCGGACCTTTCGGGCAAGCACGTCGGGAGGAAACGGCTTCTGGAGGTACGCGGTTCGCGGGCTCTGGATCCCACGATGGGCGATGGCCCGGTCCGTGTACCCCGAGATGAGCAGCACTTTCACGCTGTCGCTGATCCGGGCGGCGCGCTCGGCGAACTCGAGTCCCGACATCCGAGGCATCACCACGTCGGTCACGATGAGATCGAACGCGCGCGAGGAGCTCTGGAGCGCGTGGAGCGCCTGATTCCCGTCGCTCGCCTCCACGACGTGGTAGCCGTGCAGCTCCAGGGTTTGCCGGATCACGGCCCGCACCAGATCCTCGTCTTCCACGAGAAGCACGGTTTCGGTTCCGCGCGCCGCCGCGACGTTGGGACGCGGGCGCGCCGCGATCTCCGCGACCGTTCCCTCCAGCCTCGGCAGGTAGACCTTGAACGTCGTCCCATGGCCGACTTCGCTGTAGACGTCGATGAGCCCGCCGCTCTGCTTGACGATGCCGTACACCGTCGAGAGCCCCAGCCCGGTCCCCTTTCCGGTCTCCTTCGTCGTGAAGAAAGGCTCGAAGATGCGCCCCCGGATCTCGGGATCGATTCCGCAGCCGGTGTCGCTCACGGCCAAGAGCACGTACGCGCCCGGCCGCGCCCCGGCGTGCGAGCGGGCGTAGGTCTCGTCGAGATCCACGTTCGCGGTCTCGATCGTGATCTTGCCGCCCTTCGGCAACGCGTCGCGCGCGTTCACGACCAGGTTGAGGAGCACCTGCTCGATCTGGCCGGGATCGGCCTTGACGCGCCCCAGCGAGGGCGCCGGCGCGGCGAGCATGTCGACGTCGGCGCCGATGATCCTCCGGAGCATCCGGTCCATCTCCGAGATGAGCGTGTTGAGATCGAGCACCCGGGGCTCCAGCACCTGCTGCCGGCTGAAGGCGAGGAGCTGACGCGTGAGCGAGGCGGCCCGCTGGGCGGCGAGCTCGATCTCCTCGGTGTCCCGGTACCCGGGATTGTCCGGAGCCATCCGCATCCGCATGAGCTGGCTATGGCCCAGGATCGCCGTCAGCATGTTGTTGAAGTCGTGCGCCACGCCCCCCGCGAGGCGGCCGATGGCCTCCATCTTCTGGGATTGGCGCAGCTGCTCCTCGCTCTTCCGGAGCGCCTCCTGCGCCTGCTTGCGCTCCGCCCCCTCCCGCTCCAGCGCCGTGTTGGCGCCCACCAGTTCCGCCGTGCGCTCCTCGACGCGCCGCTCCAGCCCGTCGTGGGCGAGCTGCAACGCCTCGGCCGCTCGGCGCCGCTCGCCGTCCACCCGGCTCAGCGAGTGGGCGCTGGTCCAGATCACGGTCCCGATCAGGACGCAGCTCACGAACACCTGCAGGGAGACGCCGACGTGCGTGTCGAAGAGCGCGGCGCCCTCCCCCACGAGGCGCAGCCAGCCGAGAAACAGCAAGGCTCCGACCGAGACCGGGAAGAGCCTCCGGGCGAGCGAGCCGCCGAGATCCTCGCTCGTGAAGACCCGCGTCAATCCCTGGTCCGGATACAGGACCATGATCCCGGTGCAGAGGGTGAGAAACGCCACGACCGTGTTGGGCGCCATCGGAATGTACGACGTGAGCCCGTAGAAGGACCGGACGTCGTAGAAGTAGCCGATCAGGCCGAGAAAGGAGAAGAGATGCGGCACCAGCGCCAGACACTTGGTGGGCCGCCGCCTGGATGCCGCGCCCACGTCGATCAGGGCCAGGGCGAGGCCGGCGCACAGGAAATTGAAGGCGGTGTTGGGCGCCATCCGGTTCGGAGGGACATAGGCTTCCAGCTTCGATCGGAAGAGAATCCGGTCGAGCCCGAGATCCGCGTGGAACAGGAGCTCCGCGATCTTCACGCTCCCCACGAGCGCCACCGCCCCGGCGAGAGCCATCGACGCCGAACGCGCGGCGGGCGACAGCGGCTCACGCCGGAGCACGAGCGAGAGACCGGCGAGGATGAAGCAGAGGGCCGTCACGGGATTCATCGCGACACGCCCCGGGACGAGGCTCTTGAGGAGCGGCTGGTCGAATTGCCAGCCGGCGAGGGCGGCGAGCCCGACCAGCATGACCGTCGCGCCCGCAACGAGCGGGATGGGACCGAGCCATGCGGGGGCGCGGGAGGGTGCAGGGGCCATACGGTCCCTATCGGCCCCGCGGACATCGTTCGTTAGGCGAAAGCGCGAAACGACAAGGGGATGGAGGCTAGCCGGTGAGAGCCCCTGTCAGCGCCCGACCGGCTGCTTTTCGCGCGGATTCACGTGGCGGCGCACGTTTTCGTCGCGCCCGGACCCGACCGAGACGAGGCGGATGGGCACCCCGGCCAGCTCCTCGAGGCGGTCCAGATACTTGCGCGCTTCCCGCGGCAGGTCGTCCCACTGCCTTGCGGTGCTGGTGGGCGCGGTCCACCCCGCGAACGCTTCGCACAGGGGCCGGGCCGCCTTCAAGTCCGCCAGCGATTCCGGCATCTCCGAAACGCGCCGGTTTCCGATCTCGTATTCCACGACGATCTTGATCTCAGGCATCGAGTCCAGCACGTCCAGCTTGGTGATCACGAGCTGCGTGAGCCCGTTCACGCGGACCGCGTGGCGGATGGCCACGACGTCGAACCAGCCGCAGCGCCGCGGCCGTCCCGTGGTGGCGCCGTATTCGTTCCCTTCCTCGCGCAGCTTCTCCGCCAGATCCCCATCCAGCTCCGAGGGAAACGGGCCGTTTCCCACGCGTGTGGCGTAGGCCTTCGCGACCCCGATGACATCGGTGATCTTGGTGGGGCCGATGCCCACGCCCGTGCAAGCCCCGCCCGAGACCGCGCTCGACGAGGTCACGTAGGGGTACGTGCCGTGATCGAGATCCAGGTGCGTCCCCTGAGCCCCCTCGAGCAGCACGCGCTTCCCCCCGCGGATCGCGGCATCGACCGCGTGCGAGACGTTCACCGCCATGGAGCGGAGCAGCTCGTCGTCCGCGGCGCAGCGCGCCAGCACCGCCTCGATCGGCTCGAGCTTCGCGTTCGGGCCGAGAAGCTTCAGGGTGCGCTCCCGAAGGCCCCGGACGCGCTCCTCGCGAATGTCGGGATCCAGGAGATCGGCGACCCGAAGGCCGACGCGGCCCGCCTTGTCCGTGTAGGCCGGTCCGATCCCGCGTCCCGTCGTTCCGATCCGGGCGCTCTCCGGGCCCCCCTCGCTGAGCTGCTCCAGCGCGCGGTGATCGGGGAGGATGATGTGGGCCGACAGCGAGACGAAGAGGCGCCCGTCCACGTGGATGCCCTGCTTGCGCAGCGTGTCCCGCTCCCGGCGAAGCGCGTCACAATCCACCACGACGCCGTTCCCGATGTAGCACAGGGTATTCGGGCGCAGGATCCCGGACGGAATCAGATGAAGGATGAAGGTCTGATTCCCCACGACGACGGTATGGCCGGCGTTCGGACCGCCCTGGTAGCGGGCGACGACGTCGGCCTCGTCACTCAGAAGGTCGACGATCTTCCCTTTTCCCTCGTCGCCCCACTGGGCGCCGACCACCACGCGGCACGACATCGGAAACTCCCTCCTCAAACGAAAAACCGCGAGTTCCGCGCTCGCGGCTCAGGTCTCATCGGCAAGCGAAGGAGAATATCAGAGCGGGAGGGTGCTTGACAAGCCCGCCGCCTACACCTGCCCGCCGTTCAAGCGAAAGATCTTCACGAAGATTTCGAGTGCCTCGTCCAGGCCCTGCGCGGTGGGCGCTGAGGGCAGCGCCTCGAGCAGCGCCGGGACGGGCCGGAAGAGGATCGGGTAGTCCGCGGACTGCAAGAGGGTGAGGTCGTTCAGGCTGTCTCCCATCCCGATCACCTTGAACCCGGCGGACTTCATACCCTGCACCACCCGCGCCTTCTGTCCGCGGATGCGGAGCTTCCAACCGACGATTCGCCCCTGGGCGTCCACCTCGAACTGGTTGGCGAATAGGTTGTAGCCGCCGAGCCGCTCGATGATCGGCTCCGCGAATTCCTGGAACGTGTCCGAGATGATCATCACCTGACAGTAGCGCCGAATCCGGTCCAGGAACTCGTGCGAGCCCAGGTAGGGGCGCACCTCGTGCGCGACCTCCTGGAGCCGCGCCAGGGTGAGCCCGGCGCGGTTCAGCGCCTCGACGCGGCGGTGCATCAGCTCCTCGAAGTCCCCGACCTCGCGCGTCGTCAGATGCAGCTCTTCCACCCCGAAGTGGTCCCCGAGATGGGGCCAAATTTCCGGGGCGAGCACGCCTTCCAGGTCGATGGCTGCGATCATAGGGGCGGGATCATAACAAAAGAGTGAGGGGAAGCGTTGCCGCTTCCCCTCGAAACCTCCGGTGAACTGTTGGGATTCGCCAGCAGGCACCAGGCTAGGGCGCTCTAGATGCCGCTAGCTGCAGCCACCTCCGCAGTTCAGTACGACCGATAAGCTACATTTGGGCACTGGACCACCTCCTTTCCGCGATCCTGGAATGCTCGGGCCGGGCGGAGGGGTCTGTCAACGGATTTTCTCGGTCTCCCGGAGCTTCCCCAGCAGGAGCCTCACGATCTCCTCCCCCACGGCCTCCTGCGCCTCCACGGTCGCGGCTCCGATGTGGGGCGTGGCGACCACGTTCTCCCGAAGCGGGAGGGCCGAGCCCCGGGGCGGCTCCTCGGCGAATACGTCGAAGGCCGCGCCGCTCAGCTGCCCTGTGTCCAGGGCCTCGAGGACCGCGGCCTCGTCCACCAGCCCCCCTCGCGCGGCGTTGACGAGCACGGCGCCCCGCGGCAAGAGACCGATCTCGCGCGCGCCGATCATTCCCTTGGTCTGCGGCGAGAGCGGAACGTGGAGGGTGAGGATCTCGGAGCGCGGGAGAAGATCGTTCAGCGGGAGCGGCTCGACATGGGAAGCGCGCATCTTGTCCTCGGACAGGAGCGGATCGTGGCCCACGCAGGTCATCTGGAAGGCGAGGGCGCGTTGCGCCACGGCTCGCCCGATCTGCCCGAGACCGACGATGCCGATGGTCTTGCCGCGAAGCTCGCGCCCCTTGAAGCGCGACTTATCCCACTCACCGCGCTTGAGCGAGCTGTCGGCGGCGGGGATCTGACGGAAGAGGCCGAGCAGAAGCCCGAACACCAGCTCGGCGACCGCGACCGCGTTCGCGCCCGGCACGTTCAGGACGCCCACGCCCCGCTCGCGCGCCGCGACCGCGTCGATGTTGTCGATGCCCGCGCCGGCCCGCGCCACCCAGCGCAGCTTGGGGGCCGCCTCGATCAGGCGCCGGGTCACTTTCGTGGCTCCGCGCACCACCCAGGCGTCGATGTCGGATACCAGGGGCAAGAGCTCCGCCTCGGAGAGGCCCCGGCGCTCCTCGACAGCGAGGCCGGGCGTTTCGCGGAGGATAGCGACCGCCCGCGGGGAAAGCGGGTCGCTGACCAGGACCTTAACCGACACGCGCGGTGGCGGCGGCCTGGGACGTGCGGAAGGATTGCTGCGCGGCGCGGACGCCCGCGCCCGCCTCGATCTTGGCGCCGTGGTCCAGGAGGGCCGCCTCGAACGCCCCGACGAGACGGAGGATATCCCCCTCGTCGTAGTAGCCGATGTGCCCCAGGCGGAAGATCTTTCCCTTCAGGCGATCCTGCCCGCCCGCGATCTTCACTCCGTAGCGCATCTCCATCGATTTCAGGACCGCGCTCGAATCCACGCCGGCCACCACGGGAACGGCGGTGAGCGTGTTGGAGGGCACCTCGGCGAAGAGCGGAAGGCCCAGCGCCATGACCGCCTGCCGCGTGGCGTCCGCGTTCCGCTGGTGCCGCGCGAAGACCCGGTCACGCCCCTCCTGCTGCAAGAGCAGCATGGCCGCGCGAGCGGCCAGAACGAGGCTGATCGCGGGGGTGAACGGCGTGTCCCCCGCCTCGAGCGAGGTCTTGGCCTTGGTCAGATTCCAGTAGAACTTGGGCAGCTTGGACGCCTTCACCAGCTCCCAGGCCGAAGGACTCATGCAGATGAAGCCCAGGCCCGGCGGGATCATCATTCCCTTCTGAGATCCCCACACGACGACGTCGAGATCCGAGCGGTCGAAGTGAAGGTCGTACACGCCGTAGCTCGTGATCGCGTCGACCACGGTCGTCACGCCCCGCGCCTTCGCGGCGCGCGCCATGTCGTGCACCGGAAAGAGCGCCCCGGTCGAGGTCTCGCTGTGCGTGAGGAACATGACCCTGGCCTTGGGATGCGCGCCCAGCGCGGACTCCACTTCCTCCACGGTCGCGACGCGGCCCCATTCCACGCTCACGGTGTGCGCCGTGACGCCGTAGGTCTGGCAGATGGCGCGCCACCGGTCCCCGAATTTCCCTCCCTCGACCACGATCGCCTCGTCTCCCGCGGACAGGAGGTTCACGACGGCCGCCTCCATGGCTCCCGAGCCCGAGCAAGAAAGGGTGAGCGCCGGCTCCTTCGTCCCGAGATGCTCCTGCATGAGGCGCGTCGTCTCGAGGAAGTACTGCCGGTATTCGTCGGTCCGGTGGTGGATGAGAGGCTTCGCCATCGCCTGGAGAACTTCGGACGGGACCTCGGTGGGTCCCGGGGTAAAGAGCACGCGCTTCATCGTTCTCCCCTAGGCCTGGCTCGCGAGGCGGATCAGTGCGTGTACGGGTGCGGCTGCGGCGGCTGCTCTTCCTGGTTGCGGCGAAGATACGTGGAGGACTCGCCCTGTTTCAAGGCCACTTCCAGCACCTCGTCCATGGTCTCGACGAGCTTGAATTCCACGGCCTCGCGGATGTGCTCGGGCAATTCTTGGAGGTCCTTCTCGTTCAGCTTCGGGATGATCACCGTCTTGACGCCCGCGCGCTTGGCGGCCACAACCTTCTCGTTGAGCCCGCCGATCGGGAGCACGTTCCCGAGCAGCGTGATCTCGCCGGTCATGGCCACGTCGTCCCGCGTCGGGACCCCCGTCAAAGCCGAGACCAGGGCGGTCGCCATGGAGATGCCCGCCGAGGGCCCGTCCTTCGGGATCGCGCCTTCCGGAAGATGCACGTGGACGTCGATTCCCTTGTAGAAATTCTTGTCGAGCCCGAGCGACGTGGCCCGCGAGCGCGCGTAGGAGAGCGCCGCCTGACCCGACTCGCGCATGGTCTCGCCCAGCTTCCCGGTCAGCATGAGAACGCCCGTGCCGGCCAGGATGCTGACCTCGATGGTGAGGAGATCGCCACCCGCCTCGGTCCAGGCGAGCCCGGTCGCCACACCCACCCGAGAGCGCCGCTCGATCTGGCTGTCCAGGTACTTGGGCACGCCCAAGTACTTCGAGAGCTGCTTCTCCACGACCCGGAACGTGCGCGCCTTCTTGAGCGTGGCCTTCTTCCGCGCCACCTTGCGGCAGATCGAGGCGATCTCGCGCTCGAGGCTCCGCACGCCGGCCTCGCGCGTGTAGGCGTTGATGACGGTCTTCAAGGCGCCGTCCGTCATCTGGAGGTCCTTGACGGTGAGGCCGTTCGCCTTCAGCTCTTTCGGGATCAGGAAATTCTTGGCGATCTCGACCTTCTCGAACTCGAGATAACCCGGGAGGCGGATGATCTCCATGCGGTCCAGGAGCGCCGGCGGAATCGAGTAGAGCGAGTTGCTCGTCGTGAGGAACATCACCTGGGAGAGGTCGAAATCCACCTCCAGGTAATGATCGTTGAACGTGTGGTTCTGCTCGGGATCGAGCACCTCGAGGAGCGCCGACGCGGGATCGCCGCGGAAGTCCGTCCCCAGCTTGTCGATCTCATCCAGCAGAAGAACCGGATTCATGGAGCCGGCCCGCTTCATGGCCTGGACGATGCGCCCCGGCATGGAGCCGATG
>JBGPMB010000119.1:0-8839 GCA_041486775.1 Candidatus Eiseniibacteriota bacterium | reverse complement strand
TGATCTCATCCAGAATCAGGAGATCGTGCGCGCCTCCGCGGACGATCTCCCACGCCTTGTCCATCCCCTGCCGCGCCAGCTCGAAATCCCTGGGATCGGGATTCTTGGGGTCCACGAAGGCCACCCGCCCGAACTGCCAGACCTCGACGCGGGGCAGGGAGCGAAGCGTGTCCAGCTCGCCGTAGATCCGGCCCTTCATGAACTGCACGATCGCGATCTTGAACCCGTGCCCGTGGGCGCGAAGCGCGCAACCGAATGCCGAAGTGGTCTTTCCCTTGCCCGGGCCGGTGATCACCATCAAGACACCCCGGCGCGTCTCGCGGCTCTCGTTCTCCGCGGCCGATCCCCCTGCAGCTACGTCATTTGCGGCAGTTTTCGACATCAACGCATGCTACCACCCGCCCCCGGGGGTGTCAATTGGCTCAGGATGGAGCGGGCGACCCGAAATGCCGAGTCGGGGCGGCCGATCGCCCGGGCGTTCGCCTGCATGCGCTCCAGGTCCGCCCGGTTTCCGGCGAAGTGGGTGAGCCGGACGTGCAGATCGAAGAGGTCGTGTACCCGCACCGCGGCGCCGGACTCCTGGAGGTAGTCGCAGTTCCGCTCCTCCTGTCCCGGGATGGGCCGCACCGCGACGATGGGAACGCCGCGCGCCATCGCCTCGCTGGAGGTGAGCCCGCCGGCCTTCCCCACCAGGAGATCCGCCGCTTCCAGGAAGAGATCCACGCGGTCGGTGAAGCCGTGGATCTTGATCCTCGACGCCCGCCCTTCCGCCCGCTTCGCGAGGCGCTGCTTCAGCGGCTCGTTCTTTCCCGCGATGACGAGGGCCTGCACGGACTCGGGCAGCCGGAGCACTTCCTCCAGCATGCCTTCCATGGGTCCCCAGCCGAATCCGCCTCCCATGAGAAGCAGCGTGAGGCGTCGCGGATCCGGATCGAGGCCCAGCTCCCGCCGCGCGGCCTCGCGGCCCACCGTCGTTCCGAAGCGCGGATCGATGGGGACGCCGGTCACCTCGATGCGGTCGCCGGGCACGACGCCGGTCTCCACCAGCTGCTCCTTCGCGGCATCGGTGGCGACGAAGTAGCGGTCGATCCCCGGATAGACCCAGATCGGGTGGACTGAGAAGTCGGTGATCGCGCAGCACACCGGCACGGAAACATCGCCGCGAAGGCGCAGAAGAGAGAACACCTCGGCGGGAAGGAACTGCGTGCAGAGAACCACGTCGGCCTGGAAGCGCCGGGTCGCGGTCGCGAAGTCGCGGCACCCGGCGGCGAGGAGCGTGGAGCGCACCCGCTGCCGGAAGCTCAGCGCCGGAATCTTTTCGGCCCGCCGGTAGAAGAATCCCCACACGCGCGGGACGCGATCGACGAGGCGGTTGTACGAGGAGGCGTAGAAGGTGCGGAGGAACGGCGAAGCGAACTCGAGCGCGTCCTTGACGATGGGCTCGCAGGAGGGATCCAGCGTCCGGAGCGCCGACTCCACCGCGCGGGCCGCGCGCTCGTGACCCACCCCGGCGCGCACGTGCAGGATCAGGATGCGCTTAGAAGAACTGCCTGCGGCCTCCCGGGTAGGCATTGGGTACGTGCTGGACGAGGAGCTCTCCCCCATCTGCCCTCCACGTGATCCCGACCACGTCGAACCGCACGGCCCGGTCGAGAAGCCCTCGCCGCGAGAGGTAGCCCGCCGCGGCCCTCGCGACGTCCTCGCGCTTCTTCACGCCCACCGCGTCGAAGGGCGTCCCCAGCCCGCCCGCGGTGCGAAACTTCACCTCGACGAACACCACCTGGTCCCGGTCGCGCGCCACGAGGTCGATCTCACCGCGTCCGATCCGCACGTTCCGGTCCACCACGTCCATGCCGCGAAGCATCAGGAATTCCGCGGCGATCCGCTCGCCGCAGCGAGCCGCCCGCTCCCGCCACATCCCGTCACCCCCTTAGAAGCCCTCGAAGACCTCCTGAACGAAGAGGAGCTCCCGGACGGGGCGAAAGCTCTTGCGATGAATCTCACAGGGTCCGTGAAGGCGGAGCGCTTCGCAGTGCTCGGGCGTTCCGTAACCCTTGTTGTGCTCGAACCCGTACAGCGGATACGAAAGCGCCTGATCGTCCATCATGGCGTCGCGGGTCACCTTGGCGAGGATCGAGGCGGCGGCGACCGCGAGGCTCTTCGCGTCGCCGTCCACGACGGCTTCGCACGGCGCCTCGCACACCAGCGCGTCCATGCCGTCCACGAGAAAGCCCTGGGGAGTCATCCCCAGGGCCGCCACCGCCCGGCGCATGGCGAGAAGCGAGGCCATGCGGATGTTGAACGCGTCCACCTCCATCACGCTGCCCACCCCGACGGCCATCGCGACCGCCCGCGCGCGAATCCGGTGGAGCGCCGACTCGCGCTCGGCCGCGGTCATCATCTTCGAGTCGCGCACGCCGGGGATCTTCGTCCCGGACCGCAGCACGACGCACGCGGCCACGACGGGTCCGGCCAAGGGCCCGCGCCCGGCCTCGTCGACCCCACCCAGGAGGTCGCCCCAGCGGACGCGGTAGTCGTCATCGAAGCGGGCGAGCCCTCGACGCGCCATTCGTTCGGCGGACCGGTCTAGGTGCTCTCGGGATTCAGCTTTTCGCGCTCGCTGACCTTTGCGGACTTGCCGCGTTTTCCTCTCAGATAGAAGAGCTTCGCCCTCCGGACCTTTCCCTTGCGGGCGAGATCGATCTTGGCGACCGCCGGAGAGTGAAACGGGAACGTCCTCTCGACACCCACGCCGCCCGACACCTTGCGGACCGTGAAGCTCTGCCGGATACCGCTCCCGCGGATATTCGTCACGACGCCCTGGAAGATCTGGGAGCGCTCTTTCTCTCCCTCGATCACGCGCACGTGCACCTTCACCGTGTCCCCCGGACCGAAGTCCATCTTCCGGTCCGTCTTGAACCGGTTCTCGAAGCGTTCGATGATGCTCATCGTCCCTCCTCCTCTTTCTTCATTTCATCCAGCAGTTTTTGGTCTTCCTTGCTCAGCACTCGCCCGAGGAGCAGGTCGGGACGCTTGAGCCACGTCCGACGTATCGCTTCACGGCGCCGCCAGAGGCGGATGCGCTCATGATCGCCGCTCAGCAGAACGTCCGGCACGCGGTGTCCCTGTACGTCTTCCGGGCGAGTGTACACGGGAGCGTCCAGGAGCGGCTCCGAAAAGGAATCCGCCTCCGCCGACTCCGCGTCCCCCAACACCCCCGGGATGAGCCGGGCCAGGGCATCCAGGATCACGATGGCCGCCGGCTCCCCTCCCGACAGCACGTAATCGCCGATCGAGATCTCCTCGGCCTGGAGCAGGGGAATCACCCGCTCGTCGATCCCTTTGTAGCGCCCGCACAGCACCACGATCTCGCTTTCCAGCGCCAGCTCGCGGGCCTTGGCCTGCGTGAACGGCACGCCCTGCGGCGACGTGACGAGCACCCGCGGCTTCCCGGCCCCGGTGTCGCGGAGCGCGCTCTGGTGCGATCGTAAGATTGGCTCGGCCTTCATGACCATGCCGGCGCCTCCCCCGTAGGGGTAGTCGTCGGTGGTGCCGTACCGGTCGTCCGTAAAATCTCGGATCGCCACGACCGAGACTTCGAGAAGGCCCTTCTGGCGCGCGATCCGGATCATGCCTTCGTCCGTAGCACCCCGGAAGAAGCCCGGGTTCAGAGTCAGGATCGAGAAGCGCATGCCGGACGTTCCCGGTTACTCGTTCAGCCCCGGCGGAACCTCCACCACCATCTCGCCGCGCTCCGGGTCGATCGAGAGGACCACGTCCGTGAGGTACGGAAGCAAGAGCTCCCGCTCCCCCCGGATCACGATCACGTCGTTGCTCCCCGTCGAGAATACGTCCGCCACGGTTCCCAGGTGCCGCCCCTCGCGGGTGCGGACGCGAAGCCCGATCAGCTCGAATCGATAATGCGCGCCCTCGGGCGGCGGCGGAACGTCGCGCCGCGCCACCGTCAGGTCGGCGCCGCGAAGCGCCTCGGCCTGGGTCCGCGTGGCGACGCCCGTAAACCGGATCAAGAGCCGCTCCCCGAAGGGCCGCGCCGTCTCCACGACCATCCGCTGGGGGGCTCCCCCCGGCATGCGCGCCGTCACGGCGCCGCCGGGCTTGAACCGCTCGGGCGCCTCGCTCCAGACGTCCACGACGACCTCGCCGGCCAGCCCGTGGGCCCGCGCGACGGATCCCACAAGAATCGGTTCGTCCGGATCGTCAGTCGGCAATCTCGAGCACGGCCCGGCGGTCCGAGGCGGTAGCCGCCGCGGACAGAAGCGTACGCAGCGCGTGCGCGGTCTTCCCTTCCCGGCCGATCACCTTTCCGAGATCCGTCGGCCCCACCCGCAGGGTGTAGACCGCGGTCTGTCCCGTGACGCGCTCGTCCACGTGGACCAGGTCCGGATGATCGACCAGGTTCCGCGCGCAGAATTCGACGAAGGATTTGAGCTGCGTCGGATCGCTCATTTCTTGGATTTCTTCGCCTTCTTGGCCTTCGCGGGCGCCTTGGTGCCGCTCTTCTTCCGGGCCTTGGCCTTCGCCTTGGTCTTCGCCTTCTTCTCGTCCGCCTTGGTGGCCGTCCGCGGCTTCCGCGGCGTCTTGGCCGCGGCCTTCTTCACCGCCTTCGCCTTCGTGGTCTTCTTCTCCTTGGGCGCCGGGGCCAAGGCCTCGGGCAGGGCGTGCGTCTCCGCCGGGATCCGGACCGGACGCAGCGACGCGGGCGAGTGTTTCGCCATCATGACCTCGACCGACTCCGAGGGCCTGGCCCCGCGCAGGATCCACTGCTCGAACTTGCCGGTGTCGATGACGAATTTCGCCGGATCGGTCAGCGGGTCGTAGTAGCCCAGCTGCTCGATGTAGCGGCCGTCCCGCGCGAACCTCGAATCGGCGACGACGACGCGGTAGAACGGACGCTTCTTCGCGCCCGCCCGTTTCATTCGAATGACGACTGACATTCCCGTGCTCCTCCGTGTGTGGTGCGTCGGCCCGTGGCGGAACTACATGCCCATCGGGAGCCGGCCGCGCTTACCGCCGCCGAACCGCTTCAACATCTCTCTCGCCTGCTCGAACTGCCGGAGCGTGCGATTCACGTCCTGCACCGTCGTGCCGCTGCCGCGCGCGATCCGCTTGCGGCGGCTGCCGTCGATGACTTGCGGCCGGTTCCGCTCCTCGCGCGTCATCGACTGGATGATGGCCTCGGTCCGGCGAAGCTCCCGCTCGTCCACCGCGGCGCCCGGGGGGAGCTTGACCCCCGGGAGCATCTTCATGAGCTCATCCAGCGGACCGAGCTTCTTCATCTCCTGGAGCTGCCCCAGAAAATCCTCGAGCGTGAAGCGCTCCTTCCGGAGCTTCTTCTCCAGGGCTAGGGCCTTGGTGTGGTCCAGCCGCTCCTGGGCGCGCTCGACCAGCGTCAGCACGTCCCCCATGCCCAGGATGCGCGACGCGAGCCGGTCCGCGTGGAACGGCTCGAGCGCATCGACCTTCTCCCCCACGCCCAGATACCGGATCGGCGCGCCGGCGACCGCGCGGAGCGAGAGGGCAGCACCCCCCCGCGCGTCCCCGTCCATCTTCGTCAGGAAGAATCCGGTCACGCGAAGCCGCTTCGTGAAGGACTCCGCGATCGCCACCGCATCCTGTCCGGTCATGCCGTCGAGGACCAGCAGCGTCTCGTTCGGCTGAAGCGTCTCGTGGACGCGGGCCACCTCGGCCATCAGCTCCTCGTCCACGTGGAGCCGGCCGGCGGTGTCCGCGATCAGGAGGTCGAATCCCTCCCGGTCCGCGCGCGCGCGGGCCTTATCCGCGAGCGCCACGGGGTCCTTCGCCTCCCGGTCCAGATGCACCGGGGCGTCGATCGACTTGCCGAGCACCTCGAGCTGGTCGATGGCCGCGGGGCGCTGCAAGTCCAGTGCCGCCAGCAGAACCCTCTTGCCGCGCCCCTTCCAGAAGCGGGCGAGCTTCGCCGCGCTCGTGGTCTTCCCGGATCCCTGGAGTCCGGCCAGGAGGACCACGGCCGCGCGATTCGAGGGGAACTGCAACCCCGATGAGGGCGCCCCGCCCCCGAGGAGCTTGACCAGCTCGTCGAAGACGATCTTCACGACCTGCTGGCCGGGCGCCACGCTCTGGAGCAGCTCGGTCCCTACCGCGCGTTCTTCCACGCGCTTGCAGAGATCGCGCGCCACCGCGAGGTTCACGTCGGCCTCGAGGAGCACGCGCCGGATCTCCCGGACGGCGTCGCGGACTTCCTGCTCGGTCAGCTTGCCCCGACCGGTCAACTTCCGGAAAACCCCGGCTAATTTGGTCGTCAGTTCGTCAAACACGCCGGAGATGCTTCCCTTCTATTGAAAAGGCTCCCAGTCGAGACAAACGTCGAAAGTTAGCACGTCCGGGGGTCCGCCGCAATCGGAAGAATTCCCGGCCCCGGCCTCGGAATGAGGCCTTTTCCGCGCCGGTACGCTAGAAAATGTATTGACAGCTTTGGAGCCGGGTACGTAGATTCTACGTGAGCGGAGTTCCCTGCCGCCTCGTGCCCAATCCGCAGTTAAGACCTAGTCTATCCAGCGGGTCGTTTCTTGCGAGGTTTTATCATGCGAATCACGTGGATGCGCGGGGAACTTCCTCCCATTATTTCGAGCGGGAGAGCCTGACGAAAGCGGCACCTTGAATCGTCCCCCAGCTCTCTCGGCGGCCGCTTCTTCCTGAACGGTCCCATTCCCGTTACCATTCGTAAGAGCCGGATCGGAGCGCGTGTGCCCTTGCGTGTTCTGGCGCTACTTTGCGTCGCCGTCATCGTCGGCTGCTCGGCCGACAACGTGGACTCTCCGCTGAAATTCTTCCCCGGCTCGGAGCGAACCGGCTGGAACGACTGCGGGAAGTTCGGCGGCGGCGGAAACGAGGTCCAGGTCTGCGCGGCCCTGATCAACGCGCCCGGCACGAGCGTGCCGGTCTCCTACTCCATCTCCTTCTTCCTGCCCAGTCCCGCAGACGTCCGCATCGCGGTCTTCGACGCGCACGGCGGGCTGGTCAAGGTGCTCCTCGACGACTCCGAGCCCGCCACGGTCGGGCCCTTCCGGACCCCGCCCGTCGACTGGGACCTGACCGACCAGCAAGGCGTGCACGTGCGGCACGGGGACTATCGGGTATACATGAGGGCCGGCCAGTTCCTCTCGTCCAGCGACGTGGCGCTGTGAGGCGGACCGCCCTGACTCTCCTGGCCGCGGCGTTCCTTGTCTGGTGCGCGCCTTCCCCGGCGCACGCCCAGCGGGACTCCACGGCCGCGCCACCCCCCGAGGCGCCCCTCGACAGCGTTCCGCACACGATGGAGCCCCCTGGTTTCCCGATGCCCGTCACCCCGGAGGTCCGCCCGGAGCCGTCCACGACCACGCCGCCCGTCGAAGAGCATCTCCCTGGCCCGCCCCGGGCTCCGTCGGAGGCGCCGCGCGTCACCTCGAAGTTCACACGCACGAGCGAGGAAACGGACCGCTTCGAGCTGGGAGCCGGCGTGGTGCACGGGTTCTTCGATGCCGTCGGGAGCTTCGGCTATCGCCGATTCATCGGGCAGGGAAGGGCGTTCGAGGAAAGCGTCATGGGCGAGTTGACCGGGACCTCCAAGCAACAGCTGACGGAGGGCGCATTCGGCGCCTACCTGCTCCTGCGCCCCGCGAAGAGCTACCGTGAATCCTCGCGGCTTCGTCCTCTGGTGGAGTTCGGACCCGGGCTCCACACCGTGGTCCAGGTGGCCACGCTCGAAGGGTTGAACCGCACGAGATACAAGTCGCAGGTCTACCTCAAGACGCACGCGTACGGGGGATTCGAAGCCATTCTCACGCGGCGCCTGGGATTCCTCGTGCGGGGCCGGGTGTCCTTCCCGAGCCACCGCCCGTTCGACTACGCGCAGGCCGCGATTCTCCTGAGATAGCGCCCCGTCAGCGAAGCCTCGTTCCGCGCCAGGTCCTCGGGCGTCCCCTCCGCCATGAGGTGGCCGCCTGCGGCGCCTCCCTCCGGTCCCAGCTCGATCACGTAGTCGCACGCCGAGAGAAGATCCAGGTTGTGCTCGACCAGCACCACCGTCGAGCCGCGCCGCCTGAGCTCGCGCAGCACGCGAAGGAGCACGAGGACGTCCTTGCGGTGGAGCCCCACCGTCGGCTCGTCGAGAAGGAAGAGGGTGGTGGCCGACGTCCGGTCGGCCAGCTCGCGAGCGAGCTTGAGACGCTGGATCTCGCCGCCGCTCAGCGTCGAGAGCGGCTGGCCCAGGCGCAGGTAGCCCAGGCCCACCCGCTCCAGCACCCAGAGCGGCTCCTGGATCTCCGTCTCGCCCTGGAAGAGCGCCAGCGTCTCCTCGACCGTCTTGTCCAGAAGCCGGTCCAGGGAGAGCCCGTGGACCTTCACCTCCAGAACCTCGGCGCTGTACCGCCGCCCGCCGCACGACTCGCACGGCACCCAGAGATCGGCGAGGAAGTACATCTCGACGCGGTTCACCCCGGCGCCCTCGCAGAGCTCGCACCGGCCGCCCTTCACGTTGAAGGAAAACGTGCCGGGCGTGTATCCGCGCTGGCGGCCCAGCGGCGTGCGGGCATAGCGCTCGCGGATCCGGTCGAAGGCTTTGACGTAGGTGACTGGGTTGGAGCGGAGCGACCGCATGACCGGAGTCTGATCCACCAGCGCCACCCGATCGAAGGAGTCGAGGCCCTCGACCGATCGGTGCGCGCCGGGCTCGGGCGCGTCCTCCCCCAGGGCGCGCGCGGCCGCGCGCCAGAGGATGTCCTCGACCAGCGTTGACTTTCCGGAGCCGGAGACGCCGCAGACGCCCACGATCGCCCCCACTGGAATTCGCACGTCGATG
>JBGPMB010000118.1:0-8930 GCA_041486775.1 Candidatus Eiseniibacteriota bacterium | reverse complement strand
CTGGCTCCAGTCGCCAAGAAATCCAGTGCCCGCGCGGAGGAGCACCTGCGCATTAGGTTCTATGCTAAGTTACTCTACTTCCTCAGCATGGGCCGTTAGCTCAGGTGGTAGAGCACCTGCCTTTTAAGCAGGGAGTCGTTGGTTCGAGTCCAACACGGCCCACCAAACGAACGAAACGGAAGTCTAGCTGCCGCAACCCACAAGCACGTCGGACATAGGCACTTCGGAGCGCCTCGCCACCAGCGGGGCGTTTCCGTTTCCGGGAAGTTTGAGGACGTTTGGGGAAAGGTTTGGAGCGAATGGGACGTTCGATTTGTAGCAGGGGTTGTAGCAGCTCCCCGGGCGCGTATAGTCCCCGGCGATGAGCACAGAGTTCGGCGACGATCCGCGCAAGCTCGATGACATGGCTTGAGTACGTAAGACGGCTTCTTCCCGACTTTTCAAATTCGCTTGGCCGTAAGGGCCGCCTCCCGCTAGGTTCCGGGGCGGACCTTGAGCGCCCTTACTCAACCGATCAGGAGGCTCCATGCATCGGTCCCGGCACCCCGTCCGTCTGGCTTTCCCCTGGCTTCTCACCATCGCGACGCTTCTCGTCATCTCGGGCTGCAAGGGCACGACACCCATCAAGACCCTTCTGGACGATCCCGAGCTAAACAACGGCAAGCAGGTGCAAATCGCGGGAGCGGTGACGAAGTCCCCCGCGAGCCCGGGAGCCGACACGTTTGAGATCGACGACGGAACCGGTAAGGTCTTTGTGCTCTCGAAGGAACACGGGACTCCGCCGGAGGGCACCAAGGTCGTCGTGAAGGGCATCTTTTACGCTGCGATCTCGTCCAAGACCCAGACGTTCGCGGCCGTCATGGAGACGGTAAGCCGCAAGCGGTAATCCGGCGCCCGCACAGGCTTCTCCTCCGGCAGCCGCCTTCGTTCCCAACGGAACACCCACCCACGGCCCTCGATTTCCGTCGGGATGGGATCCACGGGCCGCATTCTACAGCCCTTTTCGGCGGGTCCGGAACCCCTCTATACTTCCGCCATGTCCTCCATCGACCCCGGCGTCGACATCGGCCACGTGCATCTCAGAGTCGCGGACCTGGACCGCGCGATCGCCTTCTATCGCGACGTGCTGGGCTTCGAGCTGAAGTCGCGCATGCACGGCGCGGCCTTCCTCTCGGCGGGCGGGTACCATCATCACATCGGCCTGAACACCTGGGAGAGCAAGGGAGGGACGCCTCCTCCGCACGGGACCACAGGCCTCTACCACTTCGCGATCCGCTATCCCACGCGTCGCGCCCTCGCCGATGCGCTCCGGAGGCTGGCCGAGGCGAAGGTGCATCTGGAGGGGGCGTCGGATCACGGGGTGAGCGAGGCGCTCTACCTTCATGATCCGGACGGAAACGGCATCGAGCTGTACTGGGACCGCCCGAAAGAGAAGTGGCCTCGGGGCGCCGGCGGCGAGGTCGAGATGATCAGCGCGCCGCTCGACCTCGACGGGTTGATCGCGGAGCTGCGCTAGGGTGCCCCCAACTTCCTCAAATACGTCGAATCCACCGCCGCGCCCAACCGCGCCGCGTTCTGCGCGTCGTTGAGCGCGTGCTCGCTATCGTGCAATGCCCACCAGCTCTGGCTTCTCCGCAAGTAATAGCCGCTCAGCCGCTGATGGTCCGTCGCAGGCGCGGCGTCGATCGCCTCGCCGTACGCCGCCACAGCCTCCTGCGATCGCCCCAGCTGCTGCAGCGCGAGCGCGATCGAGCCCATCTGCACGTAATTCATCGGATTCTTGGGATCCAGCCCGATGACGCGCCGCCGGTCGGCGACGGCCTTCTCGTACTCGCCCATCTTGAAATACACGAGTGCCCGGTTGTTGTAGGCGTCGCGGAACGTCGGTTGAAGCTCGATGGCGCGGGAGAAATCCGCGATCGAGCCCGCGAGATCTCCGCGGCGCGAGCGGATGCCGCCCCGGTTGCTCAGCGCCTCGGGATAATCGGGCTTCAGCTCGATCGCGCGCGCGAAGCAGACGTAGGCGGAATCGTTCTTGTTCTCCTCCGCGAACACGCTGCCCTTGTTGACCCAGACCCTTGCCACCTTCGGATTGAGCGCGATCGCCTCGTTGAAGTCCGCGAGGGCCAGGGGGTAGCGGCTCTCGGCGAGGTAGTAGTAGCCGCGGTTGTTGTACGCGTCCACCACCTGCCCGGGATATTTCGCGATCGCGTCGTTCCAGAGCGTGCCCGAGTTCTGCCACACGTCGCAGCGCCGCCAGGTCTGGACCAGCGAAACAACCGCCAGCGCCACGAACACCACACCCAACGCCTGACGCACCGGCACGCCGGCGACCCGCGGTCCCGGGCGCTCGTCCAGCCACCAGGCCAAGGCAAAGAAGAGCCCGATGTAGGGGAGGTAGGTGTATCGATCCGCCATGACCGCCTGCCCGACGCTGAAGAATTGCAGAACCAGCACGATGTTGATGAAGAAGAACGCGAGCCCGAACAAGACGGCGCGATTGCGCCGGAACAAGAACACCACCAGAGGCAGGAGAACCACCACCGCCGCGAACGCGACATAGTACTGCGCGCCGAGCGGGGCGCCTTCGACGGTGGGGTAGGGATAGATCGCCGAGAGCCGGAACGGGAGGAAGAGCTTCACGACGTACATCACGGTTCCGTACGAGGCGAAGAGGATCTTCTGGACGAAGGTCCACTGCTGCGGCGCCGCGACCGCGCCGGCCGCCTTCTGGGCCGCGACCGTGAGCGCGCCCATCGCCGCCGAGACGGCAAAGAACGGAGCCTTCTCCAGCCAGACGCCCCGCCCCCGGAACGACCGCCGCTTGAAGTAGTCGACGGCGAGCAGCGTGAGGGGAAGCACCACCGCGGCGGGCTTCGACGCGACCGAAAGCACGAACGCGCCCCACGTCGCCCCGAGCCACACCATTCGCCGCGTCCCCACGTAGCGGAGGTACGCCAACAGCGCGAGCAGATAGAAGAGCGCGTACAGGACATCCTTCCGCTCGGAGATCCACGCGACCGACTCGACGTGCATGGGGTGGATGCCGAAGAAGAGCGCGGTGACCACCGTCGTCCAGAGCCTCCCGCCCGACAGCCTCCAGACCAAGAAGAACACGAGCGCCGTGTTCGCGACGTGGAAGAGGAGGTTCAGCCAGTGATAGGAAAAGGGCTGCGGGCCCGACAGGTAATAGTTCAGCGCCAGCGAGGCCATGGTGAGCGGGTGGTAGTTCCCGCCCAGGGGCGTCGTCAGGAGCGCATGCAGCGTGGGGTGCGCCACGACGGCGTTCTCGGTGACGTAGTAGTTGTCGTCCCAGTTCGTGAACGCGTTGTCGAGGCTGGGCATGTAGACGAGGTAGGTGACGAAGAGAAGGGCGGCCAGCCACAGGAGCCGGCTCACGTCACGCGACGCTCGTGCGGGCTCCGGGCTCTTGCGGGAAGGCTTCCTGGGTCTGGTTTTCGCCATGGGGGCCTGGGTTTGTCCCAGGGCCGGTCAGTCTAGTCCAACACGGCGCCCTTTCAATGAAACAAGTGATGCACTAGATTACCGGCAGACACCAACCGGAGGCTGACTGACCCAACCCGGAGGCCCGATGGCGGCGGAATCCCTTCGGCGACGATGGCCCTTCTTCGCGATCGCGGCGCTGGGTCTCGCGATCGGTTTGTGGGGGATGCAAGGCCTCCTCACGCTCTCCGAGCCGCCGCCCGGTTATCCCACCAACCCCATCCTGTACCCCGCGCGCCTCGGCCCCGCCGTGGCCGGGTCCGCCGCCGAGCTTCGCTTCTTGGCCCAGTCGCGCCCCGCGGGCTCCATCGTCGAGATCCGCTCCGACGCGGGGGCGGTGCGGGGGCGCCTCGCGCCGCAGATCTCCACGTTCCACTTCGGGGTCATACTCCTCGAGGGACTAGCCTTCCTCGCGGTCAGCCTCCTGGTATTCGCGCCGCGCGCCGAGCGGGGCCCGATGCGCGACCTCTACTGGTGCACGCTCCTGTACGGCGTCGCGACCATGATCCACGGGCTCTATTTCCCGCGTTCCTCCTCGTGGACGGGGTGGCTCTTCCCCGTGATCCGGATCGTCTGCCTCACCGCCGTGCCGGTCTTCCTCTTCCGCATGACCCAGGGGTTCCCGCGCTCGCGCAAGCTTCTCGAGGCGCACCCGCGGCTCATGCGCGCCCTCTGGATCGGAGCCGGGATCCTCGTCGTGTGGCAGGTGGCGACCGTCTTCCGCTACTTCGCCGACCCGCGGCCCGAGGTGTGGCGGGGGATGGCCTGGTCGCGCTTGCTCGCCGATTGGTTCCTGGCCTCCTCGGTCGCCCTGGGATGCCTCACGCTCTACCGCAGCGGCCGGAAGCTGGAGCTGGCGCGCGAGCGCGAGCAGATCAGGTGGCTCCTCTGGGGATTCACCATCGGCGCCCTGCCGTACGTGCTCCTCCGCACCGTCCCGAGGCTGCTGGACGTTACCTCGGGGATACCGCCGGAGCTGGATCGACTCTTCGAGCTCGCGGTCCCGATCGCGCTGACCTGCGCGGTCGTGCGGTTCAAGTTCCTGGACATCGACATCATAATCAGGAGGACCGTGATCTACGGGACCCTGACGGTCGGCCTCGCCTCGGTGTATCTCCTGGTGGGCGTGGCCCCCGCGAAGTGGATCTCGGAGCACGCGGCCCGCTACGCCGTGTTCCTGCAAGTAGTGGCGGTGGCGCTACCCGTGATCCTCTACACGCCCGCGCGCCGCTGGATCGGGAACTGGGTGGACCGGACGCTCTACAAGACCCAGTACGACTACGCCCGTGCGTTCGTCGCGTTTCAGGACGCGGTGCGCGGCGCCGCGAGCCAGGAGGAAATCGCCGAGCTGAGCCGCCATTTCGTCGAGGAGCAGCTGGGGCCCGAGGCGGCGGTGGTGATGGCGCGACGGGGCGATTCGCTGGTGACGGCGGGGCCGGTGGAGAATGCGGACGCGGATGAGATGGTCCTGTCGGAGGCGGCGAACGGCGACTCGCGCCGGCTCCTGGCCGCGCCGCAGAGCACCAGCCGTCCCGACCTCGAGACGCTGGATTTCCCGGCGGTTCTCTCGGGCGCCGGGTTCAAGCTCGCGGTACCGCTCTCGGTGGAGGGGCGGTCGCTCGGCGGGATCCTCGTGGGCGAGAAGAAATCCGAGCGGCGTTTCATCGAGGAGGATCTGAAGCTCCTCTACGCGGTGCGCTCCGAGGTGGAGAACGCCCTGGATCGAGTGGAGATGGTGCAGCGCGCCGCGGGGGCGACCTTCGAAGGGGAAGGGCACGCCTCGCGGGAGGATGCGCACAGGCGCGATCGCCGCCCGGCGAGGCAGAGGCGCGTGGACCTCTTTCCCCTCGTCCAGGAGGCGATCGCGGCGGTGTCGCCCGCGGCGCGGGCGCGCAGTATCCAATTCGAGCTGAATGTCTCGCCGGACGTGCGGCCGGTGCGGGGCGACCGCGAGCAGTTGCTCGAGATGATTACCACGCTGCTCGAGAACGCGGCGCGCCATTCGCCGGACGGCCGGGCCGTCGACATCACGCTCGACCAGAACGAGGAAGGGCAGATGCTCATCGTCTGCACACTTCCGATCTGGAGGGACTCATAGCCGCGCCCAAGCTCGCCATCAAGCCGCTGACCCCGAGCCGATGGCCGGACCTCAAACGGCTCTTCGATACCAACAGCATCTGCCGCGGCTGCTTCTGCATGTTCTGGCGCGCTCGGGGGAAGGCCTACTCGGGCGGCTGGGGGAGCAAGAACCGCGCGGCGTTCCGGCGGATCGTGATGAAGGGCCCGCCGCCAGGGCTTCTTGCCTACGTCGGGAAAGAGCCGGTCGGCTGGTGCGCCTTCGCGCCGCGCGAGGACTACGTCCGCCTGGAATTTTCCAAGGTGCTCGCCCCGGTGGACGATCAAAGACCCTGGTCGGTCACCTGCTTCTTCGTCGCGCGCGAGCACCGGGGAACGGGGCTCACCGTGGACCTGCTGCGCGCGGCCTCGGAGTACGCGCGGAAACACGGCGCGAAGATTCTCGAGGGCTATCCCACCGACACGCGGGGCGCCCGCGCGTCGAGTCCATGGGTTTACACAGGCTTGCTCTCTGCGTTCGAGAAGGCGGGATTTCGGGAGGTCGAGCGCCGCTCGAAGACCAGGCCCATTGTGCGCCGCCGATTGACGAGGTGACCATTGCACGAGCGTAGAAGAGGAAACGACAGGCGCAAGAAGCCACCCGCCCATCTGAGCGCGGACCCGCACGCTCCGATCGATCGCGAGGGGAAGGAGCCCCTGAGGCCGCCCCGGCCCCCGATCGGACTGCCGCTCTTACCCGACGGCCGTACCGCCCTGCCCGCGGGGAATCCCTGCGAGGGCTGCGATCACTGCTGCCGGTACGTCTCGATCCAGATCGACAAGCCGACCACCCAGCGCGACTTCGACAACATCCGCTGGTACATCCTGCACAAGAACATCTCGGTGATGATCGATTACGAAGGGGACTGGCTCATCCAGTTCGACACGCCTTGCGAGTGGCTGGTCGAGGGGCAGTGCCACCACTACGCGCTGCGCCCGGACATCTGCCGCGACTACGATCCCGCCGAATGCGAGCGCTACGCCGGCTCCGCCGAGAAGGTGCTGCTGCGCACCCCCGAGGATCTGGAGCGGTATCTCGCCACCAGGCCGAAGAGGAAGGTGAAGAAGGTCTAGCCTCCCGCCCGCGCCGTCCACGCGGCGCTCACCGAGGGCGGCAGGTCGTGGATACGGCTCAGGAAGGTCACGACGGTCCAGATCTCCTCGTCCTTCGCCACACCATTCCAACCTCCCATCCCCGTGTAACGGATCCCGTGTTTCACCACGAGGAACATCTGCGGAGGGGGCATGTCCGGAGGCTCATCCGCGAACTGCGGCACGGGAGGATAGAAGTTCTTCGTGCCCCACTCGCTGGCTTTGCCCGGGCTCCCGTGGCAGCCGGCGCAGTTGTTCTTGTACGTCTTCACTCCCGCGAGCAGGACCTCGTCGGTGGGCTTCAGGGGGTTCTTCATTCCGCGGGCCTCGCGGTCGAGGTACGCGTCGACGGCGCGCGACGCGATCGCGGTCTCGATCCAGGAGGGCGTGGCGGTGGCGCGGAACGACAGGTGTCCCGTCAACGCAAGGACACCCAGCGCGGCGATCGGAAGGATGATTACGAGCGCGAAGATCACGAGGTACCGCCCCATGCAGGGCCTCCCGCTGGGCTAGGGTCTGGGGTGAATCTCTTTCACCAACTCCATCGGGTCATTGATCCGCAGCGGCGACACCGAGAGGTAGGACTGCGCGTGCTTCGCCCCGATGGCCCACCCGTGGCTCTGGGATAGATTGCCGATGTAGTCGGCGAGCTCGGGCAGGGGAGCGGTCGGCTTGGGTTTCTCGGGGTTGTGGAATTGAGTCCGGTGTACCGAGAGCGCCTCCATCCATTCCTTGAAATACTTCGACACGTCCACGGTGAACGTGGGCTTCATCCCCGGAGGAATGAAGTAGTAATAGATCGCCTTGGCCTGGAAGGGCTCGCCCTCGACCGGGGCCTTTGCCAGGTGGGCGAGGTTGAAGGCCTGCGAGACCAGAATTCCGGTCTTCCAGTGGTCGTTGTGCCCGAGTCCGCGCCCGATGGGGAGGTCGTAGTAGGGCGCGAACAGGATCTCCGGGCGATATTTCCGGATCATGGCGGCCACGGTGCACCGGTTCTCGAATGTGTCCTCGATCCGGTTGTCCCCGAGATCCAGGTTCACACGGATATCGACTTTCAAGATCTTCGCCGCGGCATCGCACTCCCGGTCCCGCTCTTCGGGCGTGCCCCAGCCCATATCGCCACGGGTCATGTCGACGATCCCGGTCGCGTAACCCAGATCCTTCATCTTGAGCAAGAGGCCCCCGCAGCCGATCTCGGCGTCGTCGGGGTGGGGTCCGAAGACGAGCACGTTGAGCTTCATTCGGTATCAGGCTCCTTGGTCTTGAAGAGCTGGTCCAGTTTCGATCGGGCCGTGGAGGCGCGGTCCGCCGCGGTGTTCCCCTTGGCGGGGGCGCCCCCTTTTCCTGGGTTCTGACTCAGCGAAAAGTAATCGCAGAAGTTTCGCTTCTCGCGATCGGTGACCCACTCGGCCTGGGACTCGCGGCACATGTTGTGGGCGGTGCGATCGAAATGCCGGCACTGCACGCAGGCGTGCAGATCCCGCCCGCACGAAGGGCACTCGGTGTCCTTGACGATCCGCATCCTGGGATCAAGCGACGTCGCACAGAAATGGCAGGCGCTCACGGTCATCATGATAGGGAGCGGCGCCGTCGCGGGGCCAGCCATTTCTAAGCCCACCCTTGACTTGACCCCACGGGGCGGCGGATCATCTCGTCCGTATGAATTCGCGCGCTCGGAACTGGATGGTCGTCTCGCTCGTGGGGTCCCTGTTCGCCGTCGGCTGTACGCAGGCCAAGAAGCCCGTGCCGGCCGTGCCGGCGGGGATTTCCTGGAACAAGGCGTTCGACGCGGCGCTGGCCGACGCGCAGGCCCATCACCGCCCCATTCTCCTCGACATGTACACGGACTGGTGCGAGTGGTGTACGGCTCTGGACGAGACCACCTACACCGACCCCAAGTTCATCGAATACAGCAAGCGCTTCACCATGGCTCGCATGAACGCCGAGGTGGACACGGTCACGGCGGCGCGCTATCACGTCGAAAACTATCCCACGGTCCTCGTTCTGGATGAGAAGGGTGGGGAGATGGACCGCGTCGTGGGTTACAGCCGCGCGCCGGAATTCATCTCCCAGATCGAGGATTACCTCGCGGGTCGGAACACGCTCGCCTCGGTGGTCGCGCAGGAGCCCGCGAAGAAGGGCGATCCGGAATTCATCTACAAGCTGGCCGACCGCTTCGCGGATCACGGTCTCTTCGAGGAATCGCGGAAGCGCTTTCT
>JBGPMB010000117.1:0-8998 GCA_041486775.1 Candidatus Eiseniibacteriota bacterium | reverse complement strand
TGGAGCAGGCTTATCGCACCGAACCAGGCCTCGCGCGAGAGGGGTCGATAGAATAGCGAGCGCGGATCCGGCAAGAAAGAGCCCGGGCGCGAAGCGTGCGCGGCGGAAAGAAAATCGAAATCGTCGTACAGGAAGGAATACCCGAGGCATGGCACCGCAAGGATGACCGCCGCCAATGCGGGCCCGAGGCCCAACGACAGGCCACCGAGTTGAAGGAGTCGGGACGGTTTCGCGGTGGCCATGTAGAGCCCGAGCGGTAGGAGCGCTACATCTGCAGCGCGGGGACCTTCACCTCGGGAAACTGGGCGAGCACGTCGTACACCTCACGCGCGATCGCCTGAAGCCTTTCCTTGCTCACCGCTTCGAAGCGCGCCACCAGAACGGGCTGCGTGTTCGAGGCGCGAATCAAGGCCCAGCCGTCGCCGAACTGAACCCGCACACCGTCGATGTCGATGACGTCGTAGCGGGCGGCGAAGTGCTTGCGAACAGCATCCACGATAGCAAATTTGCGCTCGTCCGTACAGTCCAGGCGAAGCTCCGGCGTGGACACATAGCGCGATTGCGGCAGCTCGTCCACGCGCGCGGACAGGGTCCGCTTCTCGGACGCGAGCAGGCGCAGGAGCCTCCCCGCGGCGTAGAGCGCGTCGTCGTAGCCGGGGAACTCGTCCGCGAAGAACATGTGCCCGGACATCTCGCCCCCCAGCGGCGCTTTCGTCTCCCGCATCTTGGCCTTGATGAGCGAGTGCCCCGCCTTCCACATGACGGGCACGCCGCCCTTCGCCTGTACCCACTCGACCAGCCCCTGCGAGCACTTCACCTCGAAGATGATCGGCTCGCCCGGATGGGATTTCAATACATCGGCGGCGTAGAGCGCGAGGAGCTGATCGCCGTAGAGCAGGCGCCCCTTCTCGTCCACGGCGCCGATCCGGTCCGCGTCGCCGTCGAACCCGATCCCGAGATCCGCCTGGGTCTCGCGAACCCGCTCTTGCAGAGACCGCATCAGCTCGGGAACGGTCGGGTCGGGCAGATGGTTCGGGAAGCGCCCGTCCGGCTCGGCGAAGATCGCGTCGACCTCGCAGCCGAGCGCGCGAAGGAACGCGGGCCCCGGGATGCTCGCGGCGCCGTTCCCCGGGTCCACGACGACGCGCAGCGGACGCTCGAGTGTGATGCGCGAGCGGAGATCGCGGAGATACGCTTCATCGACCGTCTTCGTCTCGACCGTGCCGCGCTTCGGAAGCACCCCGGCTTGGCCCAGGCGGCCGAGCAGGTCCTGGATCTCCGGCCCGTGGAGCGAGGAGATACCGTCCGAGAGCTTGAGCCCGTTGTACTCGATGGGATTGTGACTCCCCGTCACCATCACACCGCCGTCCGCCTTGAAGTGAAGGATCGCGAAATAGAGCGCCGGCGTGGGCACCTGTCCCACGTCGATCACGCGCGCCCCCTGGTCCAGGAGGCCTTCGACCAGAGCGCCCCGGATGCGGGGCGAGGAGAGCCGGACGTCGCGTCCCACCGCGATCACGCCCTTGCCCCTTTCCCTCATGCGCTGGGCGAACGCGCGGCCGACCTCGCGCACGGCCTCGTCCGTCAAGTCGCGGTCGGCGATGCCGCGGATGTCGTATTCGCGGAAGATCTGCGGATTCACCGGGCTCACTTGGTCTCCTTCAGTCTCAGGTAGGCGTCGATGAAGGAATCGAGGTCCCCGTCCATGACGCGCTGGACGTCTCGAATCTCGAGGTCGGTGCGGTGGTCCTTCACCAGCGTGTAGGGATGGAAGACATAGGACCGGATCTGGCTGCCCCAGCTGATGTCCTTCTTCCCTCCCGTGATCGTCTCCTGCTTCTTCTTGTCTTCCTCGATCTTGAGCGCGTAGAGGCGCGCCTTGAGAATCTTCATCGCGGAATCCCGATTCCGGTGCTGCGAGCGCTCGTTCTGGCACGTGACGACCATCCCGGTCGGGATATGGGTGATCCGGATCGCCGATTCGGTCTTGTTCACGTGCTGCCCGCCCGCCCCGCTCGCGCGATAGGTGTCGATCCGCAAATCGCCCTCGGGAATCTGCATATCCCCGTTCCCTTCGGCCAGCGGATACACGAACACGGAGGCGAACGAGGTGTGACGCCGGTGATTGGCGTCGTAGGGGGAGATGCGCACCAGCCGGTGCACGCCGCGCTCGGCCTTGAGGTATCCGTAGGCGAAGGGGGCGTCCACCTCGACCGTGGCGTCCTTGATTCCCGCTTCCTCCCCCGGCTGCAGGTCGAGCACCTGGGAAGGGAAGCCGCGCCGCTCGAGGAACCGCGTGTACATGCGGTAGAGCATCTCGGCCCAATCCTGCGATTCGGTCCCGCCCGCGCCGGGATGGATCGTCACGATCGCGCCGTGCTGGTCGCTCTCGTCCGAGAGGAGGCTCTGCAGCTCCAGGGCCTGGATCTTGGGCAGGAGATCCTTCGACTGGCGGTCCAGCTCCGACGCCAGCGACTCGTCGGGCTCCTGCTCGACCAGCGCGATCAGACCCTCGGCCTCCTGGACCTCCTTCTCCAGCTCGCGGTAGGGCTCGTAGACGCGGCGCAGGGACTTGAGCTCCGTGACGACCTTCTGCGCGGATTCGGCATCGCTCCAGAAATCCGGCGCGGCCATCTTCGCCTCCAGCTCACGGGCGTGCCGCTCGCGCTGATCGACGTCAAAGATAGCTCCGAAGTTCCGCCAGGATCTGGCGTCCGTCTTCGAGCCGTTTCTTCGTGGTAAGCAGGTCCATCGAAACAATCCTCCTCGAATGATTCTATCCGCTGCGGGCCCCGGATCGAAGGCCCTCGATCTCGCCCCACACTTCATCCGCTCGTTTCAGGAGCTGCGCGCGCGTTCCGGCGTTCTCGATCCGCCACAGCCGCCGCGCGCCGCGCAACGGCGGGAGCCTCTGGCCCTCCACCCGCTCGCGCGCCTCGGCCTGCGGAAATCCCTTGAACGCCGCGAGCCGCGCGATCCGCGTTTCCGCCGGGGCGGTGACTTCCACGACCCCGTCCAGCTCGGGCGCCACATTCCACGACCCGAGAAGTGCCGCGTCCAGGACCAGGACGCCTTCGCCCCGGGCTCCGTCGAGCGCCTCGCGCACGCGGCGCAGAAGGCGCGGCTGAACCAGCGCGTTGAGCCGGTTCAGCTCGGAGGCGTCCCCGAATACGATGCGACCCAGGGCGCGCCGGTCCACGCTCCCGTCCGCCGCGAGGACGGACGCTCCGAACAGGACGGAAACCCGCTGGCGGATTTCAGGCTCGCGGAGGACCTCCCATCCCAGCGCGTCCCCCTCGATCAACTCCGCCCCACGCTCTACGAAGCGTCGCGCGACATCGGTCTTGCCCGAGGCCATGGGACCGGTCACTCCGATACGGAGCATCCGCCCAACTTAACTCACCCGTGCGCGTCCGCCCAAGTCTTTCCGTGGCCCACATGCACTTCGAGAGGAACGCGGAGGGGAATGGCCTGCTCCATCACGTCCCGGACGATGGCTTCGAGCGGCTCGAACTCCTCCTGCGTCGTTTCGAAGAGGAGCTCGTCGTGCACCTGGAGGATGAGGCGCGACTTCATCGAGGGGCGGTCGCGGAGCAGCGCGTCGATCCGGACCATCGCGACCTTGATGAGATCCGCGGCCGAGCCCTGGATGGGCATGTTGACGGCCACGCGCTCGGCCTCCGCCCGGCGGGACCCGTCCTCGTGGAGCGCGGGGAGCGGCCAGCGCCGTTTCAAGATCGTCTCGGCGTAGCCGCGCTGACGCGCCAGCGCCAGCATGTGGTCGATGTAGGTGGCCACGCCGGACAGCGTGCGCCGGTACTCCTCGATGAAGGCCGTGGCCAGAGCGCGCGAGAGGTCGAGCTCGCGCGCGAGCCGCACGGGTCCCATGCCGTAGAGGATGCCGAAGTTCACGATCTTGGCCTGCGCCCGCTGCGCGGACGTGACCTCCTCGGGAGCGACGCCGAAGAGGCGGGCCGCGGTGGTCCGATGCACGTCGCCGCCCGTGCGGAACGCCTCGGTCAGCACCGGGTCGCCCGAGAAATGCGCCATCAGCCGGAGCTCGATCTGCGAGTAATCGAACGAGACGAGCAGTCCGTCCTCGCCTTCCGCGATGAAGGCCTTGCGGATGGCGCGGCCTTCCTCGGACCGGATGGGAATGTTTTGAAGATTGGGGTCGCTCGCGCTCAGACGGCCGGTCGACGCCACCGTCTGATGGAAGGTGGCGTGCACGCGTCCGGTCTCCGGATTCACGAACTTGGGCAGGGCGTCCAGGTAGGTGCTCTTCAGCTTCTGGTACTGCCGGTGCTCGAGCAGGAGCTTCGGGAGCGGGTGGTGGGGTGCCAGTCCCTCGAGCACCTCCACGTCGGTCGAGTAGCCGTCCTTGGTGCGCCGCCCCCTGGGAAGCTTCAGCCTATCGAACAGAATTTCAGCCACTTGCCGGGGCGAGTTCACGTTGAACGGAACCCCCGCGGCCTCCTGGATCTCGCCCTCCAGCTTGAGGCACAGCTCCCCCATCTCGCGGGACATGGCCTGGAGCTGGGGCACGTCGATCTTCACCCCCGCGCGCTCCATCCGCACCAGGACCCCGAGCATGGGCATCTCCACGTCCCGGATGAGCGTCGCCAAACCCATGCGATCCAGCTGCTGCACGAGGAGCGGGGTGAGCCTCAGGCATACGTCGGAATCCTCGCAGCAGTACTCGGCGATCCGGTCGATCGAGACGGCGGCCATGGTGATCTGGTCGCGCCCCGCTCCGAGGAGCGACTGCGTCGGGATCTTCTCGACGCCGAGATGCGTGCGCGCGAGATAGTCGATGTTCTTGGGCTGGAGCGGCTCGACCAGCGAGGCCGCGAGCATGGTGTCGAGCGCCACGTCGTGGATCGGAACTCCGAAGCGGTGCAGCACGTGCCAGTCGAATTTCGCGTTCTGCGCCACCCGCTTCTTGGACGGATCCGCGAAGAAAGGCCGAAGCGCCGCGCGGACCAAGTCATGGTCCATGTTCCCGCCGCCCTCGTGGCCGATGGGGATGTAGTAGGCGCGCCCCGGCGAAAGCGCGACGGAGACTCCCACCAGATCCGCCTCGAGAGGGTTCAGCCTCGTGGTCTCGGTGTCGAACGCGACATAGTCGCGAGCCTCGCGGAGTGCCACGGCGAGAGCCTCCAGCGCCGCGGGGGTCCCCACCACCTGATAGTCGCCGAGGGGCGGCCGGTCCGGCCGCGCGGCCATGGGCGGCACGGGCGCCGCCGCGGCCGGCGCCACGAACTCCGGAAAGAGCTCCGTAGGCTCGTGGGCTTCGAGCTCCGCCGCGAACCGCTTCCGGAACGCGCGGAACTCCAGCTCGTCCAGCAAGCGAACCAGCTCCGGAAGGTCGGCGGGGGTCCGCTCCAGCTCCTGCCAGTGGAAATCGAGCGGAAGGTCGGTGCGGATGGTGACCAGTTTTTGGGAGAGACGCGCCTTCCCCTCGTTGTCCCGGATCTTCTCGCGCAGGGACTCCCGGGGCACCGCATCGAGCGAACGGTAGAGCCGGTCCAGGGAACCGTGGGCCGCGATGAGCTCTTTCGCGGTCTTCTCTCCCACGCCCGGCACCCCGGGCACGTTGTCCACCGCGTCCCCCATGAGCGCCAGGAGATCGACCATCTGCTCGGGATCCACACCGAAGCGGGCGCGAACCGCCGCGCGATCGATCGTCTCCACCGATTCGCCCCGCGCTCGGGGGGAGAAGAGTTGGATCTTGTCGGAGACGATCTGATAGAAGTCCTTGTCGCTCGTGAGAATCCTGACGTCGACGCCGGCTCGGGCCGCCTCGACCGCGAGCGTGCCCAGGATGTCGTCCGCCTCCACGCCATCCTGCTCCACGATCGGGACACCCAGAAGCCGGAGCACCTGGCGGATCTTGGGTATTTGCCGCGCCAGATCTTCGGGCATCGGAGGGCGGTGGGCCTTGTACGCGGCGTACTCCCGGTGGCGGAACGTCGGCGCCCCGGTGTCGAACACCACCGCCACGTATCGCCGGCGCCCCTCTTCCAGGAGCGGAAGGAGTGTGTTCAGGTAGCCGTAGATAGCACTCGTGACCTCCCCCTTCGAGTTCTTGAGCGGGTTTCTGGCGAAGGCGAAGTGGGACCGGTACAGGAGCGCCGATCCGTCGACTAAGAGAAGCTCCCTAGCGCCGCCGGGTTCCGGTGCCGTAGAGGCCATGGAGGGTCATGTAGCGGAGAACGAGGTCGGGAGTCCAGTAGCGCACCGGGAGCCCGCGCCGAAACCGGCGGCGGATCTCCGTCGAGCTGATTCCGATGCGGGGCGGCTTCACGTACAGGACGCGGCGGCGCAAGGACGGCGGCAGCGAGGGCATGTCCCCCTCGCCGCGCGGGAACACCACAAGGCGGGCCATCTCGAGAATGCGGTCGGGCTCCCGCCAGCTCGCGAAGTCCGCGAGGCTGTCCTGCCCCATCAGAAAGAAGAGATCGCCCCGGATGGAACGCCGGAGCGTCTCGAGCGTGCTCACGGTGTAGGAGAATCCGCCGCGGTCCGCCTCGACGCGCGACACCTCGAAGCAGCGGTTCCCGCGGGTCGCGAGACGCAGCATCGCGATTCGGTGCTCGACGTCGGCCAGGTCGGGCACGCGCTTGTGGGAGGGCCGGTTCGCGGCCACGAAGAGCATCCGGTCCAGCTTCAGCCGGACCACTGCTTCCTGAGCCATGATGAGGTGCCCGTTGTGGACGGGATCGAACGTTCCGCCGAAGACGCCGACGCGGCTCACCCGGGCGCCTCGGACGCCTGGAGCCCGCGGGGCCGCTCGTCCGGCTTGTGCTTGGGCTCCTGCCCGGACGTGGGCGCGGAGTTCTTCAGCACTTCTTCCGCCTCCGCCTTTCTCCCCTGCCGCGCGAGCACTTCGCTGAGAAGCCGTGTCGCCTCCGGCGCCCACTGGGATTCCGGATAGTCCGCGAGCATCTTTCTCAAATAGAACTCCGCGGCCTTCACGCGGCGGAGCTTGTTGTAGAGACGTCCGCTCCGGAGCAGTTTCTCCGCGAGCCGGTCGCGGAGCACGTGGACGCGCGCCTTCGCCTCTCCGATCTTGGGATGGTCCGGGTACTGCTCCACGAACTGGTTGTAGCGGGTCAACGCCTGCCGCGTCTCGGCCTGATCCAGCGGCGCGGGATGGCTCTGCAGATCGTCGCATCGAGCCAGCTCGAGCAGCGCGTCCGCCTGAAGGGGCGACGTGGGGAAATCGCGGAGGAGCCGGTCGAACTGTGCCGACGCCAGCGCGTAATCCCTCTCCTGGATGTAGCACCGCCCGAGGTAGTAGAGCGCGTCGTCGGTGCGGTCGGTGCCCGGAAATTGCTCGATGTAGGCCTTGAAGTCCGGAATGGCGTCCAAGTAGTTGCCCTGGTCGAACGACGTCTTGGCCTTGGGAAAGTCCGGGGATCCTTCCCGCTTTCCTTCCTGAAGGGTGCCTCCGCAGCCGAGCCAGGAGAGGAGCGGGAGGAGAATCAGGCCCCTGGCGATCCAGCGGGTCATCGGGAGCGGGATCCCTCGGTGCTGGCTTCCCTCTCGAGCATGTCCAGATAGGCCTTCGCGCGGATGTTCTCCGGATCGAGGGTGAGACTCTTCTCCCATTCCTCGCGGGCCCGGCTCTTCCGGCCCGAGGCCAGGAGCACGACGCCGAGCGTCACGCGCGCGGCGACGTAGCGCGGATTCACCGCGAGCGCCTCCTCCAATTCCGTCTCGGCGTCCTGGAAGAGGCCCATCTCGCAGTACGTGGCGCCGAGCTTGTTCTTGATGTCCAGATATTGCGGGGAGAGCTTCAGCGCCTTCCGGTACTCCTGCGACGCGTCCACGAGCAGGCCGACGTTGCGGTAGGTATCGCCCAGCATCATGTGGGATTCGGCGAGATAGGACCGGACTTCGGGCGAGAGATTACCCTGCTCGTGCTCGCGCAGGCGCTCCACGCTGAATTCGCGCAGCGCGTCCTCGTACTGCCCCATTTCGTTGAACACGATCGCCAGATTCAACCGCGCTTCCACGTAGTTCGGATTCAACTCGAGCGCGCGCCGGAACTCCTCCGCCGCGTCGCGCCGGTCTCCGTTCATGCTCAGCGCCAAGCCCAGCTGGTTGTGGAGATCCGGAAAATTCGGGTTGAGCTTCACCGCCTCCAGCAGCTCCCGGATGGCGTCCTGGTAGAATCCACGTTCGAAGAAGTCCCGACCGAGCAGCATGTGGCGTTTCGCCGCGATGCTCATTCCCTGCCCCCCACCTAGTTCCGATTCGAATAGAAGAGAACCACGAGACCGGTGACCACCCCGACCACGATCAAAGGCTCCAGGAGGCGCGTGCCGCCTCCCGCGCGCGGAAGCCCGGGATTGAGCCCTCCCGATCCGCTCTGCGCGTAGCTGAGATCCCCCTTGCGCACTTCATCCATGGCCCGCGCCGAAGACGATCGCGCCCACACGACCTCGCGGGTGGAACAATCCACGAGGGTCGCGCCGACCTGCATGGAAGCGAGCCGTTCATAGCCTCGGATGCCGAACGGGAATTTCCGGAGGGCCCGAACGTAGGCGACGCCCGCGCTTCGGACCTCGAGACGGAGATCCAGATCGGTGGAATCCATGCGCGCCTTGGCCGGCGGATCCTCGCCCATCCCCGCCTCGGCGGTGGCGCGCGTGGACAGGAGCCGCACCTCCGTTCCCGACGCCCGGAGATGCTCCACCACCCGCTGCGCCAGGTAGCCCAGCGTGTCGCCCGCGACCGGTGTGGCGAGGCGCACGGCGCGCCCGGCCGGAATCGGCGAGCCGTGGAGCAGATCCAGGGCCACCATGCCGGCGACCGAATCCAGCATCGCGCCGTGCGTCTTGGGCATGGCGTTCGCCGCGACGACGCACGGAACGCGGGCGATGCCCGCGAGGAGCATCCATCCGAGTGCCACGACCCAGGCCCGACCCCTCACGCGACCACCTCCCCGTCGAGATCATACTGGCGAGCCCGCACGATGCGGGCAGAAGCC
>JBGPMB010000116.1:0-9463 GCA_041486775.1 Candidatus Eiseniibacteriota bacterium | reverse complement strand
GTCGTCGCTTCGGCGCTGGAGTTCGTGATATCCAAACGGACGGCGAAATCGGCCTTGCTGAAGCCCTTGCCCCAGATGGCGTCGAGCTGCTCGTTGTTCAGATTGCCCGACGTGTTGAAGCTGTTGAGGGCGCTCTGCTTCATCTGAAACGCGATCGCTCCGAAGCGCGGGAAGTTCCGGATCACCGTGAAGCTCTGCTCGCCGAAGGCAACGGTGCTGGGTGCGAACGTACCGAAGTCCGAGAGACCGCTCGGGTTGTTGCCCATCTCGGCCAGAACGAGGTTGTTCTGACGGACGACCGACGCGGGGAAGTAGTAGATGTTCACGTAATCATCGGTGAACTGGCTGAGCGTCGGGACCGCGAGTGACATGCCCTCGACGCGCGACAACGACGCCTGGCTCTCGCCCGCGGTTAGGGCGACGACAGCGGCCAGACTCAAAACTGCCATCAGCTTGCGCTGAAACATCTGTTATAGCCTCCTTTGTTGGGTGACCCCGTTTTGTTCAGGGGTCGCTTGCCCGGACTCCTCGCATCCATGGCGAATTCGGGTCCGCGCATCGGGAGAGCGTTACCTGAAGACTGAAGTCTTCGCTGCCCCACCCCCTTTCGGTTTGGTCTCTTGAGGATTTTCCGTGACCAACCAGAAACCCTGCCCTTCCCCGTCTCATGGGGCCTCAAAAATTTCGGCGCACCGTAGGCTTTCCGATGCCAGGCTGTCAACTCAAATCTGTTGGTTTTTGGGCTAAACGATTGAAGGAATATTACTTACATGGCTAGGGGCCAGCAGGCGTAACCACTTGCTCGTATCTTCCAAATCCATCACGATCCACGAACACGAAGGTTCGCCGGTCGCGGTAGTAATACCAGATTTCTTCGGGCGGCCGGTCGAAGTTGAAGGGATTGCGAACGACTTCGTCGGGGCGTCCGTACACGATGTAGATACGCCCCATGTCGGTCTTCCAGCCGGGACCGCCGGTCGCGAAGTGCTGGTTCGCGTACTGGACCCGCTGATAGAAGGCGTCGCGCGCCTCGTTCTCCGGGGTCTCCGGCGTGGGGTCGCGCCGCTTCCAGAACGCGTCCCAGTAGGCCTTGCGGGCGTCCTCCCCCTGGAGCCTCCCGATGTCGTCGACTTCCTGCTGCGTGGCGACGTAGCGCAGCACGTCCACGGATTGCGCCGAGGCAAACCCCATCGTGGCGCGGGATTGATCCACGTCGAAGCTCTTGTCGCGCCGGATCGTAGAGGTTTTCTCCTTGGACCCCGGCTTGGGCGGCACGTTGACCGCGACGGTGAATCGGTAGGAGCCGGGGCCGATGCTGACGAGCCGGGGCCGAAGAAGGAACGAAGTCTTTCCCTCGTGCCTCGAGAGGGTGGTATCGGCCGAGAACATCTGCTCGCCCGTCTCGCTCATCACCTTATAGAAGAGGCGGTACGTGGCGTCCCCCGCGTCCTGCCCGCGGCGATCGAAGATCTCCCCCGTCGCGGCGAAGGCCGTGATGTTGTCTCCGTAGCGGCGGGATGGATTGGGCGTGACCCGGACGTCCGGGCCGCCCGGCGCCCCCTCGACCACGCCGAGGGTGAGATCCGAGAACCACACGAGGCCCGGCGGGGCGGATGGCACCTCGATCGGGACGCTGGTGACGGAAGCTCGTTCGGCGACCAGGTCGGTAACGGTTACCTCGACGCGGTATTTCTCCGGAGGCACCTGGAAGTCGATGTGATCCGCGATGTCCTCGCCGCGCTGGCGCGTCTCGCCGTAGCTCAGGGCCCGAAGCTCGCGCGTGTAGGTGTCTCCGGTGACCTGCCGATTCCCTTTCGCGCGCAGGAAGATCACGCGCACCTCGTAGGCCGCGCGGTAACCGGCGGGGGGCGTTCGCTCGAACAGGAGCTCGCTCCGGCTCATGCGGTAATCGAGGCGCACGGTGGGGCGGCCGGTCTCTCCCATCTGGAGCGTGGCATCCACCGAGAAGCGAGGGCGGTCGGGACTCGTCCCCGGCGTCTGCGCCTCGGGCTCCGAGGGCGAGCCCGGATTCTGGTATTGCCCCCGCGCGATGCCGCCCGTGAGGCAGACCGCCGCGAGAAGGGCCGCGACGGCGGCGAATCCCGGCCTAGCGGAGCAGAATGAGCTGGCGCCCATCGTCGATTCCGGGTCCATGGAGGTTCACGAAGTAAACGCCGTCCGAGAGAAGGCGCCCTCGGTCGTCGCGCCCATCCCAGGCCAGCGAGCCGAACCCGCCTCCGGGGGCGGTGGCGCCCGAGACCCGGCGCACGAGCCGGCCGCTCAGGTCGAAGACGCGAAGCTCGATCGATTTTCTCCCATCGGTCGAGAGCACGCGATAGGGAATCTGGAGCAGCTGGCCGTTCCGAGGCCGGTATGGATTTGGATAGACGCGGCCGACCGCGGGGTTGGCACCGATGGTGATCGCCCCTTCCGCAACCTTGCGGGACGATCCGTCCGGGAAGAAGGCCTCCAGGCGGTAACGGAACGTGGCTCCCGCCTGAACCCCGTCGTCGACGGCTGCCCGGACCAGAGGACCGAGGAGCGAGTCGTTCACCCGGACACCCGCCGCCGTGGCGAGCCCTTCGCCGGCCCTGCCCAAGTCGCGGTAGAGATTCCAGCCGATCGCTCCGGGAGGCAATGTCTGAAACCAGACGATCGTGACGCGCGGCAGAAGCGAAGCCGGGTCCACGGAGAGACTCAGGGCCGGATCGGCCGTCACGACAGCGCCCGCGCGATAGCGCTCGAGCCCGAAGCTGGCCGCGACGAGCAGGGTGTCGCCGGTCCAGAAACCGTCGCGGGAGAAGCCGGGGATCTGGATCACGCCCCGCACGAGCGGGGCCGAGGGTGTGCGGAGATCGATCGCAAGGGCGCCGCCGTCCCCGAGCAGGGCGACCACGGTCTGGCCCAGCTGCGTGACGCCGAACGTGGGCGGCGATGGAACCGTGGCGAGCAGATTCGGGGATGCCGGATTGGTGACGTCGACGATCTGGACGCCATCGGCGGCGGTCCCCACGACGAGACTCGTCCCGGAGAGATCCACATCGAGCGCCGCCTGGCCGCTGGGCACCCCGATCGGCACCGGCGCGTCCGGGTTGGCGAAGCCGACCGAGAGAAGTCCCGAGAAGCCATCCGCGACGAAGAGGACGGTGTCGCGGACGGCGAGAGCGCGTGGGTCCAGAACCGACGGGAAGTTGAGGGCTCCGCGCGCCGTCGGGGCGGCCGGGTTCGCCACCCCGAAGAAGGTGACGCCGGCGGAGGCCCCACCGCGACGGCCCGCGACCGCGAGCGTGGCGTCGATGGCCGAGACCGTGGTGGTGATTCCCGGGAGCGTGAGCGAGCTCACGAGACCGGGAGCAGTGGAATCGGCAACGTCCACCAGGAGCACGCCCGCCGTCCCCGCGGCGAGGTAGACGAGATGCCGCGCGGCGTCGAGCGCGAGATCGTACGCGCGCGCGTTCCCGGCGAGCGGCATCACGCCCACGAGGGAGGTGTCCGCCGAGCCCGCCCGGTAGATCCGAAGCCCGCCGGTGTAGTCGGCGACGTAGGCGAGTTCCCCGTTGCAGACCACACGCCGCGCGCGCCCCTGCCCCGTGGTCTGGGTCCGGCCCGGCTGGGCGGGCTGCGACACGTCGTACACCTCGAGCAGACTGTTCGCCACCTCGTCCGGCTCGGCGGGTGGGGACTGATCGTCCTCCGAGACCACCGCGAGCCCGCTCGTCAGGGTCACGTGGAACGGATCGAGCGTGGCCAGGCGGTCCGTTTCGGACCCCAGCGTCTTTCCCTTGAGTCCGCTTCGGGTGAATTGGGCGTACGTGCGCGCCTCGCCGACCGCGACGACCGTCGACCCGTCCGCGTCGACGTCGCGCACCAATCGTCCCCCCTGGACCAGGACCGCGGGAGACGCGAGCCGCGTCTCGGTGTCGAAGGGGAGGATGCCGTCGTTCCCCACCGCGATGAACGCGATCGCGTCCGGCCAGCAGAGATCCTGCGCCTGGAGTCCGTTCACCTGGAACTCCCAGAGCGACTCGGCCGCGGCGGCACCGCTCCGCACTCGATAGAGCGTGAGCAGCATGCGCAGCGTGGGCGTCGTCCGGAGACTCAGGACGAGAAAGGAATCCGCGCGCGCCTGGATGCGGAGGATCTTCCGCCCGTCCGTGTAGGCGCGGGTGTCGATCCGATCCAGCGTCCCGGGAGCGGTCTCGCGAAGGAAGTACAGAACCAGGTCGTTCGCGGCGGCAAGCGTGGCGCTGGAGGGAGCGAACGCACCGTGCCGGACCACGCCCAGATCGTCGTGCCCGCCGATCGCGACCAGGTTCGTGGAGTCGCCGGCATCCACGGCCACGATGCCGCGATCGCCCGCGAAGAGGTACGCCGTGCGTCCGGTCCATGCCACTTCCTCCACCACCCCGGCCGTGCGGAAGGAGCCGTAGAGGGTGTCGGAGACGGCACTGCTTCCGCGGAACTCGATCCCCGTCCGGGTGGGCACGAGGTAGCTGCCTCCGGGCGCGCCGGGATGCACCGGCACCGCCGTGCCGTAGCGCGCCGAGAGCGACGAGGGCCCAAGCCGCGTGGCGATGATCTCGCTTTCGCCGCGGGCATCGCGCGGCGGCAGGAGCAGGAGGCAACCCACGAGAATGAGGAGATCGGGGATGCGGGAGGATCGGAAGGAGCGCGCCATCTGTCTCGACGCTACCACGCGACGCGCAACTCCCTCAAGTACCGTTCTTTCCGCTTGTCGCGTCGATTCGGTCGGTGCTATAGAGTGGGGCCTCATGTTCCGCCTTCTGCCGATCGAGACCCGCTTCTTCGATCTCTTCGAGGCCCAGGCCAACAAGGTGCTCGAAGCCGCCCATGCGCTCCGCGAGCTGGTCGAGCACTACGAGAACGTCGACGAGAAGGCCCGCAACATCAAGCAGCTGGAGAGCGACGGGGACAACATCACCCATTCCATCATCGACAAGCTGAACCGGACGTTCATCACTCCCTTCGACCGCGAGGACATCCACGCCCTGGCGTCCGGCCTCGACGACGTGCTCGACAACATCGAAGGGGTCTCCAGCCGGCTCGCCCTGTTCAAGGTCAAGGCGGTCACGCCCGAGGCCATCGAGTTGGTTTCGGTGATCGTGCGCTCCTGCCTGGCCATCCAGGCCGCGATGAGCCACTTGCGGGACTTGAAGAGCATCCCCGCCTATCTGATCAAGATCAACGACCTGGAGAACGAGGCGGACTTCATTTCCCGGAATACCACCGCACAGCTCTTCGAGCAGGCGAGCGATTTCCGCGAACTGATCAAGTGGAAGGAGCTGTATGGACGTCTCGAAGCGACGACCGACGACTGCGAGGACGTGGCCAACATCCTGGAGGGCATCGTCGTCAAGAACAACTGACGCGTCGGATACGTCCCGCCACCCCGGATCTCTTCCCAAAGCTTTATGACGACGTACGTCCTCATCATCATCGTCTTCGCGCTTCTCTTCGATTTTCTGAACGGCTTCCATGACGCGGCCAACTCCATCGCCACGGTCGTGTCCACGCGCGTTCTGACGCCCGGGATCGCGGTCATCTGGGCGGCCGCGTTCAACTTCATCGCGGTCTACACCATGGGGCTTGCGGTCGCCGCCACCATCGGCAAGGGGATCGTCACACCGGACTCGGTGACGAACCACGTCATCCTCTCCGCCCTGGCGGGCGCGATCGTCTGGAACCTGCTCACGTGGTGGCTCGGGCTCCCGACCTCATCCTCGCACGCGCTCGTGGGGGGGCTGGTCGGGGCCGCGGTCTGCAACGCGGGGATGGGGGCGATCGTCGGCCCGGGCGTGCGGAAGACGATTGCCTTCATCTTCATCTCGCCTTTTGCCGGGTTGGTCCTCGGTTACTTCAACATGATCGCGGTGTCCTGGATCTTCCGGAGGACCGCACCGAGCCGCGTGGACCGCCTCTTCAGGAGACTTCAGATCGTCTCGGCCGCGCTCTACTCTCTGGGACACGGCGCCAACGACGCGCAGAAAACCATGGGCATCATCGCGATCCTGCTCCTCACCGCGCACCAGATCGATCACTTCTACGTCCCCGCCTGGGTCGTATTCTCGTGCGGAGGCGCGATGGCTCTCGGCACGCTCTCCGGAGGCTGGCGCATCGTGCACACCCTCGGCGCCCGCGTCACGACGCTTCGGCCCGTGGGCGGGTTCTGCGCCGAGACCGCCGGGGCGATCAGCCTCTTCACCGCGACCCACCTGGGCGTCCCCGTCTCCACCACCCATACCATCACCGGCGCGATCGTCGGCGTCGGAGCGACACGCCGGCTCTCCGCGGTGCGCTGGGGGGTGGCGGGAAGCATCGTGTGGGCCTGGGTGCTCACGATCCCGGCGGCCGCCGCCGTTTCCGCCGCGGTGTTCTTTCTCACCGCGCGATTCGCTCCCTAGAGGGAGACATGCTCGAGACGGTCCTCGCACCCATCACCAAGTTCGTCCTGGCCCTGATCTCCAGCTGGGGATACGCGGGGATCGTGGTGTGTATGACGATCGAGAGCGCCTGCATCCCGCTACCCAGCGAGATCATCATGCCGTTCTCGGGCTACCTGGCGTCCACCGGCCGGTTCTCACTCTGGGGCGTGGCGCTGGCGGGGGCCGTGGGGAACGTCTTCGGCTCGTGGATCGGCTACGCGCTGGGCGCTGCCGGCGGGAGACCCCTCGCCGAGCGGCTCTCGCGTTGGCGAGTGATCCGGATCGGTGAATTCGACCGCGCGAACGGGTGGCTGAACCGTCACGGACTCCAGGTCGCGTTCTGGACCCGCCTCCTCCCCATCGTGCGGACTTTCATTTCCTTTCCGGCGGGCACCGCGCGGGTTCCCCTGGCGCGGTTCACCATCTACACGTTTCTCGGCTCGTTCCTCTGGGCGCTGGGCTTAGCCTGGATCGGAGTCTCGCTGGGCGAGCACTGGGAAGCCATTCGCACCATCGCGCGCGGATTCGATCTCGTCGTTGCCCTGGCGCTCCTGGCTCTCTTCCTCCTCTGGCTCCGGTCCCATCTCAAGTCCTCGTAACTCATGATCCTGTCCGCGTTGACGGCCTTCCGCGCCGATGGTAGTCTGGTCCTCCTTTCTGGGGGATCGTCCAGTGGTAGGACACGTGGCTCTGGACCACGGTACAGGGGTTCGAATCCTCTTCCCCCAGCCACATCACAATCGAGCATGTTCTCCCGAATTGAAGTCGGCGCTATCGTCTAGGGGTCAGGACGGGTGGTTCTCAGCCATCAAACCGGGGTTCGAATCCCCGTAGCGCTACCATTTTTCGGAAGCCGGATTCGCCGCTTCACGCCCGCGTGAAAGGAGCTCCGTTCATGCCGTCCCGATCGCATGCCCGCCTTCGTCCTGGTCTATGGTTTGCCCCGCTCCTCCTGGCCCTCTCTTGCGTGGCGGTCTCGACCGCGCCCTCCCGGGCGGATGAGACGAGGGGCGGCATGTGGCGCACCGGAACCCACGAGACGCCGGGAAAGCTCCCGGTGTCGGAGAAGCTCCCGGCGAACGTGGAGCGGGTCGATTCGCTGGGCGGCATCACCCAGTACCGGCTCAAGTCGAACGGGATGACGATCCTCCTGAAACAGAACGACGCGGCCCCGGTGATCACGTTCGAGGTGGTGTACCACGTGGGCTCGCGGAACGAAGCGCCCGGCAACACCGGCTCCGCCCATTTGCTCGAGCACATGCTCTTCAACAAGAGCACCCAGAATTTCGGACGCGCGCTCGGGCACAAGACCTTCCAGGAAGTTCTGTTCGCGGCCGGCTGCGACTACTCCTCCACGAACATGACCACGTGGTACGACCGGATGAACGGCTACTCCACGCTCCCGGCCGATAAGCTGGAGCTGGCGATGAAGATCGAGGCCGACCGGCTGGGACGCGCGCTGATTCTGGACAAGGAGCGCCAACCCGAGATGTCGGTCGTGCGAAACGAATACGAGATCGGAGAGAACAACCCTTCGACCGCCCTCTACAAGGCTGTGGTCGGCGCGACCATCCAGGCGCATCCCTACCACTGGGACACCATCGGGTACCGCTCCGACATCGAGGGCGTTTCGACCGAGACGCTGAAGCAGCACTACAAGGATTTCTTCTGGCCTGACAACGCCGAAGCCATTCTCGTCGGCGATTTCGATCCGGCCGTGGCCCTCCGCCTGTTCGATCGCGAGTTCGGCGCCTTCGCCCGCTCCTCGAAGCCGATTCCCGCCGTCATCACGGTCGAGCCGCCGCAAGAAGGAGAGCGGCGCGCCGTGGTGCGCCGCACGGGCCAGGTGGGACTGGTGGAGATCGGATACATCCGGCCGAATTCCCTTCATCCCGACTTCATCCCGCTCGACGTGCTCGCCGCGATCCTGGGCTCGGGAATCAACTCGCGGCTCTACCAGGCCCTGGTCGAGAAGGGTCTCGCCACCGACGCGAGCGCGAACAACTACACGCTGCGCGACCCCTTCCCCATCCTCTTCGACGCCACCGTGGCGCCCGGCGTCAGCCACCAGAAGGTGGAGGACGCGATGAAGGCGGCCCTCTACGCGGTGGCGAAGAACGGCGTCACGCAGGTGGAGCTCCAGCGCGCGAAGAACCAGATCGAGGTCTCGGTGATCCGCGGACGCGACGGCACGTACGAGCTGGCCTCCAGCCTCGGCGAGGCGGTGGCCTCCGCGAACTGGAAGTGGTTCGTCAACTACGTGGACACGATGAAGCGCGTTACGACGGCCGACGTCCAGCGGGTGGCCGCGACCTACCTCGTTCCCGACCACGCGACGGTCGGGTGGTTCATCCCGGCGAAGGCGGAGGAGAAGGCGCCGCACAAGAGCGCCGGAGCGGGCGGGTCGGTGGAGTCTTCGGCCGCGAGCGGACAGAGCACAACGCCGGCGGCGCACGCCACGTTCGCCCAGCGCACGCTCCACCGGGTGCTCGGAAACGGAATCACGCTCGACGTGCTCCCCAATCACGCGGTGCCCACGGTCGCGGTCCAGGGGATCGTACTGGCCGGCCGCATGTACGATCCGCCCGGGAAGCCCGCCGTGCCGCAGCTGACCGCGATGATGCTCGAGCGTGGCACCACCGCGCATGACAAGCGCGCGATCGCCGCGCGCCTCGACGGCGTGGGCGCGCAGATCTCGGTCGCGAGCGACACCTACGGGGCCTCGATCACCGCCTCTTCCCTCTCCCGCGACGCGCATCTCCTGCTCGCCACCTTGGCCGAGGAGCTGAAGACCCCCGCCTTCGCCGATTCGGAGATCAAGAAGGCCAAGGCGGAGATGAAGACCGATGTGCTACGCGCCTTCGACGACACACGCCAGCGCGCGTTCGAGCGGCTGACGCAGGCCTCCTTCGCGGCGGGGCACCCCTACCACGCGCCCACGAAGGACGAAATGCTGGGCAGTCTCGAAGCGGCCAAGGCACCGGACCTGCGCGCGTTCCACAAGGAACGCTACGTGGGCT
>JBGPMB010000115.1:0-9630 GCA_041486775.1 Candidatus Eiseniibacteriota bacterium | reverse complement strand
CCCTCGGGGTCGGGAAAGTCCTCGCTGCTGCGGCTCGTGGCGGGCCTCGAGGCGCCGACCTCGGGGTGGATCGACATGGACGGGCGCGACATCACGCACCTGGAGCCCAAGGATCGCGACGTGGCGATGGTGTTCCAGGGGCTCGCGCTCTATCCGCACATGACGGTGCGCGACAACATGGCGTTCGGACTCCTCGCGCGCAAGGCGCCCGCCGTCGAGATCGAGGAACGCGTGCGCGAGGCGGCCACGACCCTGGGGCTCGCCGCGCACCTCAAGAAGCGCCCCCGCGAGCTTTCGGGCGGCGAGCGCCAGAGGGTCGCCCTCGGGCGGGCGCTGGTGCGGCGGCCGCGGGTCTATCTCTTCGACGAGCCGCTCTCGAGCCTGGACGCGCAGCTCCGGCAGGAATTGCGCGAGGAGCTGGCACGGCTTCACCGGCTCACGCGCACCACATCCATCTACGTGACGCACGACCAGAAGGAAGCGCTCTCGCTGGGGGACCGCGTCGCGGTGTTCGACCGCGGGCGCATCCGTCAGGTCGGCACTCCCGACGCGATCTACCGCGACCCGCGCGATCTTTTCGTCGCGCGCTTCGTCGGGGATCCCGCCATCAACTTGATCGAGGGAGAGATCGTCGCGGAGAACGGGCGCGCCCGGTTCCGGGCGGCGGGATTCACCTTCGCGCTCGCCTCGAGCGCGGGGCACTCGGGTCCGGCCACCCTCGGGGTCCGGCCGGAGGCCGCGGGACTGGGCAGCGTGGCCGAAGCCAGCGCGCGGGCGACAGTCGACCGGGTGGAGCGCCTCGGCGGCGAGACCTTGATCCATCTCCGGACCGAGGCGGGCCGCCAGGTGCTCCGGGCCGAGCCGCGCGGCGCCCTGCCCTCGCCCGGCGACGTGGTGGGGCTCATGGTGGATCCCCGCCGCGCCCTGTTCTTCGGGCCGGACGGGGCACGCATCCGCCCGGACTAGCGGGCCCTCCCTGTGGTACCCTCATGTACAGGATACGGACCGATTCGCGCTTTTCCCCCCCATCCTTGAATCGGCTCTTCTCCTCACCGCGTCTCAACATCTCAGGGCTGGCAGTTCAAGTGGGGGTCACGTGATACCGGCTCACCCGTCTGTCCCGCGCACAACGCGCCGTTTCCGCGCGCCGAGACTTCGCTTCGCCGTAGCGCTTCCCTTCGCGCTCCTCGCTGTCGCCTTCTCAGCACCCATGGCTCTCGCGGGTCTGAACGTCATGCCCCTCGAGACGGCTTACCCCTGGCGCGCGCCGGGCTACGTGCCCGACGAGCTTCTGGTGAAGTTCAAGGACGGCGTGAGCAGAGCGAAGGCGATGAGCACGCTCCGCGGCAAGGGCGCCACGCTCAAGCGGGCCCTGACTCCGGACGGGCTGACCCAGGTGCAGCTCCCGCCGGGTATGACCGTCTCCGACGCGCTCGACAGCCTGGGCACGCTGCCCGACGTGGAGTACGCCGCGCCGAACGCCTACGCCGCTGGATTCTCCGAGCCGAACGACCCGCTGTTTCGTGTATTCGACCTCACGTGGAACCTCCGCGACGTGGGCGCGACCGGCGCGTGGGACGTGGTGACCGGGAACCCCTCGATCGTGCTCGCGAGCCTCGATACGGGTGTGGCGTACGAGGATCACGCCATCCCGGACTACGAGCGCGGGTTTGTGATGCCCAGCACGACGATGTACCGCCACTCGCCCGAGCTGCCCGGGCCGTTCCTCCCCGGGTACGATTTCGTGAACAACGACGATCACCCGAACGACGATGCCGGGCACGGGACGATGACCGCGACGATCGCGGCCGGCCAGGCGAACAATGGCCTGGGGTCGGCAGGAGTCGCATTCGGTGTGACCATCCTGCCGATCAAAGTCTTGCGCTACGACAACGGCGGCCAGATGTCCGCCATCGTCCAGGGAATCCGCTACGCCGCGGATCAGGGCGCCGATATCGCGAACATGAGCCTGGGATTTCCTCCCATGGACCAGCTCATCCAGAACGGCCTGACGAAGAAATTCCTCAAGGACTTCTTCCGTCCCCTGAAAGACGCGATCCAGTACGCGCAGGGCCGCGGCGTCATCATCGTGGCGGCCGCGGGTAATTTCACATTCCCCCAGCTGAGCCTGCCCGCCGGCTATCCCGGCGTGATCTCGGTCGCGGCGACGGGTGTCGACGACAGGATCGCTTCCTACTCCTCCGGCGGCAAGGGGCTCTCGTTCTCGGCGCCGGGAGGCGATTTCCTGGACGTGAACGGCGATCACATCCAGGACGGCGTTGCCCTCTTCAGCATGAAGCGGTTTCGCGAGTCCGAGCTCAACAACAACTTGGCGAAACCCGATTCGTTCGGAATCTTCATCGATAATTTCGGCACGTCCTTCGCCGCGCCTCACGTTTCGGGGGCTGTGGCGCTCCTCATGTCCCTGGGCATCCGGAGCCAGGGCGAGATCGAGGAGATCCTTCGCGCGACCGCGTTCAATCCCTGGGGTAGAACGAACAATGGGGCCGATCTCACCTACGGCGCCGGCGTGATTCAGATCGACAAGGCCGTGCGCCTCGCCGCCTCGAGACTCCGGGGACCCAAGCTGACCTTGGGATCGGTGGCCCCGCAGAGCACGGCCCGTCTCGTGAGCGAGAATCCGTCGCGGGGGAGCGCCGCGCTATCCCTCCGCGTGTCGCGGCCCGGGGCGGTGCGTGTGCAGCTCTACAACGTGAGCGGACGATTGGTCCGGACGCTGGATCAAGGGAGTTACCCGGCCGGGGAGCGCGTGGTCCGATGGGACGGAAAAGATGACCATGGCGTGGAGGTCGGGAGCGGTGTTTACTTCTTCCATGCGGAAACGCCGGACGGCGTGGAGAATCGAAGGGTCGCCGTTCTTCGCTGAAATCCGATCCGCGCGTCCATGAATCCAGGGAGGATCGCTCCATGACCGGTCGCCTTCTCCGAAGCCTGCTCTTGCTCTCGTTCGGTTGCTGGATTCTCGGCGCCGCCGCGCGGCCCATGCCGGCCGCCGCCGCGACCCCCGCCCCCGTCAAGTCCACCCCCGAGTCCGCCCTCCACCGCATCCAGCGCACGGTGGCGCGCATCGACGCCGAGGCGAAGACGCCCGAGGGCGAGGCCCGGGTCGTGGCGCGCCTCAGCTCGCAGCTCGGAGTGAGCGCCGATTCCCTCACAGCGGAGCACGACACGTGGGGCCTGGGATACGGCGAGATCGCCATGGCCTACGGCTTCGCGCGCGCGAGCCGGACCGGAAAGACGGTCGAGGATGTTGTGGGAATGCGGTCGGCAGGAATCGACTGGCTCAACATCGCGAAGCAGCTGGGCGTCAAAGTGGACACGGTCGCGAACCGCATGAAGCGTCATGTGGGACCCAAGAAGTAATCGTTGATCCTGTGCATTCCACGGCTTCCATGTGGATCGAAGCATCCCCCCGGGACGTGTTCGAGCTCGTCTCGGATCTGAGCCGCTGGGAACGCCTCTTGCCACACTACCGCTACGTCCGCATCCTCGAGCGCGCGGACGGGGTGACCCGCGCCTCCATGAGCGCGAGGCGCGGCATGATCCCGGTCTTCTGGGAGGCGCTCCAGACCCAGGACCCTGAAGCCCTCACCATCCGCTTTCGGCACGTGCGCGGGATCACGCGCGGCATGGACGTGGTGTGGAGCCTGACCGCCGAGCGCGGCGGCACGCGCGCGAGCGTCCGGCACGACCTCGACTTCCGGGTGCCGCTCCTGGGCGAGTGGCTGGCCGAGCGCGTCATCGCGCGCGAGTTCATCGAGCCCATCGTCGAGAAGACGCTCGGCTGCTTCCGCGCCGCGGCGGAGGGTAGCGTGGTGCGTGAGGATCGCGCGTCGTGATCGCCCCCATCGTTCGCCACCGAGTCGCCGTCACCGGCATCGGCGTGGTCACGCCCATCGGCACGGGGCGCCGGGAATTCTGGGAGGGCGTGCGCACGAGCCGCCGCGGCGTGGGGCCCCTGACCCGCTTCGACGCCTCCGCGCTCCGCACCCGGATCGCCGGCGAGATTCCGAGCTTCGATCCCGCGAATTTCTTCACCGCGAGGCGATCGGGCCGGATGGATCGCTTCGCCCAGCTCTCCATCGCCGCCTCCCAGCTCGCCATCGATGATGCCGGGCTCACCATCGGGGAAGGACTCCACGCGGTCCCCGAGACCGAGATGGGCGTCACCATCGGCTCGGCCCTGGGCGGCGTGCCGAGCGCCGAGGCGGATCACGTCGCCTTCATGGAATCCGGGCTCCGCTCGGTCCCGCCGAGCCTCGCCACCCGCGTGTTCGCGGGAGCGGGCGCCTGCAACGTTGCGATCGCCTTCGGCGCGCGCGGACCCGTTCTGGGCAATTCCAATTCCTGCGCCTCGGGCGCCATCGCGATCGGCGAGGCGTTCCGCGCCATCCGAAACGGCGATGCCCGCGCGATGATCGCGGGGGGCGTCGAGGCGCCGTTGGCGCCTTTGACCTTCGCCGCGTTCACCGTGATCAAGGCCATGTCCACCTCGAACGAGGACCCCGCCAAGGCCTCGCGCCCCTTCGACGCGCGGCGGGACGGGTTCGTGATGGCCGAGGGGGCAGCGATCCTGATCCTCGAGGATCTGGCCCACGCACTCAGGCGCGACGCGCGGATCTACGCCGAGATCGTGGGATTCGCCACCACCAACGACGCGTTCCACATGACCGCCCCCCAGCCGCAGGGACGCGACGCCGCGCGCGCCATGCGCCTCGCCATCCGCGACGCGGGGCTCACGACGGACGAGATCGAGGCGGTCAACGCGCACGGCTCCTCGACCGTGCTCAACGACCGCGTCGAGACGCTCGCCATCAAGGAAGTGCTGGGAGAGAGGGCGCGCCGCGTGCCGGTGAGCGCGACAAAAGGGCTCCACGCCCACGCGCTCGGCGCTACGGGCGCCATGGAGGCGGCGATCGCCTCGCTTACGGTGGCCGAGGGATTTCTTCCCCCGACCGCCAACCTGGACCACCCGGATCCCGAATGCGACCTGGACTACGTCCCCAGAGTGGGTCGCGCGGGTCCGGTGCGCACCGTGATCTCGAATTCTTTCGGCTTCGGAGGCACCAACGCATGTCTCGTCTTCAAGACGATCGAAACGTGAGGAGGATCGAAATGTTCCGGAAGATCGTAGTACCCGTACTAGTGGTGCTCGCTTCGGCCGTACTCGCCGCGGGATGCGGCAAGTCGGGGACGAACCTGCCGGTGAGCGAGATGACCGCGCGGACCGACGCGCACGGAGTGCAGATGGTGGACGTGGACGTGCATTCCTTCTACTTCAAGCCGAACCGCATCGTCGTGGACGCCGGGAAGCCGGTGGACATCACGCTCCACTTCAAGAATTTCTTCGTGCCGCACAACTTCACCTGCTTCGAGACGGACGCCGGGATCTCGGCATCCGCGGGCGCGGGCTTCATGAGCTTTCACAGAACAAAGCACGTGCGGTTCACGCCCACGACGCCGGGGGAATACGGGTTCTTCTGCCACGTCGGCAGCCACGCGAAGAAGGGAATGACGGGAACGATCGTGGTTCGAGGCTAGCGGGGCACCCGGAAGAGCCACCCGCGCGCGCCGGCCAGTGAGGGCGCGACCGGCATCGTGAACGCGACCAGCACTCCGTCACCCGAAAGCCATGTCCGCCGAGGCACCGATCCGGGATCGTATTCGCCGCGTGAGATCCGCTCCAAGTTCCACGAGGCGAGCCTCTTCCCATCGCTTCCGAGGAGATACACAGGCCCCGTCGTGAGGCGCACGAGCGCGCGCTGGGCGTCGTCCGAGAGGGATAGCTCCAGCACCTCCGCAAGCTTCCCTCCCTCGACCGGCAGATTCTTCCGCGCCCAGATCGGGGTCTTGCGCGTGGTCTCGTAGAGCGCGATCCAGAGACCGGTCCCGGTGTGCTTCCCCACCGGCGAGCTGCTGGCGGCCAGCACGAACCGCCCGTCGGGAGTGATCGCGGTGCGCCCGACCGAGTTTCGCGGCAGCGCGACCCGGAGCTTCTCGGCGCCGGTGCGGTCGAACACGACGAGCTGCTGCTCCCGCGCGATCGCGACGTCCCCGAAGTTGCTGACCGCGAAATCGCGGTGGTCGGCCGCGAGGGTGCGCGCCCAGAGGATCTTTCCCTCCAGATCGAGAAGCCGAAGCTCGTCCTGCCTCGTTCCCGTCGTGGAATCCACGAGCCCGATGGTATTCACCGCCAGGAAGTTCTCGAGCTGGGAAGCCGCGCCCCAGCCCGCGAGCGCGGGCCACGAGACGCGCGGCGCGCCGCCGGGAAGGCTCATCACGTTGAGGCGGGGGATGGAATCCCGGCGGGCGGGGGGCTTCCGGGCGAGCACGAGGTCCCGCCCCAGCGCCTCCGGCACCCATCCCACGCGCGCTTGCCAGATGAGGGCGCCCTCGGTGTCGTAGAAACGCGCGCGACGCGCGAGTGATGCGCCCGTCGCGGGATCCGAGCCGAGAACGGCGCCCATGGCGCTCGGCCCAGCCGCGGCGCCGGCGGCCGCAGAATCCGCGAGCGTCTCGATGACGACCCAGCGGTACTTGGGGAAGATGCGGACCCAGTGCGACGCCATCTCCTGCCGCGGCCAGGAGGCGAGGAGCGTGGGCTGGGTCGCGCGCGGCGGGAAGACGAAGAGCGATTCGGTGCCGAGCGCGCCGAGCACGCGGAGGGCGGACCACTCGGGGGTCTCTCCTCCGGCGTCGCCCTTGTTGTGGTTCACGGCTGCATTCCACTCGATGGGACCGACACCGTTCAGGACGACTTGCGGGACGATGACCGGCGTCGAGGGCTTGGCCGCCGGCGGGCGCGGACGGACCTTGCGGGGGGCCGCCGTCCCGACCGAGGGCCCCGCGATCACGATCGCACCCAGGAGCGCGACGATGATGCGCGACGTGGCCTAACTCCCTACTTCTTCGTTGGAGTGGCGGGCCGGTGGACCGCCGAACGGGGACGGGCCCTTTTCCTCGCGGTCGCGCTCTTGGGCGGCGTGGGGGATTTCAGCGTGAGATCGCGCGCCACCCAGATATCCTCATTCCGGTCTCCCGCCATGGAAGAGTAGTAGATCGACTTGGTATCGAAAGCCCACGTCGGCTTGATGCAGTTGCCGGCCGTCGTGAGCGGGAACGCCTTCCCCGTCGCGACGTCGAGCACCCACACGTCCCGCTTTCCCCCGACCTGCCTTCCGAAGGCAATCCACTTGCCGTCCGGCGACCACGAGGGCCAGGTGTCCTCGAACGCCTGCCCGTCCACCATGCCGCGGCTGAGCTGGATCTCTCTCCCTCCGCCCGAGGGCACCTTGTAGAGGTGATATTTCGTGAAGAGGATGTTTCCCTCCATGGTCTGCTGCCTGGTGGAATCGTATTCCTTCGCGACGAAGGCGATCCACTTGCGGTCCGCGGACCACGTCGGGTGCCCCGGGCTGCCCCGGCTGTCCGTGACCTGCCTCGCCATCTCGTCCTCGGTCTCGCCCGAGGAGTCCATGACGTAGATGTTGAAGCCGTAGAGGTCCCCGGGACGCACGCGATTCGAGTAGAAGGTGATCTTCTTCCCGTCCGCGGAGTACGAACCGAAGCGGTGGCTCCCCGGCGCGTGCGTCAGCTGCCGCGGGTCGCCCCCATCGAAGGGAATCGAGTAGACGTTGTAGCGCTTTCCGCGCGTCGAGACGAAGAGGATCGACTTCCCGTCGGGCGCCCAGGTCGGCGTGCCCGCGCGCACGCTGTCCGGCTCGTGCGTGAGCTGGCGCGGCTCGCCTCCCTCCGAAGGCATGATGTAGACCTGCGTCGCGCCGTGCCCGCCGCGATCCGATGTGAACGCGATCCACTTGCTGTCGGGCGAAGGGGCGGGATCGGTCTCCCGGGTGGTATCGGATGTAACCTGCGTGAAGGTCGTGGCCCGCGCGTACCCGGGCGCCACCATGAATGCCGCAACCCCCACGCCCACAAGGGCCGCAATCGCCCACGCGTTCTTGCTGAAGAAACGACGCTCCATTGGCTTACCTCTACCCCAAGTTGAGCCCGCGAGTTCCCTACGGGCGCGGCGCAAACCCTTCGCCTGTGGTCAGAACTTCGTACGACGCGACGCCAAGAGCCAGACGACGGATCTGGCTCCAGGGTCGATCCAGGATGTGGCACTTGAGCACCGCGATCACGATCTGGTGCGACACCACCGCGACCAGTCCTTCCGACGCGGGATGGCGCGCGGCGATCTCGCGCATCGCCTCGACCGCGCGGTCGCGCACATCCGCGAGCGGCTCGGCGCCGGGAAGCGCGACCGACGTGGGATCCTCGCGCCAGCGGCGATAGAGATCGAGGTCCGGCAGCTCCGACTCGGAGAGCCCTTCCCAATCGCCGTGGTGGATCTCGTTCAGCCTCGGATCGGTGACCACGTTCACGCGATGCGGCCCCGCCACATAGGAAGCGGTCTCGATCGCGCGTGGAAGCGCGCTGGAGTACACCGCCTGGATGGGCACTTCCCAGAGCACGCGCGCCAGACCCTTCGCCTGCTCGTGCCCCTCGGGACTCATGGGCGCGCCCTTCGATCCCTGGACGCGCTTCTCGCGATTCCAGCCGGTCTCGCCGTGGCGCACGAAGATGAAATCGCGCGTGGGCGCCGCCGTCAGGCTAGATCCTGCCCGCATGGGCGAGAAGCTCCGCGTTCAGGATGGCCGCGCCGGCCGCGCCGCGGATGGTGTTGTGGCCGAGCGCGTCGAATTTCCAGTCGAGCACCGGGCAGGGGCGGATGCGGCCGATCGTGACCCCCATGCCCGACGCGCGATCCACGTCGAGGCGGGGCTGCGGGCGGTCGTCCTCGTCTCGGATCTGGAGCGGCTCGGCGGGCGCCGAGGGAAGCTTGATCCGCTGGAGCGGATGGAAGTCGCGGAGCGCGGCATGCACGGCCTTGAGGGAAGCCTTCCGCTTGAGCTTCACGCTCATCGACATGAGATGCCCGTCCAGCACCGGGACGCGGTGGCAGGAGGCGCTCACGACGATGCCGGCCGGATCGATTCCCTTCTTGCTGAGCGTTCCCAGGATCTTGTTCGTCTCCGGCTCCATCTTAGGCTCCTCGCCCGCGATGTAGGGAATCACGTTCCCGAGGATGTCGAGCGAAGGCACGCCGGGATAGCCCGCGCCGCTCGTGGCCTGGAAGGTGGTGACGATGAGCGACTCCACGCCGAACTCGCGGTGCAGCGGAGCGAGCGCCATGACGAAGACGATCGCCGAGCAGTTCGGGTTCGTGAGAATGCCGCCGCCGCCGAATTTCTGGCGGTCCAGAAGCTCGATGTGGTCGCGGTTCACTTCGGGAATGACGAGCGGCACCAGGGGATCGAGCCTGTGATTTCGGGAATTCGAGGACACGAGGTGCCCCGCGCGCGCGTAACGCTCCTCCAGCTCTCCGGCCACGGAGGCGTCCATAGAGGAGAAGAGGATGGGCGAGCGCAGCGGGTCGCCGGGGGCGCGAACCTTGAGCCTGGCCACCGACTCGGGGATCCGGGTGGTGAGCTTCCAGCGCCCGCCGACCGCGTCCGCGTAGCTCTTCCCGGCGCTCTGGTCGGAGGCCATGACCTCGGCCACGTAGAACCACGGGTGGTCCTCGAGGAGCTGGACGAAGCGCTG
>JBGPMB010000114.1:0-9703 GCA_041486775.1 Candidatus Eiseniibacteriota bacterium | reverse complement strand
TTTTCCGGATCTCACGTGGCTCCTGGCGCACTACCTCCTGATGGCGCTCTCGATGTTCGCGCTTCTGCGCGCGCTCGGGGCCGCGCCGGAGGGTGCCACGCTGGGCGCCGTCACCTTCGCGCTCACGCCGAACCTGGTCGCAGTGGGCGCCTTCGGGCACGGAAGCCAGATCATGACGGCGGCGTATCTGCCGCTTCTTCTCCTCCTGCTGGACCGGTTCACGCGGCGCGGATCGCTTCTATCGCTCGCGGGGTTCGCGCTGGCCGCGGCCCTCCAGCTTCTCCGCGGCCACGTGCAGATCGTCTTCTACACGTGGCTCGCGCTCGCGGGCTACGCGCTCTTCCTCGCGATCTCCGGCGCTCGCGCCGGACGGAGAGCCGAGGCCGGCCGCGCCCTGGGCGGGCTCGGTGCGGGACTCTTGCTCGGGTTCGGGATGAGCGCCTTCCTCTACCTGCCCTCCCACGAGTACGCCGCGCTCTCCGTGCGCGGCGGGGGAGAGGGAGGCGGCGCGGGACTTCCCTACGCCACCGCGTGGTCCTTCCATCCGCGCGAGATCCTGACCTTCCTGATCCCGAGCATGTTCGGTTTCGGGGGCCGGACCTACTGGGGCAGCATGCCGTTCACCGACTACCCGAACTACATGGGGATCGTTCCCTTGGCGCTGGCGGTCTACGGCGCGATGCGGTGGACCGGAACGGTGCGCTGGTATCTGGTCGCGACGGCCGCGGTCGCGCTCCTCATGTCATTCGGGAAGCACTTCCAGCCGCTCTACTCGCTCCTCTACTACCATCTCCCGTTCTTCAACAAGTTCCGCGTTCCGGTCATGATCCTGGTGCTGGTGCAATTCGCGACCGCGGCGCTCGCCGCCTTCGGTGTGACGAAGGCGCTCGAGCGCCCGGCCCCCGCGAAGGACAAGACCAAGGATCCGGGCGCCTCCTGGATCCGCGCGGCGGTGCTCTCGGCGGTCGCGGGCGTCGCGGTGACGGTGCTCCTCCACGCGATCTCCGAGCCGCTGGAGAACCTGGCGCTGCGCGGCCACCCGAACCTCGGGGCGGACGGGGCGCGGCAGGCCCTCGACATGGCCTCCCTGGACGCGATCAAGTCGGCCCTCCTGCTCGGCATCGGGTTCTTCGTGATCGGCTTCGCTCGCCGTGGGCGCATGACCCGGACCGCGGCCGCGCTCGCGCTCCTGACCGTGACGGCGGCCGACCTCTGGGTGATCGATCGGAAGATCATCGATCCGCAGGTGGGATCGGTGGAGGACTACGCGGGGTACTTCAAGGAGACGCCGGAGGTCACGTTCTTGAGGTCGGACTCCACGCTCTTCCGGGTGTTTCCGCTCCAGTGGAACGACAGCCGCCTCGCGGCCTACGGCATCGCTTCGGTTCTGGGGTACCACCCCGCCAAGCCGAAGCTCTATCAGGCTCTGGCGGACACCGTGGGGATCATGAGCAGCCTGGACATGCTGAAGTTCCTGAACGTGAAATACGCGCTCCTGGACGGCCCCCTGCCGCCCGGGACTCCGGGAATGGCGCTGCGGCACGACGGAGAGATCAAAGTCTACGAGGTCGAGGGCGCGCTTCCCCGGGGCTACGTGGTGCATCGGCTGAAGCCGGTGCGCGACGACGTGGTCGCGCTCGCGACCCTCCGCACCCGGAATTTCGATCCCGCGCACGAGGCGCTTTGGACGGAGCCCGACCCGCTCCCGCCGATGGCCGAGCCCGCGACACCCGATTCCGTTTCCGTGATCCGCTACGATTTCAACGAGGCCGCTTTCCTGGTCTCCACGACCGCGCCGGGGCTCTTCGTCCTCTCCGACCAGTACGATCCCGACTGGAGGGCGACCGTGGACCAGGTACCGGCCACGATCCACCGCGTGGATTACCTGATGCGCGGCGTGCTGATCGACCCCGGCGTTCACCGCGTGCGCTTCACGTACGTGCCCCACGCGCTCGAGGCGGGGATCCGCGTCTCCACCCTCTCGCTCCTGCTCACGCTTGCGCTTGCGGGGGCCGGAGTCTTCCAGAGGCGCCGGAGAGCGCCCCGGTGAAGGCCCTCGTCATCATTCCGACCTACAACGAGCGGGAAAATCTCGTTCCCCTCATGAAGCAGATCTTCGCGGAAGGGCTGCAGCTCGAAGTCCTCATCATCGACGACCATTCGCCCGATGGAACCGGGGCGGTGGCGGACGAGCTGGCCGCGGCCGACCCGAGGGTGCACGTCATGCATCGCGCGGGGAAGATGGGGCTCGGCTCGGCCTACGTCGCCGGATTCCGATACGCGCTCGAGCGTGACTACGAGGCCGTCTTCGAGATGGACGCCGACTTCTCCCACAACCCGGACTCGCTTCCGGAATTCCTGCGCGAGCTCGAAAACGCGGACCTGGTGGTGGGCTCGCGCTACCTGCACGGGGTGACCGTGGTGAACTGGCCGCTCAAACGCCTCGTCCTCTCCTACGGAGCGAACGTCTACAGCCGGATCATCACGGGGATCCCGATCAAGGACCTGACCGGCGGCTACAAGTGCTTCCGGCGCCAGGTCCTCGAAGCGCTCGACCTGAGCCGCGTCAAGTCGGACGGATACGGGTTCCAGATCGAGATCAACTACAAGGCCTGGAGGAAGGGGTTCCGCATCCGCGAGATCCCGATCATGTTCGTGGACCGCCGCGCGGGAGAGTCGAAGATGAACCGGCGGATCGTGTGGGAAGCCGCATGGATGGTGTGGAGGCTGCGCATTCTCGACCTGCTCGGCGCCCTCTAGAAGGCCCCCGTGTCCCTCTCCGTCATCGTCGTCCATTACCGGAGCCGCCCGGCCCTCGAGCGGCTCCTTCAATCCCTCCGCGACACGCGCCCCGCCCCGGTGCGGGAGCTCTTGATCGTGAACAACTCCGGCGAACCCCTCGAGGACCTGCTCTTCAATCTGCCCTGGCCGGCGCGCGAGATCACCCCGGGACGGAACCTGGGCTATGCGCGCGGGGTGAATGAAGGCATACGGGCGGCCGGGGAGGATCAGGTGCTGATCCTGAACCCGGATATCGTGGTGCGGCCGGGCTCCATCGAGGCGCTCGTGCGCTGCGCGTCGGAGCGACCCCGGGCCGGGATCGTGGCGCCCCGGCTCCTGAACGCCGACGGAACGCTTCAGCTTTCGGCCCGGCGATTCTACAATTGGAAAACTCTCCTCTTGAGACGGGCGCCGCTCGGGCCCTACGCGGCCCGGAGTCGCACCCTCCGGAACCACCTCATGGCGGATTGGGACCACGCGGAGACGCGCGCGGTGGATTGGGTCCTGGGGGCGGCCATGCTCGCGCGCAAGCGCGCGATTCGCGACGTGGGGCTGATGGATGAGCGCTACTTCCTGTACTTCGAGGACGTGGACTGGTGCCAGAGAATGTGGCGCCATGGATACGAAGTCCTCTACTGTGCGGACGCCACGATGGTGCACGAGTACGCGCGGGCGAGCGCCCAGCTCCGGGCGCGATCGATCCGCGCCCACGCGGCGGGCCTCCTTCGCTTCGCGGAGAAATGGAGTGCGTTCCTCTACGCCGTGAGCCAATACAAGCGACGGATCCTCTCCTTGGCCACCCTCGTGGCCGACGTGGCGGCGGCGGTTCTTGCTTTCCTCGCCGCCTATGGCATTCGCACGTCGCTCGCCTCCGTCCTCCAAAAGCCCGTGTTCCCCTTTCCGAGTTACGGCGGGCTCCTGTTCTTCACGGTCGCGGTGACCGTCGCCGCGCTCGCCGCCAACGGCCTCTATCGCCGCACGACCTTCGCGGACTCGATCGAGCGTGCTTTCCGGATCGGACAGGCCGTGATCCAGGCCGTGCTCTTCCTCATGGCCGCGACGTTCCTCTTCCAGACGCCGCGGTACTCACGCGTGCTCGTGCTCCTGCTCGCCCCCATCCTCTACGGAGCGCTCCTCCTCTCGCGAAGCTTCGTCGGACGCCTCGGGGAAGGGGCGCGGCGCCGGGGGTTCGCCTTCCGGCGCGTGCTGGTCGTGGGCTCGGGGCCCGAGGCGGAGCGGGCGCGCGAGGCGTTCGAGCGCGCGCGGGGGGAAGGCTTCGAGCCTTTGGCGACCGTTGTGCCCGCGGGATCCGGCGAATCCCCCGAAGCGGCCGCCACGAGGCTCCGCGCGCTCGTGGAGGGCGAGCGTATCCAGGTCGTCTGCGTCGCGCCCGAGCCCGCCGAGGTGCCTTACCTCCTCGCGGCGGCTTCGGCCCTTCGCGATTCCGGCGCGGCCACCTACTGGGCCGGGGCCGTGGCCCAGCTCGCCTCCGAGGAGAACCTGGCCTCGCTCGGCGGCGTTCGCGCCGTCCTCCTCCATGCCCCCAGCCGCGGGCTCTCCGTGCGCGTGCGGAAGCGGGCGAGCGACCTTCTGCTCTCGCTCTTCGTCGCGCCGTTTCGGTGGGGGGCCTTGCGCGCCTACCTCGCGGGCCGGGGCGAGGGTTGCACGCCCGCGCAGGCATGGGGCCGCGTCTGGACGGGGCGCCTGAGCTGGGTGGGGCGGAGCGCCTACGAGTCCGATCGCTGGGAGAACGTCCCGGGGTGGGCCCGGCTCGCGCTCGAATCCATCCGGCCCGGGGTCGTGACGCCGCCGGACGGCGTCTCGGGAGATCCCATGTCCCGGGTCGCGGCGGACCTCGCCTATCTCTCCCGCTTCTCGCTCGCCGAGGACCTTCGCCAATTCCTGCGCGCGACGCGGACGCTCTCGTGAGGTTTCCGGCCGCGATGGCTCTTTCGGCCCTGCTCGCCGGGGCAAGCCCCGGAACGGCCGCGGCCAAGACCACGCTCTTCGTGAAGAACTACGTCAACTCGAACGACGTCCAGGCGGTCGTCTCCTGGAACGGCGTCCTTGCGATGGGGACGCTGGGCGGGATCGTCACGATCGATCCCGCGACCGGCGCCGTCTCGAAGATCCTGCGCTCCCCATCGGGCGGGCTTCCCAGCAATCACGTGCTCACGGTTGCGGTGTCCCCCTCGGGATTGCTCTGGGCGGGAACCGCCGAATCGGGAATCGCCCGGCTTCGGCCGGACGGAACCTTCCGCCGCACCTTGAGCTCCTTCGATGGGCTGCCCAGCGACCACGTGCAGGCCATCTTCACGCAGGGAGACACGGTGTGGGTGGGGACGAGCGGTGGCGTCGCGCTCTTCACGGAGAATCCAGGCACCGGGCAGATCGGGCTGGCCCGCTCCTTCACGAACGCGACCACGTCGGGTGCTTTGGCCGGAGATGACGTGCGCGCCTTCGCGCGGGTGGGGGACACCCTCTGGGCGGCCACGACCGCGGGGCTCTCGAGTTTCGCGTCCGGCGCCTGGGAGGACCGTACTGCGGCACTCGCGCGGCCCGCGACATCGCTCGTCTCCTACGCGGATACGCTCTGGGCCGCGACCGACCTGGGGCCCTTCCGCTACGTCTCGGGCCTCTTCCAGGCGGCGAACACAGGGCACCCGTTCGCGAGCCGTACGCTGGGCGTGAGCGCGCAGACGCTCTATTCCGGCTCGGCCGCTCTCGGGGTGTATCGCTACGCTCCGGTCCTGGGCTGGGTCTCCGTCTCGACGGGGCTTCCGAGTCTCCGCGTCAATTCGCTCGGGGACGGTCCCGACGGGGCGCTCTGGGCGGGAACCTCGGGGGGCGCTGCTCGCGCACCGGGGGGCGGATCGCCCCCCGCTCCGTCCTGGCAGCCCTACCTCTCCGACGGTCCGCTGGTGAACGGCACGCAGCGCGCGGTGGCGGATGCGCGCGGCGTCTGGTTCACGACGGGGAACGACTTTCCCCCCGGCTTGGCGCGCGGCGTCGTGCTCCACTTCGACGGCGCCTCGTGGAGCGCCTTGACCGGCACCACCACCAACGGCTCCTTCCAGGAAGCGGACGCCTTCGCGCTCCTCTCGGCCAGTGACTCGAGGCTCTGGGTCGGACACTGTTGCGCGGACGCGAACCCCAGGCCGCGCGTCGATCGCTTCGATCCCAAGGCCGGGCTCTGGGACGCGCCCCCGGCGTACAACATCTGGGCCATCGACCAGGCGCCCTCGGGACGCGTGTACGCGGCGAGCGTCGAGCACGAGAACGGCGTGTATGTGTTCGACGCCGCAAGCGGCGCCCTCCTGGACTCCCTCACCCCCGTCAATTCCGGGATCACGAGCAACAATCTCCGGGCGGTGCGCTTCGACGCGGCGGGCAAGGGCTGGTTCGGGACGGCGTTCAACGGAGTCGATGTGTGGGACGGCGGCGGCACGCCGGCCCACGGGGACGACGTCTGGGTGCATCACGACGTGACGCTCAGCAACCAGGTGACCTCGCTTGCGGTGCTGGGGCCCCAGACCGCGTGGATCGGCACGAACTCGGGCGCCGCACGCATGCAAAACGGAGTGTTCACGCGGGTGTTCACGGCTCCCGCGCTCCCGGGCGGCCAGGTGAACGATCTCGCGCTCGATTCCTCGGGGAGCCTCTGGATCGCGACCTCGGCGGGTCTGGCGCGCGCCGACGCCTCGGGCGTCGGGTCGGTCGAGGCGTTCACCATCGCCGACGGGCTCGTGGACGACGACGTTCGCGCGCTGGCCTGGGACGCGCCGCGCGGCGTCCTCTGGGTGGGAACGGCGAACGGCATCTCGCGCGTGGTGGCCGCGACGGGCGATCCCGCGATCACGGCCGCGACCTACGTGTATCCGAATCCCTCGCGCGCGGCGGGCACGCTGAAGCTCGGAGGGATCCAGAACACGCTCGAGGGAGAGATTCGCGACCTGACGGGAAATGTCGTACATCGGTTCCGCTGTGACCCCGCCCAAAACGAGATCTGGGATCTGAGAAGGGACAACGGTGAGCCCGCGGCGTCCGGCGTGTACCTGGTCACGCTCCGCGACAAGAGCGGTGGAACCAAGACCCTGCGCGCCGCGGTGGTGCGATGAAGCTCCAGGGTTCCACGACCGTGGTCTCGCCCCCGGACCACGCGGCCTGGGATGCGTTGGTCGGCGGCTCACCCGGGGCAACCGTGTTCCACACCTCGGCGTGGGCCAAGCTCTGGACCGAGGAATGGCGCGGCGCGCGCTGGGTGGCCCACGTGATCGAGGACGCGCAGGGCTACGTGGGGGGAATCGCCGCCGTGGTTCGAAACCGCGGCATCGGACGCACGGTGCTCTCGATGCCGTTCGGCACCTATGGAGGGCCCCTCGTGCGCGAGGGGCACCCCGATCCCGTCTCGATACGCCGCGAGTTGCTCGAGTCCTTCGCGCGGCTCATGGGAAACCGCTGGACCCTGCGCTCGGAGATGACCTGGTATCAGGGTTCGATGGAAGAGGTCCCCGCAGCACTCGACCCGCGGGAGAGCTTCACCCACGTGCTGCCGCTCCAGAAGGATTTCGAGGCCCTCGCCCACGGGTTCTCTCCCGCGGCGCGGCGCCTCGTCCGCCAGGCCGAGGAGAGCGGGCTCACCATCCGCGCGGCCACGAGCGAGGACGACGTGCGCGTCTTCTACGACATCGCCTCCGAAACCGTGCGCCGGAGAGGCGGGAAGCCCAAGCCCTACTCGCTCTATCGGCGCATCCATCGCTCGCTGGTTCCGACGGGGCTCGCGCGGTTCCATCTCGTCCACCATGGGGAGCAGGCGGTGGCCGGGAGCCTCCATCTCTTTCACGAGGGGGTGGCGATGAACTGGCTGCCGGTGTCGCTCGAGTCGAGCTGGCCGCTTCGGCCCAACAACTTCCTCATCGCGCGCACGCTGGAGACGCTCTGCGAGGCCGGCTACGTCGAGTACAACTTCGGGGCCTCGCCACACGACGCGGCGGGATTGATCCGGTTCAAGGAGGGATGGGGCGCGACCCCGCGCCCGCTCGTCATCGCCGGGCGGAGAAGCTCGGTCCACCGGAAGCTCCGGGGCTAGCGCCTCGGTGCGCATCCTCCTTCTCGCGCACGGACCCTCCATCCACACGCGCCGATGGGCGCGCGCACTCCGCGACCGCGGGCACGATCTCCGCCTCCTGACCGCGCACGAGAGCCACGCTCCGGAAGTTCCGGAGCGCGTCGTCGGGCGCGCGTACGGTGTTCCGGCGCTCCGCTATCTGAGCGCGCTTCCCGCCGTGCGCGAGGAGGTGGGGACGTTCCGTCCCGACGTCACGGTCGCGCACTTCCTCCCGAACTATGGTCTGCTCGCCGCGCTATCCGGCGCGCGCTCCTGGATGGTCGCCTGCTGGGGGTCCGATCTCCTGGTCAACGCGCGCCGCTCGCCGCTTCATCGCGCGCGCGCGCGCTGGGTGCTTCGGCGCGCTTCTCTGGTGCACGTGGACGCGAAGGTCTTGGCCTCGGCCGCGGTGGCGCTCGGCGCTCCGCCCGACCGGGTGTGGACCCGGGCCTGGGGCGTGGACACGGTGGCGCTCGCGCCCGAGAAGGGCCGGGGCGAAGGCGAGGCGACGCGGATTCTCTGGACGCGCCAGCTCGAGCCGATCTACGACCCCGAGCCTTTCGTGCGCGCGCTCGGGGAGCTGAAGCGCCGGGGTCTTCGGTTTCACGCCTCGATGGCGGGGGACGGACCGATGCGGGAGCGGGTCCAGGCGTGGATCGCGGAGGAGGACGTGACGCGCGAGGTGACCCTCGAGGGGTTCGTGAGCGAAGAGAGACTCCGCGCGCTCTATCGCGAGTCGGACCTCTACGTCTCCGTGTCGCGGTCGGACTCGACGTCGCAATCGCTTCTCGAGGCCATGGCCGCCGGGCTCTTCCCGGTCGTCACCGACATCGCGGGGAACCGCGAGTGGGTGACACACCGCCGCGAGGGGTACCTGGTCCCGGTGGGAGACAAAGACGCGATCGCGTGCGCCATCGCGGAGGCCGCAGGCGATCCCGAGCGCCGCGCGATGGCCGCGCGGGCGCGCGCGAAGGTCCTGGCCCAGGGATCCTTCGCGGACACCGTCGACCAGCTCGAGGCGCGGCTTCATGCCCTGGCGGCGTTGGGGGGGAAGCGATGAATCGGGTCTTGGTCCTCGCCTACTTCTTTCCTCCCCTCGGCGGCGGCGGATGCCAGCGCACCCTGAAGCTCGTGCGCTACCTCGAGCCTCAGGGATGGCGCTCCACGGTCGTGACGACCCGTGACCGCGATTACTGGATTCTGGATCCCACCCTCGAGGGCGAGATCCCCGATGGCACGCAGGTCCTACGCGTCGGAGGCCTCACCGCGGGGAAACTCCTCCAGGCGTTCGCGCGCGCGGGCGTCCCGGTCCAGGAGCCCCAGGGGCGTCGGAACGCCGGCCCCTTGAGCGCCCTCCGGGCGATCCAGCGGTGGATGCTCCTCCCGGATGCCTACCGCGGATGGGCGCACGCGGCCGAGCGCGTCGCCCACGCCCGCATCGGCGAGGGCGGCATCGACGCGATGTGGACGACGTCTTCCCCCGAGAGCTCCCATCTCGCGGGACTCTTCTTGAAGAAGAAGCATCGCATCCCCTGGGTGGCGGACTTCCGCGATCCCTGGGTGGGACGGGTGACGTACCACCCGCCGACTCCGTGGCACGACGCGAGGCACCGCGCCATGGAGCGCCGCGTCGTCTCCTCCGCGGACCGGGTGACCGTCGTGAGCGAGGCGATGGCCACGCTCTACCGGAAACGATATCCCGAGATCGCTCCGGAGCGATTCATCTGCCTGCCCAACGGCTTCGATTCCGACGACTGGCGGCGGGCGGACGCGGCTCGGGATGCCGAGGGGAATCCCGACGCGCCGAAGCGCTTC
>JBGPMB010000113.1:0-9707 GCA_041486775.1 Candidatus Eiseniibacteriota bacterium | reverse complement strand
CGTGCCCCCGGGTTCGCGACCCGGATGGCGCGGATCACGGCGGCGAAGTGGAACGCGCCTCCGTCGGGCAGCTCGTCGCGATTCACCGAGGTCACGACGACGTAGCGCAGCCCCAGCTTCCGGACAGCCTCCGCCACGCGCGCCGGCTCCTCGGGATCCACCGGGAGCGGCTTCCCGTTCCGGATGTCGCAGAAAGGACACGAGCGCGTGCAGACATTGCCCAGGATCAGAAACGTGGCCGTGTGGCGTGAGAAGCAGTCGCCGATATTCGGGCAGTTCGCGCTCTCGCACACGGTGTGGAGATCCAGCGTGCGGAGGACCGCCTTGGTCTCGAGGTAGGCCCGCCCCGCCGGGATCCGCGCCTTGAGCCAGTCCGGACGGCGCGGCGGGGCCGGCGTGAGACTCAGCCTCTGGTAGGCGCGGAGCGGCTTTCGCTTCTCGCCGGCCTCCCGTCTGCGGTCCGAGGGCCCCTCAGAAATGAATCGGTCGTCCATCGGTCGCCAGCATCGCTTCCATGGTTGCTTCGGCCAGCGTGGGGTGCGCGTGCACCACCTCCGCCAGCTCGAGCGCCGTCGCTTCGAAATGGCGCGCGACCACCGATTCGGCGATCTGCTCGGTGGCCTGGACGCCGATGATGTGCACGCCGAGGAGCTCTCCGCTCACGGCGTCGGAGACGGCCTTCACGAACCCGTCCCCCTGCCCGAGGATGCTCGCCCTCGAATTCGCGATGAAAGGGAACTTGCCCACCTTCACCGCGCGTCCGGATCCGCGGGCCTGAGCCTCGGTCATCCCGACGCTCGCGATCTGCGGATGGCAGTAGGTGCAATTGGGAATCGCCTGGTAGTTCACCGGGTGCGGCTTCAATCCCGCGATCTTCTCCACGGCGACCGTCCCCTCGTGGGACGCGACGTGCGCGAGCGCCGGGCCCGGCACGATGTCCCCGATGGCATAGATGCCCGGAACGCTGGTCTCCATCATCTCGCTCACGCGCACGAACCCGCGCTCCAGGGTCACGCCCAGAGCCTCGAGGCCCAAGCCGTCGGTGTTGGGCTTCCGTCCCGCGGCCATGAGCACCCGCTCGGTGTGATAACGCTGCACCTTGTCCCCGACCTGCATTTCCGTCCAGGCCTGGTCCCCTTCCACGCGAACGCTCTGGATCGAGGCGCCGATGAGAACCTCCATGCCCTGGCGGGTGAAGGAGCGCAGGAGAGCCTCGGAGATCTCGACGTCCTCGATCGGCACGAGCCGCGGCTCCCGCTCGACCAGGACCACCTTCGAGCCGAACGAGTGGTAGATGGACGCGAACTCCACGCCGACCGCGCCGGCGCCGATCACGAGGAGCGATTCCGGCACCCGGTCCAGGCTCAGGATCTCGTCGCTCGAGACCACCACGCGGCCGTCCACCGGCGCCACCGGCAGAGATCCCACGCGCGATCCGGTGGCGAGCACGATGGCTCCGGCCTCGACCTCGCTCTTCACTCCGGCCGCATCGGTGACCTCGATCCGGTCCTTCGCCTTGAGACGCCCCTCCCCCTTGAGGGTCAAGACCTTGTTCTTCTTGAGGAGGGACTCGGTGCCCATGAAATTCTTCTTCACGACGCGTTCCTTCCGGTCCATCGCCCCTTTGAGATCCAGCGACGCCTCGGAGACCCGAACGCCGAACTCGCCGGCGCGGCGCGCGAGGAGAAGGACCTCGGCGGACTCGAGGAGCGCCTTGGTGGGAACGCAGCCCACATGAAGGCAGGTCCCGCCCACCTTGGCCTTCTCGATCAGGACCGTCTTCAGCCCGAGCTGGCCCGCGCGGATCGCGGCCACGTAGCCCCCCGGGCCGCCGCCCAGGATGGCGACGTCGTATCGTTCGCCGCTCATCGTTCCTCCCGGGCTAATTTTTCTTCCCCGCCTCGAGGCGCGCGCGGATGAGCGGCTCGAACAGGTCGATGGGAACCGGGAAGATGGTCGTCGAATTGTTCTCGGTCGCGATCTCGGCGAGCGTCTGGAGGTAGCGGAGCTGCATCGCGAGCGGCTGGGTGGCGATGACCGCGGCCGCCTCGGAGAGCTTCACGGACGCCTGGAGCTCTCCTTCGGCGTTGATCACCTTGGCGCGGCGCTCCCGCTCGGCTTCCGCCTGGCGCGCGATGGCGCGCTGCATCTCTTGCGGAAGGTCGACGTTCTTCACCTCGACGGTGCTGACCTTGATGCCCCAGGGCTCGGTGTGCCGGTCGATCACGAGCTGGAGCTCCTGGTTGATCTTCTCGCGCTTCGAGAGGAGCTCGTCCAAGTCCGATTCGCCCAGCGTGCTCCGGAGCGTGGTCTGCGCGATCTGCGAGGTGGCGTAGAGGTAGTTCTCCACCTCGAGCACCGCGCGGTTCGCGTCGAGGACGCGGAAGTAGATCACCGCGTTCACCTTCACCGAGACGTTGTCCTTCGTGATCACGTCCTGGGACGGCACGTCCATCGCGACCGTGCGGAGCTGGATCTTCACCATCTTGTCAATGATGGGAATGAGGATGATGAGCCCCGGCCCCTTGGCGCCGATGGCCCGTCCCAGGCGGAAGACGACTCCACGCTCGTATTCGCGGAGGACCTTGATCGCGCTGGAAAGGATCATGACCGCCAGGATGATCAGCACCGCAGCTGAAACAGGGAACATCGCCTTCGCCCTCCCTAGGCCTTATGGACGCGCAACCGCATGCCGTCGACCTGGTCGACGATCACCGGAGCGCCCTTCTCGATTCGTTCGTCCGCATCCGCCGCCCAATCCTCCCCGTGCACGAAGATCCTGCCTCCCCGCGATGGCAGGTCGGTCAGCGCAACCCCGCGCTCTCCCACCAGCCCCTCGCGTCCCGTGAGCGGCTTCTTCCGGAGCGCGCGATACCCTTTGCCGACCACGAAGCCGAAGAATAGCACCGTCACCACGGCGACCATCAGAACCACCGATAACGAGAGACGCATCTCGCCTCCCCCTCCGGACATCAAGATCAGCGAGCCGAGCACCAGGGACACCACTCCTCCCAGCGAGAGCAGCCCATGACTCTGCACCTTGACGTCCACCAGGAACAGAAGCATGGCGAAGAAGATGAGGAAGATGCCGGTCATGCTGACCGGCAGGGCCTGGAATGCCAGAAGCGCCAGAAGAATGCAGATGCCCCCGACGATCCCGGGAAGGATCGCGCCCGGATTCGAAAGCTCGAAGAGAAGGCCGTAGAAGCCGAGGATGAAGAGGATGTAGGAGACATTGGGATCCACGATCCGTCCGAGGAGCCTCTGCCTCCAGCTCGGGACCACACCGTGGTGCTCGGCGCCGCTCGTGTGGAGCGTGCGCGTCACGCCCGCCACGAGCACCTTCCGCCCGTCCATCTGCCGCAGCAGATCGTCCAGGTCACGGGCCACGTAGTCCACGACGTGCAGCTTCAGCGCCTCGTCCTCGGGAAGCGAGCCCCCCTCCCGCACCGCCTTCTCGGCCCAGTCCGCGTTCCGGCCGCGTTGCGCCGCGAGCGAGCGGATGTAGCTCACCGCGTCGTTCTTCACCTTGCGGGCCAGGTCCTTCTGGATGTCGCCTCCACCCATGTTCACCGGGGTGGCGGCGCCGATGGAGGTGCCGGGCGCCATCGCGGCCACGTGGGCCGCGTAGGCGATGAATGTCCCCGCCGAGGCCGCGCGGCTTCCCGCCGGCGCGACGTAGACCACCACGGGCACCTCCGAGACCAGGATCCGCTTGATGATCTGGCGCATGGAGGTGTCGAGACCGCCCGGGGTGTCGAGCAGGATCACCAGCGCTTCCCGCTTGTCACGCTCCGCCCGGTCGATGGCCTGGACGATGAATTCCGCCGAGATGGGCTGAATGGCGCTTTCGACCGTCACGACGTCGACGATGCGCTTTTCGGTGGCAGCGGACCCGGAAGGCGGAGGCGATGCGGGCTTCGCGCCCATGAGAGACAGGGAGAGACATGCCAGGAGCGCCACGAGACGGGGTTTCATCGCTTCCCGCCTACCGCTTGCGACCGGCGTATTCGGTTCTTCTCGTCGACGAAGACGACCGTGGGAACGTGGCGCAAGAGCTCCTCGCGCTCCATCCCCGCGTACGTGAGGATGATCACCGTGTCGCCCACGTGCGCCAGGCGCGCGGCGGGGCCGTTGAGGCAGATCACGCCCGAGGCGCGCGGGCCGCGGATCGCGTAGGTATCGAACCGCTCTCCGTTGTTCACGTTCAGGATCTGCACCTGCTCGTGCGGCAGGATGTCGGCCGCGTCCATCAGGTCCGCGTCGATCGTGATCGAGCCTTCGTAGTTCAAGTCGGCTTCGGTGACGGTGGCGCGATGGATCTTCGATTTGAATGCGGTCAGGCGCACGCGAGCACGGCCTCCCTCGCCGCGGCGAAGTGACGCTCCGGGGCGGCGGACGGCACGGCGCAACCGGGCCCGAGGATGAACCGCGTGCCCTGCGACTCTTCGATCGCCGCGCGGGCCTGCGCCTGCACGGCCTCGGGGGGCCCCAGAACCATGACCTTCTCGTGATCGATCCCCGTGAGGAGGGTCTTCGTGGTGGCCTTTTTCATCTCGGAGATCGAAGGATTGCCCGGATCGTGGTCGGCCCAGGACACGGCCGCGACCGGGTAGTCCAGATGCTCCCGCACGAACGCGCGCGGGCCGCAGACATGAATGATGTTGAGCGGGCCCTGCTTGGCCGCTTCGAGCACGCGGAGATCGTACGGGCGCCCGAATTCCTCGAGCAGCGACTTGTCGATCCGGCTCTCGTTCCCGTAATCGGTCGTCGCGAAGAGGATGCCCGACGCGCCCCGCAGCATGGTCTCGTGGGTGAAGGCCAGGAAGGTCTCCGTGATCGCGCGAAGCGCGCCGTGAACGCGCTCGCCGTGGCGGCGCAGATGCTCGACGAACCGCGCGTCATCGTTCACGAGGTCGGCCGCGATCGAGATCGGATTGAACACGGTCATCACCCAATCGGTCTCGCCCTGGATCTCGGCGGCGATCCGTTCCTCGGCGTCGAGCATTTCGCCCAGCGTTCCCTTCGTGGGATCGAGCGGATGGATGCGGTCCCAGTCGGCGGGCTCCCGCACCGGGGACTGGACCACTTTCGGCTTGTCCAGGGGGCCCGTGCCGGGGCGTTTCGTTTTCACGCCCCAGTCCTCCACGTGGTAGGACGCGCGCGGGTTCACCTTCATGAAGTCCCAGTCGTACTTGCGCTGGAACTCGAGCATCGAGTCGGCCAGGTCCTTTGCGGACCCTTCGCGGTCGTAGAAATGGCGCCAGAACGACATCGGGGGGCGATCGGTCCGCTCCCCTTGCAAGGTCTTCCGGATTCGTTCGCGGCGCGTCATGGAATTCGAGTCTTCCCCATGCCGAGTTTACGTTCTTGCAAGTCGTTACAGGGCGGGCGCAAGATATCGATGGTACACTGAACCGTCACCCCCCACAAGCCCCGCTCGGATCGTTCCAAGCGCCGGATGGACCGAGGCTAACAGCATGCAACTCCTTCGGAAATCGCGCTTTCCCCTGCGCTTCTCCGCTCGTCCTTGGATGCGGGACCCAGCTCTTGCGCTTCTCAGGAACGGAGGCCTCGCGAAAGCGGCCTGCTTGATCGCGCTCGCGGCGGCCGCGCCTTCCTGCTCGGACGACGTCACGGGGTTTCGCTCCTCGATCGTCAGCGGGACCGTCCGCGTGCGAAACGGTGCGCCGCTGGCCGGAGCGACGGTCGGGTTCTTTGAGCACGTGACCTCCGCGGCCGTGCCGGCCCGGATGCCTGCTCGTGCCCCGGCGAAGGACCCCGGACCCACGGTGGTCGTGACCGACGCCGGAGGACGCTACGCGATCGCGCTTTCCGGAGGTCATTACGACGTCTGGATCGGCGGCGTGGCGGACAGCGGCATCATGCCCGTCCAGGTGACCGACGTGGTGGTGAACGCGTCGCGAGTCTCTGTGGTGGTGAACGCTTCGCGGGTCTCTCTGGACCTGAGCTATCCGGGCTACCACGTCACGGGAAGGATGTCGCACCTAGGGGTCTGGCTGGCCAGCGGATCCGTGTTCGTCCAGGGCAGCACGAACACCGCCCTGGCGGAGCTCCGGAACGGCGCCTACTCCCTGCTGCTCCCCGCCGGAACCTACGATGTCTGGGCGAATCCGAATGAAGGGTACTGGGGCGTTCCCCGTGTGAAGCACGAGGGAATCATCGTGAGCGCGGACACCACGATCGACCTGGCCGTCGATGGGCACTTCGTGGAGGGCACGGTGACGGGCCCGGGCGGGTCCATCCAGTACGGAGCGGTCGTTTCGGCCACGGCACCGGGTGCCTCCGCTTGGAACTACACGGATTCAAATGGCAGGTACGGCCTCCACCTTCCGGACGGCGAATACGCGTTCCTCGTGACCCCGCCGCCGGGCGGGGATACTCTGGGGGCGCTGCACACCTTGGGCGTAATCATCACAGCGCCACGTACCCTGGATTTCCAGCTGCTCCCTAAGCCAGCCCCTCCGGGGGGGTGAAGGGCTGGGGCACGCGAATGGGATGCCCGAGCACGCGTCCGTAGAATTCCTCGTACATGGGGATGACCTTCCCGACCTCGTAGCTCTCGATCGCCACGCGGCGCGAGGCCTCCGACATGGCGGCATGCCGCTTCGCGTCCGAGAGCATCTCGATGGAGCGTCGCGCCATTCCTTCCACGTCGCCGACCGGGAGCAGGTATCCGGTCTCGCCGTTTCGAACCAGCTCGGGTAATCCCTCGGCGTTCGACGCTATGACCGGCACCCCGGCGGACATCGCCTCGAGCGCGGCCAGACCGAAGCTCTCGTTCCGGCTGGGCAGAATGAACAAATCCGCGCACCCGATGACGTCCTCCACGGCGTCCAACTGCCCCAGCCAGCGAATCCACTTGGTCACGCCCAGCTCGTCGGCCACGTCGCGCGAGGGCACGCGCTCGGGCCCGTCCCCCACGAGGAGGAGCCGGCTCGGCACCTCCCGCCGCACCGCGGCAAAAACCCGCACGACGTCCGGGACGCACTTGCTCGCGCGGAAGTTCGAGATGTGGAGAAGCAGGCGCTCCCCTTTCTTCGTGAACTGGTCCTTGGAACAGTTCCGCTCCGCGAGGGGGGCGAACTTGGCCGTGTCCACGAAATTGGGGATGACCTCGATCGAGTTCTCCAGCTCGAACACCTCGAGGGTCTTCTCGCGCAGGAATCGCGAAACCGCGGTCACGCCGTCGCTCTGCTCGATGCCGAAGCGCGTGAGCGGGCGAAACGAAGGATCGCCGCCCACGAGGGTGATGTCGGTGCCGTGGAGCGTGGTGACGATCTTGAGCTTGGTCGACTTCATGACCTGCCGCGCCAGGTAGGCGCAGACCGCGTGCGGCACGGCGTAGTGCGCGTGGAGCACGTCGAGGTGGTACTCGTCCGCGACCTCCGCCAGCTTCGCGGCGAGTGCCAGGGTGTAGGGCGGATACTGGAAGAGCGGGTACGCCAGCATCTGCACCTCGTGGAACACCACGTTGTCCTGGAACTGCTTGAGCCGGAACGGGAGCGCGTAGGAGATGAAATGGACCTCGTGGCCCCGCCTCGCAAGCTCCATCCCCAGCTCGGTCGCGACGACACCGGATCCTCCATGGGTCGGGTAACAGGTGATTCCGATCTTCACAATGATCCTCCCGGGGTCACGAGCACGTGCGCGCCCGGCTCCCGTATCTTGCCGCGAAACTCATCGAACAGGGTGGGCCCGTGCTCGGCGGCGAAGCCCAGGACCGAGACTTTCCGCTCTTGTAGTCCCCCGCCCGGGAAGAGGCTCTCCCGCGCGCGCCGGATCTTCTGGACCGACTCCTCGTGCCGCCGCTTCCACACCTGCATCAGCTTCTTCTCCAAGGCCTGCCCTTCGTGGACCATTCGCCCGGTCGCGGTCTCTGCGGCTGCCTTGAGCGAGGGATCGAACGACGTCACGGCGTCCTCGATCCGCTTCATGCTCTCGATCCACCCCTCGCGCTCCTTCTCGAAGAGTGCGGGGAAATCCGCCGGGAGAAATCCCGCGAGCGTGTCCCGGATCACGGCCTCCACGTCCCCCGCGAGGGCGTCCCACGGAATGCCCATGCGCTCGAGGATCTTGGCGATCTTGGGTTCGAGGATGGTCGCTCCGCCCCGCGGCACGATGGCCGGCGGATTCATCTCGAAGAGAGGGTACAGCGCGTACACCTGGGCCCAGTAGGCCACTTCGGACGGGCCACCGACGTACGCGGCGGTCGGGAGGAGATAGTCCTGAATGATGGGGCGCAGGAGCACTCCGGGGCTCGCGTCCTCCGGCCTCTCCCGCAGCTTCGTGAGGAGCTCGCGCTTCTCGATCTCACGCCCGCTCTCCGCGAGGCGGAGCGTGCCGTCCGCGCCGACCCGGAGCGCCTCCCGAACCTCCGCGTGCCAGAAGAGATTCAGCTCCTGCCCGCTCCGCGCGATTTGCGCGTGATAGCCCCGGGCCTGAAGCTCTTCTCCTTTCGCGCGCGCCGCCTCGGCGGAGCGTCCGTGGAGCTCGATCTCGCGCTCGAAGACCGGAAGGGCGAGCTTCTTCGCCTCGGGGTCGGCGGGGTCGAAGACGAGGGCCCCCCACGGGGCGACCCATCCGCCCGCAAGCCTCGCGAAGGCCTCGGTCCAGCCGCGTCCGGGCGCGTACGCCTCGCGCAGGCGGTCGATCACCTCGGCGCGGAACGGGGTCGAGCCCAGGGCTAGGTCCGCCTCTCGGATCAGATCCAGCACCGGTGGCGCGAGGTGCACCCGCGCGAGGGACACCCCGCGCGGCGCTGCCTCCAAGGGATAGGCCAGCTCCCGAAGTGCCGCTCCGCCGTCCCCGAGGAAGGCGTGCCGGGATTCCTCGAAGTCGTGGTCGTCGGAGGCGATCCAGAAGATGGGCACGACCGGCCGCCCGGTGGCGTTCTCGAGCTCGCGCGCGAAGGCGATTCCGGTGATCGTCTTGTAGAGCGTGTAGAGCGGCCCGCCGAAGAGCCCGGGCTGCTGCCCCGAGACCACGACGATCGTATCGGGCCGCGCGAACTTCTCGAGGCTACCGCGGGACGCCTCCAGCAGACCCCACGACTCCGCCTGGCGGCGCAGGATCGACGCGACCGCCGCCCGGCGGGACGCCGGGTAGTCGCGCGACGTCGCCGCGCGCCCACAGGCCGCCAGATCGCGAAAGTCGACAGGATAGAATGCCCGCACCCGCTCGGGTGCGGTCAGGAAATCGCGGTAGAGCGCGGACGGATGGAGCAGCTTTTCCAGCTCAGATGACGTTGGTCTCCTCCACCACGGCTCCGGCGGCGAACCGGTTCAAGCTCAACGGGTCGAGGTTCACGGAGCGGGCCGTCCCGTCCACGATCAGCTCCGAAAGCGAGGCGCCGATCGCCGGGCTGTGCATGAACCCGTGTCCGCTGAATCCGACCGCGAGATAGAGCCCCTTCACTTCGTCCACACGTCCCACGATGGCGTGATGGTCCGGCGTCGTGTCGTAGAGCCCGGCCCATCCGTTCAGGATGTTCGCCCTCTCGAGGAGCGGGACGCGGGAGAGGGCGGCCTCGACCAGCTTCTCGAGATACCCGTCGTCCACGTTCATGCTGAACGTGGGAGTATCGGTCTTGTCCACCATTCACAGCCTGATTCCGCAGGTTTCCTTCCGGAATTAGAGCCCGGTTCCCGAGTCGATGATGAACGGGATCTCCTCCGGGATCTCGG
>JBGPMB010000112.1:0-9750 GCA_041486775.1 Candidatus Eiseniibacteriota bacterium | reverse complement strand
TCCCGACCTCGGGCCGGGCGCTTGTCAGCGGGTACGACGTGGCGACGGAGCCCTTCCAGGTGCGCCGGCGCATCAACCTCGTCTCGGGTGGCGACAGCTCGGGGTACGGCGTGCTCACGGTGCGCGAGACCCTGCATCTCTTCTCCCAGTTCTACGGCGTGCCCGGGCCGGTGGCCCGGCGGCGCGCCGAGGAGCTGATGGCGGTGACCGGCCTGGCCGAGAAGGCGGACCAGAAGCTGTCCGGCCTCTCCACCGGCATGCGCCAGAAGCTGAATTTCGCGCGCGGTTTCATGAGCGACCCCGAGGTGATCTTCCTCGACGAGCCCACCCTGGGGCTGGACGTCGAGGCATCCCGGGACGTGCGGGCGTTCGTCGCCCGGTGGGTGCGCGAGCGGCCGGACCGCACGGTGCTCCTCACGACGCACTACATGATGGAGGCGGACGAGCTGTGCGGGCGGGTCGCGATCATCGACCATGGCCGGATCCTGGCCCTCGACACGCCCACGGCCTTGAAACGCACGCTTCCGGCCGAGCCCGCGTTCGAGCTCCAGGTGAGCGCGACCGGCCAGGACCTGGACCATCTGCGCGGGATCGCGGGGGTGCGCTCGATGTCCCATCACGCGCACCCGGCGACCGGCGCGGTGGAGCTCCGGGTCGTGGTCGAGGAAGACGACGTGATCGGCGAGGTGCTCGGGCGCCTGAAGGCGCTCGAGCGATCCGTGCTGCACCTGACGAAGATGGAGCCCACGCTGGAAACCGTGTTCATCCACCACGTCGGACGGGGTCTCACCGACGAGGAGGGGGAGCGGGATGGCGCCTGATCCGCTCGCGCGGGACCCGGGCTTGAGGCAAGAGCTCGGGATGAACCTGGCCGCGGTCTACGCGCGGGCGAGTGTCCGGATCAAGGCTTCCTTCCGCGAGACCTCGTGGGTCATCGGGGAGACGATCTTTCCCTTCCTCGCCATGTCCGCGTTCGTTCTGGTGTACCGCGGTCTCCACGCGCCCCGCGAGTACGAGGGATTCGTGGTCCTGGGCGGCGCCATGATCGCGTACTGGAACAACGTGATCTGGGGCATGGCGAGCCAGTTCTTCTGGGAGCGGGAGCAGGGGCAGCTCCAGCTCTACCTCATCACCCCGGTATCGCGGATGTCGATCCTCATCGGGATGGCGCTCGGCGGCATGGCCATGACCACCACGCGCGCGATCGCGATCCTGACGGGAGGGATCCTCCTCTTCCATGTCAACTTCCCGCTCTCCCGCGCGCTCCCCGCTTTCGGTCTCTTCGTGCTCACGCTGGGAGCCGCCTACAGCCTGGGGATGATCCTGAGCAGCCTCTTCCTCCTGTGGGGGCGGGAAGTCTGGCACACCGCCGCCATCCTCCAGGAGCCGATCTACCTCCTCTCGGGCTTCTATTTTCCGGTGAGCGCCATGGGCCTCGGGATCGCGATCGCGGGATCGATCCTTCCGGTCACGCTGGGGCTGGACGGCATCCGCCAGGTGTTCTACGGCCCGGCCGCCCACGGTCTCCTGCCGCTTCGCTGGATTCCGCCCATCCAGATCGCGCTGACCCTGTTCTTCCTCTACATCGCGCGCCGGATGCTCCGGTACATGGAGAATCTCGGGAAGCACGAGGGGCGGCTCACGGTGAGGGGCGATTGAAGCGTCTGATCCAGGTTCTCCGCGCGTCGGCCTGGCTTGGGTGGCAGGTCGAGGCGAACTGGGCGGAGCCGATCCTCTTCCTGGTCTACGCCATCGCGAAGCCGCTCGCCACGACGCTCATCCTGTTCTTCATGGTGAGGGTCGTGTCGCACGGAGGCGCGACGAGCGAGACCTTCCGCTACATCTTCATCGGAAACACGTTCTTCCTCTACGTCACCGAGGTTCTGATCGGAATCTCCTGGACCGTGTTCCGGGACCGCGAGGATTACGAGACGTTGAAGTACATCTACGTCGCGCCGCTGCGGCTCCTGCCGTATCTCCTCGGGCGGGCTTGCACCCGCGTCGCCACCGCGACGATCGGCGTGCTGGTGGCGCTTCTCTTCGGGCGCTTCGTCCTCGGGCTCTCGATCGGCGTTCCCGGGACGGACTGGCTCCTGGTCTTGGCCGCGGTGGTGCTGGGTCTCATCGGAGTGCTCTGGCTGGGGATCATTCTCGCGGGAACTTCACTCGTCGTGGCGCGGCACAGCATGAATCTGAACGAGGGCCTGAGCGGCCTCTTCTTTCTTCTCTGCGGCGCGATCTTCCCGCTGGATGTCCTCCCGCACTGGGCCCGCGCCATCTCGCTCGCGCTGCCGTTCACCTACTGGCTCGAGCTCTTGCGACGCATGCTCACGGGGCATGGGTTCGCTAAGATCCTCGCTCCGATGAGCGACGGGTATCTCTGGAGGGTGATCGCGTTCGCGACGGTCGCGCTGTGCGGGCTGGCCTTCCTCTGGTTCGGCTGGTGCGAGAGGTTCGCGCGGGAGCGCGGGCTGATCGACTGGAAGTCGAACTACTAGGCGTCAGGCCCGGGTGGTGCGGCGCTTCTTGCCGCGGAGCGCTTTTCCGAGCATGATGTTGATGGGGTGATTGCGGGGAAGCACCGGGACGACCGGCGGCCTGCGGATGCCCAGCTTCCTCAAGCAGTCGCTCGAGGCCTCGAAATTCGGATTCCACGAGAGCGCCTGGTTGAACGCCTTGACGGCGTCGGCGCGCCGGTTCGCGAGCAGGAACACCTCGCCCAGGTTGTGGTAGTGCTCCGGCCGGTGGTACTCGGTCTCGATGGCCCTCCGGCAGAGCTGCTCGGCGTCGCTGAACTTACGGTCGGCGTGCGCCAGGGCGAGCCCGAGATAGCTCAGATACCCCCTCGCGGCGGGCTCCAACACCACGGCTTCCTGGAAATGATTCACGGCGTCGCGATAGCGGCAAGCGTAGAGCATGCGGATTCCCGCCATGAAGTGCTCGTGACCGATGGCTCCGGTCACCGCGAGCTGATGCTGTCTGCGTTGCCTCGGAGTAGCCACGTTTCGATCCTCCCGGGGTACCGACGGGGCATCACGCAAACAGCGTGCCCGAAGGCTCGTGCGTATTGGCAGGCGTATCTCGGGAAGGCCCATAAGGGCCGCATGGAGTTACCACCGAAAGGGTCAATTTCTGGCCGGCTCGCAGGGCGCCCCTTCGTGCGATCCGCCCGCCGCCCACAAGAAACTTGCGAGAAACGATAATGTTGTGTAAGGTGGGTTATCGGGTTGTGGACCCGATGCTTCCAACCTGAACGCAGGTCCCTAGGAGGCAATGCCGACCGCATCAGGTGTTGAACGCAGAACCGAGACTCACCTCGAGAACTATCTCCGCCCGGCGCTCTTCCTACCCGAACTCAAAACCAAGAAGAAATCTTCCGTACTCGAGGAGATGGTCGCGCACCTGGCTCTGCATCAGGTCGCGCGGCAGGCCGACGCCCTTCTCGAAGTCGTTCGCCAGCGCGAGGCGCTGGGGAGCACCGGCATCGGCAAGGGGATCGCCATCCCGCACGCCCGCTCCACGATGGTTACCGAGCGCGCCGTGCTTCTGGCCCGTTCCACCAAGGGCGTGGAGTTCGACGCGGTCGACGGAAACCCGGTCCACCTCATCTTTCTGATCGTCGCGCCCCCGACCGAGAAGGATCCGATCTACCTCGAGATGCTGGCGCAGATCGTCCGATCGGTCCGGCTCGCCCCGGCGCGCCGGAGAATCCTCGAAGCGCCCGATTTCGCCACCATTCGCAGCCTCATCGCGGCTCAGCTGGACGATGAATAGCCGCCTCCAGGCCCTCGTGGCGTTACAGGACCTGGACCTCATGATCCGCGAGGCCAAGGATCCCGAGCGGGTCACGAAAGAGGAGGCTCTGGGGTTTCCCATGGACGGCGTGGAGAAGCTGGAGCGGACCCGCGAGCGGCTGGCGAAGGGGATCGACGAGCGCCTGCTCCAGACCTACGAGCGTATGAGCCGGCGTTTCACCCGTGTCGTGGTCCCCGTGGAGGAGAGGGTTTGCCTGGGCTGCTTCATGGGGCTCCCCACCGCGGCGAAGCGTACCGCAACCGCTGGAACCATCGAATACTGCGAGAATTGCGGCCGCATCTTATACCGAATTTAGAAGCGACCGCCCCTTCCGAACACCCCCTCTTTTGCGGTATAATCAAGGTCTGAAAGGATTCCCCCATCCGGAGGTCATTCGCGCCATGCCACGACAACTCGCTCTGCTTCTGGGCGCGGTAGCGCTCCTTTCGTTCGGGACGCCACCCTCCCACGTCTTCGCCGACCCCAGCACGTACGTGGGTCCGACGAGGATCCTCCTCGTCGATGCCGACACCGTCCTGACGATGGTCACGAAGGAGTGGCTTTCCGGGAGCACGCGGCATCAGGAAAAACTCCTTCGCCACGGCATCCGCATGGCGTATTGGCGCAGTCACATTTCCCCGGACATGAGGATGGTGTACGACGGGCTCGGGTATCCCTTGAGCCGCGTCATCCACACGCCGGTGGGCCACACCGAGGAGTGGTGGTACTACGGCCTGCTGGATCCTCCGCTCAGGTTCCGGGACGGGGCGCTCATCGACACCGACCGATTCGAGGATCTCCTCGGGGAGTAAGGGGCCCGGCGCTCCCAATCCGCCTTGTCCAGAGGCCTCGCGGATGCTAGATTGCCGCGGGGTCTTTACCGGGGAGGGTTCGTGCCGAGTCGTGACGCCGAGGGTCCATCCACTCGTTCCGTTCATGCCGGCCGCGTTCGTGATCCGGAGTCCGGCTCCATCACCACGCCGATCCACCTGAGCTCCACCTACTTCGCCCGCAGCACGAAGGAGCTCACCGACTACCTCGAAGGCCGCCGCAGCGCGAATTTCTACGCGCGCTATTCCAACCCCACCGTCGAGGCCGCGGAGCAGAAGATCGCGGATCTCGAGGGGGGAGAGCGAGCCCTCTGCTTCGGCTCGGGGATGGCCGCCATCACGACCCTCCTCCTGTCGCAGCTCCGCCACGGAGACAACGTCGTGGCGACGCGCGAGCTGTACGGCGGCACGTTCGAGTTCCTCGAGCGGATGCTCCCGCGGTGGGGTATTACGGCCACGTTCGTGCCGCCGGCGGACCCGAAGGCGCTCGAGGCCGCCATCGGCCCCATGACCAAGCTCGTCTACACCGAGTCGCCGACGAACCCGAAGCTCACCATCGTGGACCTTGGTACCGTCGCGGAGATCGCGCGGAAGCACCGGATCCCCTGCGCCATCGACAACACGTTCGCTTCGCCCATCAACCAGCGGCCGCTCGGGTTCGGATTCGACTTCGTGATCCATTCGGCGACCAAGTATCTGGGCGGGCATTGCGACCTGGTCGGAGGGGTCGTGGTGGGCGCACGCGACCGGATGAAGGAAGTGTGGTACTACCGGAAGCTCCTCGGAGGCATCCTGGACCCGCACTCGGCGTATCTCCTCGAGCGGGGGACGAAGACGCTCGCGCTTCGGGTGGAGCGGCAGAACGAGAACGGGCTCGCCGTCGCGAGCCACCTCGCGAAGCATCCGCGCGTGCGGCGCGTTTTCTATCCGGGCCTGCCCGGCCACCCGGGGCACGAGATCGCGAAGCGGCAGATGTCGGGCTTCGGCGGGGTGCTGGCGTTCGAGGTGGACGCGGGGCGTGAGGAGACGGTCCGGGTCGTCGAGGCAATGGAGTTGGCCTACCTCGCGCCGAGCCTGGGAGGCGTGGAAACCTTGGTCAACCAGCCGTCGATGACCTCGCACTATTTCATCGCGCCCGAGGAGCGCGCGGCGCAGGGGATCTCCGACTCGCTGGTTCGGGTCGCTCTGGGGATCGAGGACGCCGCGGACCTGATCCGCGATCTGGACCGGGCGCTGGAGACCCTCGCCTGAGACCTCACGAGAACTTTGCCCACGGGCGCCCCGCCTGGAAAGCCGCCGCTCGATCCACTATGCTTCATTGTGCGGCGGCATTCGGCCGTCTCGGTTCCGCGCTTTCTCTGAGCGGCGCGGCAGGGGGATACCTCGGCGTTGGTCCATCCATGCAACGGTTCCTCGAAAGAGCGCGGGCGGGGGTCGTCGGTTCCGGCATCCCTTTCTGATGCGGCGCGCTTTCGCCGCGCGGCGCTCCTGGTCGTGATCTGCCTGACGGGCATCCTCGTGGCACCTCGGGGCGGCACTGCGGCATCGAGCGATCCCGGGAGGCGCCCCTGGCGCATGACAAAGGCGCCCGCGGACGCACCCACACTTCTGGCGTTGGCGACGGAGCAGCCCGAGCCCGGCGAGGGGAGCGACGTGCCCAGGGACCCGACGGGGACCAAGCCCAAGCGGATCGTCGAGCCTACGCCGACGACCAACCAGCAGCCTTCGGGGAATCCCAACTTCAACAAGTCCGACACCACGTCGCGCGCGAATTCGACGAAGTCCTTCCCCGGGGGGGACTCGACGGCCCTGGAGACCCTGGGCCCGGGCTCGGGCGTCCAGGCGTTCCCGACGGCGAACATTCCGCGGCCCACGGCCGCCGCGCCACGCGCCCGGCGGGGAGTCCTGGGAATTCATCCGCTCGCGATCCTCGCCGGTCTGGTCGCGCTTCATATTTTCATCGTGACGGTCGCGGGAAAATGAGCGCCCGGATGCGGCCGCTTCACGTCGCGCACGTGGGCCCGGGCCTTCGTGTCCGCTGGCAGCCTCCCGATTTCCCCCTCCGCGAGGCCGCGGAGGGAGTGCTGCGCGATTCCATCCGCGAGCTGGGGCTCGCGGACGTCGTGCGCGACGTGCACGTCCACGTGGATCTTCGGAATCGGGACGACCACGCGTACATCGAATGGAACACCCATGACCATCGCGCCGCCCGACTCTCCTTCGCGCTCGGCAATTTCGTCACGCCCGAGCGGCGGCGCGCCTGGGCGCGGACCTGGGGAAGGCGCGCGGGAACGCCGCCGGTCCTTCCGCGCCAGTTCTCGCGCAAGTGTTTCGCCGAGGCGTGCCTTCACGAGCTCTTCCATCTTCGCGACGACCACGAGGCGGGCGTGGATCTCGCCGCCCATCCCGAGGAGGACCGCGAGGCGTTGAACGAGCTCTGGAACGTCTGGATCGACGGACGCCTGCACCGCCGCGGACTGCCGGCCATGACCCGGCGGGAGCGCCATCGCGTGTTCGTGAGGACCCTCGCGCACTATCCGCGCTTCGCCCGGCGCGGCGAACGGATCTTCAAAGCGCTCTGGACCGCGGACCACCTGGGACCCAAAGAGCTTCGCGCCTTCCTCGCCGAGATCCAGAGCCCGCCCGAGACGGGCGGGCGGGCGAAGCGCCGCGCGCGATGAACCAGCGCGTCTCGCTCGATGCACGCGCCATGACGGAGGAGGAGCGCCTCCGGTTCCTCGTTCGCGCTTCGCGCGAGCTGGCCCTCTTGAAGCGCGACGAGCTGGCGCGGCGGGCCCGCGATCTCCTCCTCCGCTCGAGCGGCTTCTCCGAGTTCTCGCTCTGGGTTCTGGATCCGCGCACCGAGGTGCTCTTTCCCTGGACCCTGTGCAACACGCCCGTGCTCGGACGGCGGCCGCGTCTCGCCGTGGGGCAGGGCGTCGCCGGCGTCGCGTCGGCCGAGGAGGAGCCCGCGTTCTATCCCACGCTCGCCGAATCCCAGTACGTTCAGGAGGAGTGGGGCGGCCGCCCGAGGACCTTGATCCAGGGCGTGCTCACGCTGCCGCTCCGGCGCGCGGGAGAGCCGCTGGGCGTGGTGGTCCTCTCGAAACTGGACGCGACCCAGCCGCCCGAGGAGGACCTATCCTTCCTACGAGAGATCTCGATCCAGGTTTCGATCGCGGTCGGGAACGCGCGCATCTACGCCGAGGCGACCCGCGAGAAGGTGCAGAACCACCTCCTCCTCGAGCTGGGGACCAAGATCTCGGTCAGCCTCGACACCAATCAGCTTCTGGAGCAGATCCTGGATCTCGTATTCCAGGTCGTGCGCTACGACGCCGCGGGCATCTACCTCGTGGACAAGAAGACGCAGTGGGTCAACCAGCAGGCGATCCGCGGCTATGACGCCAACCGGGAAGACGCCGTCCGGCTCAAGGTGGGGCGCGGGCTGATCGGCTGGGTCGCGAAGACCGGCCGCCCCGTGATCGTGCCCGACGTTCTTCGCGACGACCGCTACGTGAAGGCCCGGGCCGAGACCCGCTCGGAGCTGGTCGCGCCGCTCCGCGCCGGGTCCGAGGTGATCGGGGCCTTCAACCTCGAGTCCGACGAGCCCGACGCCTACGAGGCGGAAGATCTGGAGCTGGTGATGACCTTCGCCAGCCAGGCCGCGGTCGCGATCGAGCGAACACGCCTTCACGCCGCGGCCCTCGTGACGCGGCGGCTGGAGGAGGAGCTCTCCATCGGGCAGCGGATCCAGAAGACGTTCCTGCCCGAGCGCGATCCCAAGGTGCCGAACTTCGACATCGCGGGCGCCTACTATTCCTCGGGACTCGTGGGCGGGGATTACTACGACTACGTGCGCATCACGGAGGGACACCTGGGCATCGTGGTCGCCGACGTGTCCGGGAAGGGGATTCCCGCGGCGCTCATCATGGCGGCGTTCCGCGCCTCGCTCATCGCCGAGGTCCGGAACAATTACGCCATCCGGACCGTTTTCACCAAGGTGAACCGGCTCCTCTGGGAGAGCATCGAGATCGACCGCTTCGTGACCGCGATCTACGGCGTGCTCGACATCCAGGCGCGACGCTTCACGTACGTGAACGCGGGCCACAATCCGGGGCTTCTGTACCGCGCGACGACGGATTCGTTCGAAAACCTGGACTCCACGGGGCCGCTTCTGGGCACGCTGGAGGGGGCGACCTTCAAGGAGCGCCAGGTGGAGATCCGGCCGGGGGACATCCTGACCCTCTACACCGACGGGATCACCGAGTCCATGAGCGCGGCGGAGGAGCTATTCGGGGAGGAGCGGCTCAAGGACGTGGTCCGCTCGCGGCGGGGAGGCTCGGCCGCGGAGATCGTCCGGGCCATCCGTGAGACGGTCAGCGCCTTCGCCGGGGGTGAACCCGACGACGACCTGACGCTCGTGCTCCTGAAGGGCGTGTAGGGGGTTCTGGCGGGCAAATGAAGAGGGTGGCCGAGCTTTCGCCCCGCCACCCCCATATGCGGAAGGTTCCCCGCGGAAACCGTACCCTGACGACTTGTTTAAGGCCTTGGGCAACCCACCGGCGAACGCCGGGTCAAGCCACCATGGTCGCGAATCACAGGGAACCTTTACCCTGTTTTTCCGTACCCTCTTAGACGCCGCAAACGGAAAAAAGTTCCGCACGACTTTGAGAGTCAAAGTAACATGAGGTATTATACGCAAACCATTGGTGTGTTGTCAATTAGAAAGATAATGGAGCGGGAGGCCGGGATACGTTGACCGGGCGTGCGGTGGTTGTTAGCTTCGTGAACAGCAATGAATTAGGCGCCGGAGTGGTGGAATTGGCAGACGCGCCGGACTCAAAATCCGGTGGAGCTCAAACTCCGTGGGGGTTCAAGTCCCCCCTCCGGCACCAGTCTTTTTCGCGCCCGCCAGAGGCTTGAGGGCGCCGAACGCTGCATGTAGACGGCGGAGAGAACATCGTAGGATGAATCGCATGACGCAGGAATTGGAATTAGAGTGCCTCGACCAGTTGGAAGCGACCCCCGCGATCCTGCGCGGATTGATGTGCGATCTGTCGGTCGAAGATACCGAATGGAAGCCCGCGCCCGACCGCTTTTCGGTAGCGGAAGTGCTCGCGCATCT
>JBGPMB010000111.1:0-9754 GCA_041486775.1 Candidatus Eiseniibacteriota bacterium | reverse complement strand
TTGCCCGTCATCATGATCCCGGTCGGCGTGCCCGACGGCATGACCGCCAAGGCGCACGTGGCCTCGGCCGAGTGGGTGGAGCGCTCCCGGCTGCCGCCGCCGCTCCCGGTCATGAGGCAGGTCTATGTGGGAGACGACCCGGACTCGCATCTCCCCGTATCCCAGGAGCGATACGAGCCGGACCCCGGGATCTACGGCCGCACCGACACCTGGCCCAAGGAAGTCGTGACGCTGGGGGACGGCGGGCCGCTGGGGGATTCCTGGATGATGCCCGCGGTCGTCCGGCTGGTGCGCTACGACCCGGCCCACAAGCGATTCCTGATCTTGAAGCGCATGACGCTGCGCGTGGATTTCGCCGCGGCCACGTCGGGCGAGCTGAAGCTTCGGCCCGGGGTGCGCCCCGGCGCGGACGTGGGCGCCTGGCAGAAGGTGCAGCGCACGATGCTGGGGAATTACGAATCGGCCCGCGCCTTTCCCCGGCGCGCCACCCTCGCGCCGCGGGCGGCCCGGCTGCCGCGCCTCGCGAGGCGCGCCGGCGCCGCGAATCCGGAATTCAAGGTCTCGGTCACCACAACCGGATGGAGCTCGGTGAGCTTCGCGGCGATGTCGGCGGCGGGGTTCCCCGCCGGGGTCCAGATTTCCCAGATCGGAGTGTGGGAGCGCGGCTACGACGACGTGGGGGACAGCGCGACCTCGACGGCGATTCCGGTCGTGGCGCGCGACGGGAATTCGAACGGCGTGTTCGACGCGGGAGACGCGATCACCTTCTACGCACGCAATCTCCGCGACCGCGTCGGGCCTCTCTCCATCGAGAACCGCTACGCCTATGCCAACGTGTACTGGGTTACCTGGACCGGCGCCGCGGCCACCGCGCCGGACTCGATTTCCGGCGTGATCGCCGATCCCTCGCCCGCGCTGCCGACGTCGTTCCAGGACACGATCCATCTGGAGCAGAACCTCAACATTCTTGCTTCGCCGAATGGCTTTGCAGGGACACCCGACGAGAACATCGAGGATATGTTCTGGACGGATGGGTTCGCGCCGGACCAGTTTGCTACCACGATTCCCTTCGTGGATCCCGACACGAGCTCAGCATTCCGAATTCAGGCTCGCTACCAAGGCAAGCAGCCGAGCTCTGGGTCCTCAAATCATCGCCTCTCCATCTCTTTTCAGGGAGGTGGTGTCCCGGACGTCCTCGCCAACAATCAGACCCTGTTCGGCCAGGATATTTATCTTCTCGATACTGGTTTCACGATACCCGGAGGACACATCGCTGCGGCGAACAACCGATTCACGCATGTAGGGACGCACCTATCCTTCGATGGGATCACGTTCATCGACGGCAGCAACGCGCTGCTGGACTGGGTGGACGTCACCTATTCACGCAAGTACCTCGCGCGCTCCAACGCGCTCACATTTACGAGTGGAGGGACTGCGGGTGTCGTTGAGTTGCACGTCGGCGGGTTCACACAGACAGGAATCGAGGTCTATGACATAACCACCCCGACTTCGGCTCTCCGGGTCACGGGCGTCATGGTCGACACCACCGGCACGGGAGTTTACGAAGCGGTATTCCGCACCGACGCAAGCGCGGGCAGTAGGAGATTCGTTGCCCTGGTACCAGGAACCGAAGTCCCCATCGCGGGTCAGGCGGTGAGGCAGGACACCCCTTCTTCGCTCGGCACACCAGCCCCGTTCCCGGCCGGCGCCACCGCCCGTGCGATCATGATCGCACCAGAGGATTTTCTCGTTCCCGCCAACCGGCTCGCGACATATCGCCGTAGCCAGGGGTACGTCGTAGAACTCGCCACGATCCAGGACGTCTATGACGAGTTTAGCGGAGGGGTAAAGTCAGGGACCGCGATTCGAAGGTACTTTCAACATGCCTACAATGCCTGGTCACCCCGTCCATCCTTCGCGGTGCTTCTCGGCGACGCGAGCATGGACTATAGGCATGATCTCTCCACGAGCTCCGTGGACTTCGTCCCAACATACTTGGCGTTTGAGTCCATCGGAGGTCCCACCGGTGCCGAACTGGTCGCCAGCGACGCGCGCTACGTGTTGAATCTAGGAGGCGGATCCAGTGGACCGGCAGGATTCACGCCTAGCATGTTCTTGGGAAGGATCCCCTCGAGCAGCGCAACCGAACTCGATCAATTTGTCACCAAGCTCATCCAGTACGAGAATTTCCAACCCACAGATTTCTGGCGAGGTAGGCAACTGCTGGTTTCCGACGATGAGTACTCTCAGACCATCTTCTTCAACGCCGGCTATTGTCTTCAACCGGCTGAGGCGGAGTTTCGAATCGCGAGTCAGGAAATGGCGGATACAACGGCAGCCAGCGCGTCCGGCCGCGATATCTCGACGCGGTTCTTCGATCTCAGCGGGTTCTCCGATCCCCTGAGCGGAGCCTGTTCCGCCGCCCCCGGTTGCCGAAATATTACGTGCATGGTCAATGGGTTTCGAAGCATCGGAGGGGCCGTCGACTCGTTTCAGACCGAGTTGGCCCTGAGCGCTCTGATCGTGAACATCGAGGGGCACGCCAACCGCAAGCTTATCGCGCACGAGCAGATATACAGCGACCTATTGGGTGATCTCTCACGCATCTCCAATGTCGGCCGGCCATTTGTCTATGCGGTCTGGGCCTGCCACGCCAACCAATTCTGCGACGCGCAGTCGGGAGCGCAGGTCGACAGCGTGGACAGTTTTGGAGAGGAGTGGATCAACCTTCCTGATCGCGGGGCCATCGGGGGAATTGGCTCGACCGGCTTTGAATTCATCAACACCAATCATGCGATGAACACTTTCTTTGCGAACGCACTCTATTCCACGCCGCCTGCCCCCGCACCTCCGCCCGGCCAGCCTCACGAGGCGAGGTGGATCCTGGGCGAGATCGTGGGCGAGACCTACGTGGGGAACGCAAACTCCGGACAATCCAGCCAGCAGGAGATGAACCTGACCGTGTCGCTTCTGGGTGACCCCATGACCCACATGGACGCGCTGCCTCCCCGCGTGTTCCAGGTCACGGAGAACGGCCAGCCCTTCCCGGCCAACGGCTCCCTCACGATCGATACCCCGGGGGCGACCGACAGCGTGACGATCGTGGCCAAGGTGCGGGACGAGGCGGGTCTCCAGAAAACCGATCTCGCCGAGCGCCTGGTCGCCACGGGAGCCATCACGCCCTTGGATCCCTCGCTCTTCACGGTCGCGGTCTCCGACACGAGTCGCGCGCACACCCTGACGGCCCATTACCGTCCCCACATCGACAACTACGACCTCCTGGTTCGCTCCACCGACACGAACGGCCGCGAGCAGACCTTCGCCTTCCAGGTGCGGAGCACCGTGCGCTACCTGGCGAACGGCGCCGTCATCGTGAACGGGGGGTTCATCGAGTCGAACGCGGCTCTTCGCGCGGAGGTGACGATGCCGATACCCGTGACCGCCGACTCGCTCACGCTGCTCCTGGACGGCGTTCCCCTCGCGAACGTCACGAAGACGGCCCTGGACGCGACCAACCGCCGGTGGGGGCTGGACGCTCCCGCCGTGGATCTCGTGCAGGCCCTTCACACCCTCGACGTCGAGATCAGCGGGCGCGCCGGCGTGTTCGCGCAGGGTTCCTTCAACGTGGAGACCAGTCTCGCCATCCGCCGGGTGGCGGTGGTGAGCCCACGGCTCATGGGGTCGGGGTGCGACGGATCCGTGTTCCAGTTCGAGCTGACCACGCCCTCGCCCAAGGTCCAGCTCATGCTCATGACGGTCGCCGGCCGGCGGGTGGCCTCGCTGGAGTGGCCCGGCAAGGCCGGCTTCAACGTGTACTGCTGGGACGGGCGGGATTCCCAGGGAAACATCACCGCGAACGGGCTCTATTTCTTCCGTCTCACCGCGGTCGATGCCGCGGGGCACAAGGCCTCGCAGGACGGGCGGATGATCCGGACCCGATGACCGACCGGAGAAGCGGCAAGGCCATCTTCCGCGAGCTGGGCCGCCTCGTCACCGAGCAGCGGAACCCGCGTTCCAAGAACCTCGACAGACTCTCCACCTCGAACATCCTGAAATTGATGAACCAGGAAGACCGCCGCGTTCCGGTCGCGGTCGGCCGCGAGATCCCGAACATCACGCGCGCGGTCGACCTCATCGTGGAGCGCCTCGAGCGGGGCGGGAGGCTCATCTACGTCGGCGCGGGAACCAGCGGACGCCTGGGCGTCCTCGACGCGACCGAGTGCCCGCCCACGTTCGGCACGCCGCGAACGCTGGTGCAGGGCATCATCGCGGGCGGACGCCGCGCGCTGGTGAGGTCGGTGGAGGGCTCGGAGGACGACTCCAAGACCTCCCAGGCCGCGCTCCGCAAGCTCAAGGTCGGGGAGCGCGACGTTGTGGTGGGGATCATGGCGAGCCGGCGCACGCCCTACGCGCTGGGCGCCCTCGAGTACGGCCGGAAGGTGGGGGCGGCCACGATCGCGGTCACCGCGAACCCCTCCAAGAGCGCGCCTCTCGTGTGCGACGTGGTGATCGCCCCCCGCGTGGGCCCCGAGGTCCTGACCGGCTCCACCCGGCTCAAGGCGGGAACCGCCCAGAAGCTCGTGCTCAACATGCTCACCACGGGCGCCATGGTGCGGATGGGGAAGGTGTACGAAAACCTCATGGTGGATCTCCGGACCGCGAGCCGTAAGCTGGAGGAGCGGACCAAGCGGGTCTTCATGAACGCCACGGGAGCGACCTACGAGGAGACAGGGCCATGGCTCAAGCGCGCGGGCGGCTCCCTCAAGGTGGCCATCGTGATGCGCCGCGCGGGCGTGACGCGGGCGGAGGCGGAGAGGCGGCTGAAGGAGGCCCAGGGATGGGTTCGCGAGGCAATCCGGTCGTAGGCTTGATCCTCGTGCTCGCGCTGGCCCTCACGGGCTGCGGCCAGCGCGAGCCGGGGAAGCGCACCGTCGTCTTCTGGCAATTCTCACCCCTGACCGCCATCCAGCCGGTCCTCGACCGCTTTCACAGCGAGCATCCCGATATCGAAGTTCAGGTGGAGCAGCTCACGTGGCAGAGTGGCCGTGAGAAAATGGTCGCCGCCATCGCCGCCGGGCGTCCGCCCGACTTGGCCGAGATCGGATCCACGTTCCTTCCCGGGCTCGTCGCCGACAGCACCCTCATCGACCTCACCGACTCGATCCCGGACTTGAAGGCCGCGCTCCGAGGCTGGCCGGTCGCGGAATACCGCGGCCGCGCGTACGCCATCCCCTGGATGCTCGGAACGCGGGCGCTCTACGTGAACACGGACCTCATGAAGCGCGCGGGGCTGGTCCCGGAGCGCCCACCCACCACCTGGGCCGAATTCTCGAGCGCCGTCGCCCGCATCGACGCGCTCGGCGCCGGAGTCAGGGGCTTCGGGATGAACTCCGGCGAGCGCGAGGTTCTCTTCAAGAAGTTCATGCCCTTCGCGTGGGGGAACGGCGGGGACATCCTGGATTCCACGCTCACCCGGAGCGTCGTGGCCAGCCCGCAGAATATCGAGGCGCTCCGCTTCTACCTTAGCCTGAAGCCGCATTCGCTCCTGGATCGCCAGGAGATGCTGGACGAAGCCTTCACGCGCGGACGGGTGGGCTTCGCCATCTCGGGCCCCTGGATGCTCCGGAAGCTGCCCGCCTCCGCGCCGGATCTCCATTTCGAGGTCGCGCTGATGCCACGTCCGGCGACAGGGAAAGGTACGCCCGCCTCCTTCGCGGGAGCCGAGGCGCTGGGGATCTTTCGGGGATCGAAGGAGAAGGCGGCGGCCCTCCTGCTCGCGCGCTTCCTCGTGCGCGAGGAGAACGCCATGCCGCTCTACGTCGCGACCGGGAACGCCTTCCCGGCGGCGGTCTCCGCGGAGGCGGACACCTACTTCGTCTCGCGCCCGGGCGACAAGGTCTTCGTGGAGCAGCTTCGGACCGCGGTCGCGCCGCCGGTCCACCCGCGCTGGGTCGAGATCGAGGAGATCCTGAACGGGGAGCTGGAAGAGGCGATCTACGGCAAGAAGTCCGCCGAGGCGGCACTCCGCTCCGCGGACGGGCAAATCGCGGCCCTACTCGGCACGAAGCCATGAGCGGCCGGGGCGGAGGCACCCTCGCGGGCCTTCTTCCCTGGTCGCTCTGTTTCGCCGTGTTCGGTCTCATCCCGCTCCTCACGGCGCTCGTCCTGAGCTTCTACGACATGAACCCGCTCCGCCCGGACCTCACGCACTGGATCGGCGCCGGAAACTACGCGCGCGCCCTCCAATCCCCCGCGTTCTGGCACGCGCTCCGGACCACGGCGATCTTTGTGGTGGGTACCCTGCCCGTGACGCTGGTGCTCGCCTACGGGGTGGCCGCGCTCCTGAGCCGGCTTCGACGCGGCGAGACGTTCTTCCGCGCCGCGATCTTCTTCCCGGCGACGCTCTCGATGGTGGTGATCTCGCTGGTGTTCAAATCCCTCTACGCCGAGCAGGGGCTCCTGAACGGGTGGCTCGAGAAGATCGGTTTTCCCGCCGTCCACTGGCTGCAAGACCCGCGGCTGGCGCTCCCCTCGATCATGGCCATGGACGTCTGGGCGAGCGTCGGCTACTACGCGATCCTGATTCTCGCGGGGCGGAAGACCCTGCCGTTGGAGCAGCTCGAGGCGGCGCGTCTCGAGGGGATGCGCGGGCTCGAGATCGAACGAAGGGTCGTCCTGCCGCACGTCCGGCCCGTCATCCTCTTCGTGATCCTGCTCAACACGGTTCGCTCCTTCCAGATCTTCATCGAGGTGTTCGTGCTGACGCGCGGCGGCCCGCTCGACAGCACCCTCACGCTCGTCTATCACCTCTACGAGAGAGCGTTCTACCATTTCGAGATGGGCTACGCCTGCGCCATCGCCTACATCCTGCTGGCCCTGGTGGGGCTGATCCTGCTCGCGCAGCGGCGTCTCGTCGCGCGCCGCGCCCTGGGGGCGGCATGAGCCGCGCCGGGCTCCTGCTCTCGGCGATCGCGCTCCTTTCCATAGCGCCGCTCCTGTACATGGCCCGGGTCTCGCTTGGGGTGGGGAACGCGCTTCCCATAGCACCCTCGGACTGGTGGAGCGGTGGGCTCACGCTGGAGCACTACCGGGCGCTGGGCCAAGGGAGCGGGATGGGTCGCTTCGCCCTGAATTCGCTTCTGGTCACCGGGATCGCGGTGCCGCTCCAGATTCTCCTGAGCGCGGCGGCGGGCCACGCCCTCGCGCGCGGGCGCTTCATGGGGAAAGGGGTGACCCTGGGGCTGGCGACGGCGTTCCTGATCCTGCCGCGGCAGGTCACGCTGGTGCCGCTCTACTTGCTCTTCGCCAAGCTGGGGCTCCTCGACACGTATCCGGCGCTCATTCTTCCCCACCTGGCGGATCCCTTCGGGGTGCTCTTCATGGCGCACTACTACCAGACTCTCTCCCCGGAGCTGGAGGAGGCGGCGCGCACCGACGGGCTCAGCCCCGCCGCGATCTTCTGGCGGATCATCCTGCCCCTGTCGGGCCCGGGGCTGGCCGTCGTGGGCGTGAACGCCTTCCTGACCACGTGGAACGCGTTCCTGCATCCGCTCGTGCTGACCACCTCGGAGGCCATGCGCACGTTGCCGGTGGGGCTCGCGCTCTTCGCGCAATCCGAGCACAGCGTGGACTGGGGGGCTTTGCTCGCGGGCTCCACCATCGCGACGGCGCCGGTGCTCCTGGCGTTCGTGCTCTTTCAGCGGCAGATCGTGGACGGGCTCCTGCAGGGGAGCGGGCGATGAGCCGGAGCGGCGTCGTGGGCTACGCGTGCGCGGTGGGGATCATGAGCGGCACCTCGGCGGACGGGGCCGATGCCGCGGTCGTCACGGTCGAGCGCGGCCTGGCGCCACGGCGGACCAAACTCATCGTCTGGCGGCACCGTCCCTTCCCGTCCGCGCTCCGCGTGCGCGTGCTCGAGGCCCAGGAGGGAATTCTTCCGATGCGCCATCTCCTGGCCCTGCACGTGGAGTTGGGCCAGCACGCCGCCCTCACGGCGATCGACGCGCTCGCGGCGCCCGAGGCCCGCGGATTCACCCCCGAGGTGGTGGGGATGCACGGGCAGACGGTGTTTCACGACCCGCAGGGGAAGCGTTGCGGCGTGCCGCTCTCGGTCCAGATCGGAGAGCCGACGGCCGTCGCACGCGCGCTCACCTGCCGCGTGGTGTCGAATTTCCGGATGGCGGACGTGCTGGAAGGGGGGGAGGGCGCGCCGCTCGTTCCGAGGTTCGACCTCCACCAGTTCGTGTCGGACCAGAGCGACCGCGTGCTCCTGAATCTGGGGGGCATCGCGAACCTGACCCGTCTCAAGCCCAACGCCCGGGTGGAGGAAGTCGTGGCCTTCGACTGCGGCACGGGGAACATGCTCCTGGACGCGATCATGGCCTCGCTCGGGCCAGCGGGCGCCCGCTACGACGACGAAGGGGCCGAGGCCGCCCGAGGCCGTGCGGCCACCGGCGTCGTGGCGGAATTCCTGGCCGACCCGTTCATCGCGCGCCGCCCGCCCAAGAGCGCGGGGCGCGAGGAATTCGGCGCCTCGTATCTGGAGCGCTTCCTCGCGCGAACAACCGACCTGAGCCTCGCGGACCGCCTGAGGACGGCGGTGGAGATCACGGCGGGCGCCGTCGCGCGCGGCGTGGCGCAGTCCGGAAGCCGGAAGCCCGACGAAGTGCTGGTCTCCGGAGGCGGCGCCAAGAACCTGACCCTCCTCGAGGCCATCGGGAAGACCCTCCCGGGCTCGCGCGTGCGCACCACCGAGGGCCTGGGTGTGCCGGTGGGGGCGAAGGAAGCCATGGCGTTCGCGTTCCTCGCGTTCGAATCGATATCGGGGCGGCCGGGCAACGTGCCCTCGGCGACCGGCGCCCGCAGGGAGGTCGTGCTTGGCTCGGTCACGCCGTCGCCCTATCCGCGGTAGAGGCGTCTTCCTCGCGGTCGCGGCCCTGGCCCTGCTCGCGGGGTGTGCCGGGTCGCGGCGTCCCACGGAGTCCCCGGCGCCCGGCCCGCCCGCCCGCGCCGGCGCGGGGTCGCCCTCCGACGTCTGGCGCTCGACGACCTCGATCCGCGTGGGGCTGGCGGTGGGCGCGAACCGGCTCGTCATCGCGGGGTCGCGGTCCTGGACGCTCCGGGTCCTGCGCGGCAAGAGCATCGCGCAGGGAGTCTCCGGGGACCGGATCTCGGTGGTCCGGGACGGAGCTTCGGCTATCGACGTGTTCCGCGAGGGCGAGCCCGAGCCCGTCTGGACCGGAGGCGTCGGCGACACGCTCGAGCTGATCCCCGACCGGGACGGCTACTCGGGCTGGAGTGGAAATTGGTACCGCGGAACCTTCCGGGTCCACGCCTCCTATCCCGGGGGCCTGAGTCTCGTGAACGTCGTAGGCCTCGAGGATTACCTGCGAAGCGTCCTACCCAACGAGATCGGCACGCCGCCCGAGTCGGATTTTGCCGCGGTCAAGGCTCAGGCCGTCGCGGCCCGCTCCTACACCATGGCCTATCTGGGCCGCCGCGCGGAGCTGGGCTTCGACCTCTACGCCTCGGTCGAGGATCAGGTCTATGCCGGGGTCACCCGCGAGAATCCGCAGAGCGATCGCGCGGTCCAGACCACCCGGGGCGAGGTTCTGATCTCGGAGGGTCAGCCGATCCGGGCGCTCTATTCCTCCGCGTGCGGCGGCAGGACGGCGAACGTCGAGGACGTCTGGCCGTGGGACTGGACGGGCTATCTGAGAAGCGTGCGCGACGATGCCGGGCCCGGGACGCCGTC
>JBGPMB010000110.1:0-9851 GCA_041486775.1 Candidatus Eiseniibacteriota bacterium | reverse complement strand
GGATCGACTTCATCCTGCCGGCCGGGAAGGTGGACTACGGCTACCAGATCGACTGGACGTTGAAGGGCAATCGAACCGCGACCACCGGACGAAAGACCGCCAACAGCGCCGTCCTCTTCGTCGACGAAGTCCCCGCTGGATAACGGAGGAGACCCGCCTTGAAGAGACCGTTCCAACACGTCCGAACTCGCGCGGTCGCCGGCGCGGCGCTTCACTGGATCGCCGTCGGGACCCTTCTCGCCGTGGCCGTTCCGGCCGCCGCCGACACAGACGCCCAGTATCTCCGTAACAAGATCTCCTTCCGGTACGCGGATCAGCCGAACACCACCGCGCAGGCTCCCGTGGTCCTGGACAACATCGGGATCTGGCAGGGTACGGAGACCGGAACCTTCTGGACCAAGACGAACATTCCCGGGCTCCAGCGCGTCGTCCGCGCCCTGATCAAGGAGCCCAGCAAGGGCGGCGATGCCTCCCTTCAGTTTGTCGCCTCGAAAATCATCAAGGTTCTCGACAAGCCCGTCATCGTCATGCTCCTGAACGACGTGGATGCCTCGCTCACCGCGAGCGCCTTCAATCAGTGGGATGCCTGCGACGACGGCAACGGCCACGCCTGGCCCTGCGCCTTCAACATGGCCACCCGGGACGACCAGAGGGAGAACTGCGCGAAGGTCCTGAGCAAGCCCGTGCCCGCCCGGCGCGACGCGTGGGCGGGGCAGTTGACTCTGGGACAGGCGTTCTTCACCGGACCTCAAGCATCCGAGGCGCTCGGGACCTTCATCCACGAGCTGGTCCACACCCAGGACCGGTCCGATGGAAGAGCGCACATGTTCTGGCTGAGCAGCCGGCCTTTCAACTACGGCTCGGACGGAACGCATTTCCGCACCGAGGCCGTGCCCAATCTCGCAGCGTCCTACCAGGAGGGTATCGCCAACACGCTGCGGCTCGTCGTGGACAACAACGTGCGCACGCACATGTTCCAGTGGTTCGCGAACGACGACGTCGTGATGGTCGAGAAGGCCCCGCCCCGGGGGACCGGCGTGGGATCTCTTCCCTGCTACACCGCCGTGACCGCCCCCTCGGAAGACATCTGGCTCTACGATCAGTTGAAGGCCGCCGGCGCGACAGAGATCGCCCAGACGCCTCCGGATCCGGGATACGCCTATTACCACATCCGGAGCATGCCTCCGCGGTTCATCGTGCACAGCGAGTACATCATCGCGCTCACCTTCTCCGAGTACGCGCGCCACATGGGCCTCGCCAAGTTCCTGGCCGCCCTGAAGGCGAACGACGCGACGATCTTCCGCGTCTCGACGAGTCCGGTCGCTCAGCTCTACAACACCCTGTGCTTCGCCGGGCTGGACGGGCGCCCGCTTTCGAGCGTCACGGGCGTGAACGAAGCGGGCCCCAAGCCGTATCTCCTTCCCCTCGCGTACGCGGACTACTTCACCGGGTACCGATCGCGGTCCAAGGCGGACTTCGCTTCCATTTTCGAGGGGATGCTTCGCCCGGAGTGGGTCGATCTCTACTGGGACGGATACAAGGACGAGGTACGCGCGGCGGTCCCCATCGACGCGACCCACAAGCCGAAGTTCGAAAACCTGACCGATATCTCGATCGCGCTCGGCGTGAACACGTCGTCGCCGGAATAACGTGAGAAGACGCCCTCGACGCGACCATGGGAGGAACCTGATCATGTCCACAGCGCCGACCCTCCGCGCATGCCTCCTCCTCGCGCTGGCGCTCTTCGCCGTCCTGATTCCAGGCCGGGCGCCCGCCGACACCGCGACCGCGACAGCCTCCGCCCCGCCGGCAGCCTCTCCTGCGACCGAGGCTTCCCCCGTGACGGCCACCGGGCTCCTTCCGGTCTTCGGAGTCGCGGTGGATCTCGACGCGACCGGTGGAAAGCCGGAGCAGGCCGTCTCCTCCCTGCAGAAGCTCTGGGATCAATACCTGAAGGCGGCCGGATTCAATGTCATTCAGATTCCGGTCGACGTGCGCGAGTTGGGTGACCGGGGGGCCGGTCGCCTGGCCAAGCTCTGCGTCTGGGCCAAGTCGAAGAACGTACGGCTGGCGCCGATCCTCGTGGGGGCGCCGCTCGGACAGCCACTCCCCGACGACTACGCCGACAAGGTAGGAACGTTCGCCGCCAAGACGATCGAGCTGGTCGGGAAGGAAGGCGACCCGCAGGCCTACGCGCAGATCATGCTCTACCAGGTCGAGCGGCCGCTCAACCATCCGGCGAATCACGGCCCGATGGACGCGGCGAAGGCAGCCTCGATGATGGCGAAGGTGATGGACAAGCTGCGCGCGGCCGAGCAGACGGGCCTGGCCGGCTCCTCCTTGCAGGCGACGCCGGTTCTGGCGGACGCTTCGTTCGACTACGAGCTGATCCGGGTCGGCGCGATCGCGCACGTGGCCATCACCGACGAGACCTATCAGCAGGCCTACGCCTCCCTGCACACGTACCTGGGCGCCGTGCTGGGCGCCGCTCCGGTCGACGTGATCGAAGTCGAGTGGTTCCCCGGAAGCTACAGCTCCGAGGGCGTCGAGCGGATGCCGGACCTGGTCGGGAAGCTGCAGGCGGACTTCCCCGGCAAGCTCATCATCGTGGGAACCGGCTTCTCGACGGCGGCCGGGGCCGAGGCGGACCAGTCCCGTTACTACACGCAAGCGTTCAACAACCTGAGCGACCTGCGGACGAACCAAGGCGTGGAGTCCTCACTCGCGGGCATCCTCTGGCGGACCGCGCTCGACCGGCCCGGCGGCGAGCCGCCGCCTCCATCGCCCAGGACACAGGAGGCCATGTCCAGCTGGAACTGGTCCGACAAGGCGGCCGAGGTCACGCGCATGTGGAACGAGCCCGGCGCGGACTCGAAGGAGATGACATGGTGGCTGGGGCACGTCGAGAGCCATTTCGGGCTCCTCGCGTCGGGTAAGGACGCGTCGAAGACCGGCGAGCCCAAGATGTCCTACCAGCTCTTGGCAAGGCTCAAGACCTCGTTGGCGGCGGCGGCGGAAGCGACCGGCGCCGGCGACATCGCGAAGGAGATCGAGGGAGCCGGAGCCGGCAAGGGCATCGGAAGCGCCGTGAAGGAGCGCCTCCAGTCCGCCCTCTTCGGGATGCTGGACGCCCTGGTGGCCAAGACCGCGGAGAGCCTGGTCTCGGGAGGCGGATCGGGAGGCGGATCCGATGGGGGAGCGCCGCCCCCTCCGCCGACGCCCACGCCCGCGAATCTCGCGAACCTACAGATCAATCAAATCGGGGAGATCCCCGCGATGCCCAAGATGGGGGTGCTCACTCCCTTTCCCGTCACCATCTTCAACGCGGGCACGGCCCCGGCGAGGAACGTCGTTCTCTATCTGCGCGAGGGTACCTCCGACCTCGCCAGCACCAACCCCACGACCCTCTCTCCCGGCGCGGAGACCACCATTGAGGTGGATTGGACCCCCGCGCACTCGGGGAACTTCCATGACGTCGCGTTCGTCGCCTACTGCGACAACGAGGGGGACGCGGGCAACAACCAGGCTCCTGTGGGCGACGTGCCGGTCGAGTCGAGCGGAGGCGACGGAACAGGAGGCACGGGCGGCCACCGGGGAGGTCTAGGCGGGCTCATCTTCAACCCCGGCGCCCTCGGGGGGATCAAGGGATCGCTCCAGACGAGCACCTCCCCGGGTTTCGTCCAGATCTCAGCCATCCGCTCGATGACCCCCATGTCCGGCAAGACCCCGATGGCACTCATGATCGGCGGCGCCCCCAGCGGAGGATCTCCTGGAACCTCCATGCGGATCACCACCGGCTCCCCCGCTCCCGGCGGCGCGACGGGTATCACCCCCATCTCGCGCACGACTTCGACCGGACTCTCACCCATGTCGCTCGCGTTCTCCATATCGAATCCCTTCAGCCACAATTTCACCCGCGTCTCGGCGGCGCTCAAGATCGACGGAAAGCTGATCGCGACGAGGGATCTCGGTACGCTGTTACCCGCGCAACGCCGCACGGTCACCTTCGCCCTATGGACACCTCCCCATGCGGGGACGTTCCCGGTGAACATCGATCTCAGCGGAGTCGGCCCCACCGGACGCGCGCTCACCTCCTCGGCGCGGGATGAACTCGTGGTGGGAGCCCCGAGCTCACCCCCCATCGCGACGCGCTCGCTCACGATCTCGGGGTCAACACCGGGTAGCACCCCTCCGGGCGGCATCGCGACGCGCTCGCTGCCCACGACCCGGCTCATCACGCCGCTCATGATCAGCGGCGGCACGCCGCTCGCGAGAACCTTCCAGCCGCGGCCGGTCTATGCGGTGCGGGGATTCGGGATGATGGGGGTGACCCTGTTCGGGCTCACGGCGAATAGTCTCCTGCTCGACCCATTCCCCGCGTTGATCGGCAAGGACGTGACGATGACCGTCCGGCTCTTCAATTCCGAACGCACCGCCGCCCACAAGGTCAAGGTCGAGGGCTTCGTCGACGAGGAGAAGGTGGGCGAGACGACGGTGGATCTGCCGATCGCGCGCTCGGTGGACGTGAAGGGATTCAAAGCGTGGAAAGCCAAGCCCGGCCGTCACAGCTTCCGGGCGGTGGTGAACGACGGGTCGCGGCAGGCCAACGCCATCAAGCCGATCGATGTCCGCCCGCCGGGAGCCGGAATCGGCGCCGGCGGCGTGGCCGCCCTCATAGGCCGGGGAGGCTTTGCCGGGTCGAAGCTCACGCTGGGATCGAAGCTCGCCATGGCCTCGACCGACATCCGGTTGAATCCGCTGGTGCCCACGGTCGGATCGGACGTCACGATCTCGGTTCGCGTGCAGAACGTGGGACCCACGGATGTTCAGCGAGCCCACGCCGAGCTCTTCGTGGACGGGGTGCGCCTGGGTGAGGACAACGCCGACATCGCGGCCGGGAAGGATGCCGTTCTGTCCTCCTTCCCCCACTGGAAACCCACCGCCGGGAACCACACCCTGCTTTGCCGCGCGTCCTCCGGCAGTCAGGTCGTGTCCGCCACGCGCGACGTGAGCGTGAGCGCCACGGCCCTCCTCGTGAAGGGGCTCCCGATGGCGACGACGACGTTCAAGACCGGGTTCGCGACCCTGCTCACCGCGAAGCCGGATCTCCAGATTCTGCCGGGCGACATCATATTCACGCCCTCGATGCCCAGACCGGGGACCGCGGTCACGATCTCGATCACGGTCCGCAACGTGGGAGCGGCCGCCGCCAACGGCGGCACGGTGCTCTGTATTCTCTCCGCCGACGGAAGCGAAGTGACGCGAAGCCAGTTCCCAGCGGCGCTGGCGGCCGGAGGCTCCACGACGCTCACCTGGGCGGTGACGGCGCCCAGCAGCGGAAGTCAGCTGGCCGTGAATGCCACGGCCTCCGTGGCCGACGACGCCCAACCCGGCAACAACACGGCGACGGCGATGGCCTCGATGGGCCTGCTTCTGATCAAGCAGCCTTTGTTGCAACCGAAGCTCGTCCTCCCGTCCCGGTGACCATCCGGTCGCCGGAGACGGAGCTTGGGAATATCGACCTTACGAACGAGGGAAAGGGCCCCATGAACCGCATGCGCGCCATTCTCACCGGCTGCCTCGTCACGCTCGGCCTCCTTCTCGCCGGGGGCGCTCGGGCCCAACAGCCCCAGGCCCTGGGCGGCATCCTCAGCGCCGTGGCCAGGCCGTCTCCTTATCCCGCCGACTGGCAGGCCACCGCGTCCCTGGCGAACATGCTGATCGTCAACTCGGGCACCCCGGTGACTTGCTACATGGAGGCTCTCCTGACCTCCGACAAGGGAAGCGGGGGCTCGACTCCGCGGTTTCAGAACATCCCCACCGGGCAGATCAACTTCTCCACGCAGCGCATTACCAACTGGAACCTTCACCTGACCGGGAAGCTGAAGGAGGGCTTCGAGCGGACCGGACGTCTCCCGGACGGGTGGTACGTCCTCACCGTGCATTGCTTCGACGTCCAGTCGCAAGGCACCGCGCTGCCGGATTTCTTCGCTTCGACCACGTTCAACGTCTCGGTGCCCCAGCCTCCCGCCCTTCTCTTTCCGACGAACCAGTCGGAGGTGGTGGTCCCGAACCCGGTGTTCCAGTGGACCCCGTCGCTCCGCTCGTCGGGGAGCCAGCCGGCCTATCGGCTCCGCCTGGTGGAAATACTCCCCGGCCAGATTCCGCTCCGCGCGATCGAGGGCAATGTTCCCCTGTACGAGGTAGCGGTCGAGAACGGGACCGCGCTCTCCTACCCGTCCTCGGTCCCGCAGCTCATGGGGGGACGGCAGTACGCGTGGCGTGTCCAGGCGATCGAGCCGACCTCCTCTCAGCTGCCGCAGACCGTGATCCTGCCGGTGGGAACCAACGAGGGAAAGAGCCAGGTCTACACCTTCACGTATCGTCCCAGTGACCGGACCGCCGGAGCGCAGGCGGGGAGGCTGGGGATGGCGCCCGATGCCTCTCCCACCGACGAGGCGTCCCGCGGCGCGGGCGAGCGCGCTCCCGATGCTCTGCCGGCTTCTCCGGGAGCCGGAGGCCTGCGGAATTTCGCCGACCGGTTGATCCACGCGATGGCCGGACGCTGGAGCTCGGCCCAATCCCGCGCCGCATCGCATGCCGGCTTCGCCAACGCCATACCGACGCACGAGGGCCCGAGCCCGTCGGATGGCCGGCTCGCGCAGGCCACCGCTCCTCCCGATTCCGCCGGAGCCGTCACAGCGCCGGCCGACACGACGACGGCGCCTCCTCCGCAACCCGAGCCTGCCTCCGCGCAGCCGCCGCCGGACCAGGGGGTGGGGCCGCAGTGGCTGAAGCTTCACGGCAGGGCGTCGGCTTCCGACGAAACGTATAGCCGGGACGGCAGCGGTTCCCCCACCCGTCCCTTCCACAGCGCGCGCGTGACGACGGGGCTATCGTTCGGGCTCATGAACGACCGTCTGCGCATGCCGTTCGATGCGCTGGTGTCCGGAGATCAGGTCTCGTTCCGGGAGAACATCAACCAGTTCGCCCTGCATCCCCAGTTCAACTGGGCCGGGCTCCAGGCTGGTAATTTCGCCCCGCAGTATTCGACCTACACGCTCTCCGATGCCATGGTCCTGGGCGCCGGCTTCGAGCTGACGCCGCAGAACTGGCGGATCGGATTCGCGGACGGCAAGTCCCGCAAAGCCATCGAGGCCGATCCCGCCGTCGCGATACAACCGCAGTTCGCCCGAAACATCGTCGCCGGCCGGGTCGGCTACGGCGATCCCCTGACCAACACGGTGGAAGTCTCGGTGCTGAGGGCGAGGGACAACAAGAATTCGCTGAGCGAGGCCGATTCCACGATCGACGTCACCGCGGAGGCGAACACGGTGTACGGGATGAAAGCGCAGGGCGTGCTGCCCCACAGGCACCTGAAGGCTCAGCTCGAGGGCGCCTGGTCGCTCTACGATCGCGATCAGCGCGCGGACAACCCGAGCCTCAAGGGGCGGGCCGTGGCGCTGAAGCTCTTCCGCGAGACCGTTCTGACCTCGGTCGGCGCCACCTTCGAGGTCCTGGAGGGCGGGTTCATGAGCCTCGGGAATTCGGGGATCACGAACGACCGGAGGGATTTCGGGCTCACGGGGAGAGCGCAGATCCCGAGCGGGAAGCTTTCGCTGAACGTCAACGCGGGATGGAGGAACGACAACGTGAGCAAGGTCATGCTCGCGGAGACGGCGCGGAAGAACTACAGCCTGAACGCCGCGTGGCAGCCTCGCCCGAATTTCGGCACCGACTTCCAGCTCGGCTTCACCTCGAGCGACGTCGGAGCGGCCGATTCGGTCGCCGGCTCCTCGAACATCACGCGGATCGTGGCCTTCTCGCCCCACCTGGCCTATGCGGCCGGCGGGATCCAGCAGACCCTGACCGGCTCCGCCACGATTCAGAGCTCGGACAACAACACCACGGCTCCCTTCCCCCTGACCAACTCCAAGAGCTTGTGCCTGGTCGCCAGCTGGTCGGCGGCGGTGACTCCCCTCCTGGCCCTGACCCTCGGTGGGAACTACAACCGGACCGATCTTCAGGTCGCCGTGAGCGAGATCAGCTCGTTCGGACCCGGCATCCTCTGGAGCCTGCCGCGCTCCCGGATCGCGACCTCGGCTCAGCTCGATCTCACGCGATCCAGAACCGGGAATTTCGGCACCGACACCGAGCTCGCGCCACGCTGCGAGGTGAGGTGGCAGGCGACGCAGCACCACGCCCTCATCGTGCGCGGAAACTACCGGCGATACCGTTACGCGGTGGGCGCGCCTCAGTTCAACGAGCGGCTGGCCTCGCTGGAGTACGCGGTAACCCTGTAAGAAACGCGCCTGATCTCGGGGGGTGACTCGCCTATGAGCTGGAGACGCTCGATACTCGCGGTATTCCTCGCCACGCTCGCCACGTTCGGAACGGCGCAGGGCCAGGGCCTGATCCAGCTCAACATGTTCCCGGTGCCGAACCCCTCTCCGTATCCGGCCGACTGGCAGACCCGCTCATCGCTCGCGACGTTCTATTTGAGCGAGCCTGAGGCGTGCACCGGAGACATTCAGGCCGTCCTGAGCTCATCGGAAGGGACCTGGTCCACCACCCCGCTCCATCGATCCTTCCCCGCGGTCGTGACGCTGCTCACGCCGGAGCTCGCGGCGTGGACGACCCTGGCGCTCAGCGGAAAGGCGAAGGATAGCGTCGACAAGACGGGGCATCTGCCCGACGGAATCTACACTCTGGTGATCTACATCCGGAACGTCCAAGGCGTATCGGGGCAGCCCTATCAGGATGTTCTCGGCATCATTCGCTTCCCGGTCTCCGTGCCGCAGCCTCCGTCGCTCCTCTACCCGTCCAATCACTCGGCGGTCGCCGTTCCCAATCCTGTGTTCCAGTGGACCCCGACCATCCGCGCCTCCGGTACGCCGCCGATCTACCGTCTTCGGGTGGTCGAGCTGCTCCCGATGCAGACGCCGCTCCGGGCCATCGAAGCGAACTACTCGGTGCTGGAGACATACGTACGGAACGCGACGGCGTTCGTCTATCCGGTCGCGGCCCCTCCATTACAAGAAGGCCGCACGTACGCCTGGCGCGTCCAGGCGATCGCACCCCCCGTGAAAGGGGTACCGACGACCCAGATCACCCCGGTGGGAGCGAACGAGGGAAAGAGCCAGGTATTCACGTTCACGTGGAGGCCGATGGTCCGGTCCGCCGCTCTGGGTGCGGACGGGGTTCAAGGTTCGCTGGACCTGGGCGCGACCGACGACGCATCGCAGCACGCGATCCAGAGCGAGGAGACCGCGGAGCCCGGCGGAGGCCTCCGAAACTTCGCGGACCGGCTGGTCAAGGCGATGGTGGGGCGCTGGAGCCCGGCCCGATCCCACGCAGGATTCGCGAGCGCCATGCCCGCGCGATTCGAACCCGGCTCCCCGTACGGCCCGATCGCGCCGACGGCGGCGGCCGCTTCGGATTCCGCCGGAGCCGTCCTCGCTCCTCCCGACACGACGACTCCCCCGCCGCCCGAGGCTGCCTCCGCGCAGCCGCCGGCGGACCAAGGGGTGGGGCCGCAGTGGCTGAAGCTCCACGGCAGGGCGTCGGTCTCCGATGAAACCTACAGCCGAGACGGCAGCGGCGCGCCCACGCGTCCCTTCCACAGCGCGCGCGTGACCACAGGGCTCTCCTTCGGGCTCCTGGGCGACCGTCTCCGCATGCCGTTCGACGCGCTCGTTTCGGGGGATCAGGTCTCGTTCCGGGAGAACATCAACCAGTTTGCCCTGCATCCTCAGTTCAACTGGGCCGGGCTCCAGGCCGGTAATTTCGCCCCGCAGTATTCGACCTACACACTCTCCGACGCCACGGTCCTGGGCGAAGGGTTCGAGCTG
>JBGPMB010000109.1:0-9852 GCA_041486775.1 Candidatus Eiseniibacteriota bacterium | reverse complement strand
GCCACATCTCAGGCGTACGCTCACGGGACCGGCCGGCACCGGAGAATCGCCGATGCGTTTCCGCAGACGCCCCAACCTACCCCGAGTCGCAGCCTGCCTCGCCCTCGTAGCCGTTCTCGCGCCGGGATGCGCCAGCTGGCATTCGATCGGGAAGGAGACGCCGGCCGCCTATGTGGCCCACGAGAAGCCCGATGTCGTGCGCTTTTCAGTCGGGGATTCTAGTCTCGTGTTGAGCCGTCCGGCCGTGCGAGGGGACAGCGTGATCGGGCTTTGCAAGAGCGTCCACCCGCATCAGTGGATCGGCGTGCGCGGCGATGAGATCCGCGAGATGGAGATTCACTCCGCGCGCGGCACGACGCGGGGCAAGATCGTCGCCGGAGCCATTGCGGCCTCGATGATCGCGTTTGCTATTCTGACCGCTGCGATCGGAGGGCCGGGCCCGATCTACTGACCCCCTACAGCCCCCGGCGCGCGCGCCGCAAGAGCTCCAGCCCCAGCGCGCCGAAGATGATGTTCCCGAGCCAGGCCCCGACCCAGGGCGGCACCGTGCCGCCATGGCCCAGCGCCTGTCCGGTACGGATGATCGCGTAATAGACGAAGCTGATGAAGACGGCGAGGCCGAAGCTGATCGCGAGCCCGCCGCGGCGGACACGAATCGCGAGCGCGGTTCCGATCAGGACCACGATCAGGTTCGTGAGCGGGAAGCTGATCTTGAGGTGGAGGTCCACCAGGTATTTCTGCACGCGGCTTCCGCTTTGCCGCAGCCTGTGGATGTACTTCTCCAGCTCCCAGTACGAGAGCGCCTCCGGCTCCTCTTCGGCCTTCGCGAAGCTCTCGGGCACCTCCTGAAGCCCCGGAATCACGAGCTCGTTGAAGTGCGCGGCGTGCTCCCCGTCGCGGTCGAATCTCCGCACGAAGCCCTCGTGGAACACCCAGTGGTTGTTCACCCAGATCGCGGACTCGGCGTCGATGCGCCCGTTCAGGGTGTGCTGGCGGATCTCCTGGATCACCACCTCGCGCATCGTCCTCTCGGGAATGTTGTAGGTGCGGATCAGGAACGTGCGTCCGTCGGCCCCCAGATAGGCCAGATTCGTTCGCACCGAAGCTCCCTCGAGGTTCTGGCGCTTGATGTCGCCCCGGTAGATCTTATCCCGCGCGGCGTTCAGCTTCGGCAACACGGTCTCGTTCGTCACGAAGACGGCGGCGCTGACCAGGAACGCGAAGACGTAGAGCGGCAGGACGATTCGCGTCAGGCCGATGCCCGCCGCCTGCATGGCGGTGAGCTCGTTGTGCCGGCCGATCTGGCCCAGGGCGAGAAGGCAGGAGAGGAGCATCGACATGGGAAGCACCAGCGTCACGATGCCGGGGATCGATACCAGGTAGAAGTGGATCACGACGGCCAGTGGGACCTTGTTGTCCAGAAAGGAGTCCAGTTTCTCGAACACATCCACGACGATGAAGATCGCGACGAAGAAGGTGAGCCCGATCAGGAGCGAGAGAAGTTGCTCCTTGATGAGGTAGCGGTCGAGCCGCCTCACGCTTCGGACACCCGGTGGGCCGGCGGGGCGCGACGGGGACGGCGCGCGCGTCGGGGGATGAGCTCGGCGGCCTGGAGCGTGAGGAAGAGTCCGATCAGACCGATGACCACGTTCGGTGTCCACATCGCCATCGCCGGGTCGAGGAAGCGGCGGTCGGCCAGCTCCTCACCGCCGGCGAGGCAGAGATAGTAGAAGACGAAGAAGAGGATGGAGAGGAACGCGACCCCGATGCCACTCTTCCGCGCCTGGATCCCGAGCGGCGCTCCGACCAGGACGAATACGATGCACGCCGCGGGGATGGAGAACTTTTTCTGGATCTCGACGTTCAGGCTGTTGACCCGTCGGTCGAGGGCGTCCACTTCGATTTGGCGCATCTGGATCAGGTCCATGGTCAGCGGGTTGATGAAGAGCTTCGCCGGCCTCCCGGAGGGCAGTCCGACCGGCGGGTGGATCGGGGACAAGGCGCCGAGCACGTTCCGGATGAACCCCCACAGCCCCCGGGGGGGCTGCCGGGGGACCGCCGCCCTCACGAAATCGTCGTAGTCCTTGTATCCCGCCTGGTGGATCAGGGTGTCCCGGGCGGCCGTCGAAGCCGCCAACTCCTTCATCAAGTTGCGGATCTGGCCGCGCATCATGCCGAGGCTCATCTCGCGGTCACCCCGGGCGCTGGAATCAGACCTCTCCAGATCGGCTCCCGAGTTCCGAATATTGATGATGTGGGTCTTGAACATGAGCCGCCGGTAGACGCGCTCCTGGTCGTTGGGCGGCATTTCGTGGATCTCGCCGTCGTGCAGCTCCAGCGTCACGACGCGCCCGTCGGGCGAGCTGTGGAAGACCCCCCAATCGGCGAGGATCGTTGTGGGACGGGCGTTCGAGTTCAGCTGGTAGATCTTGACGCCGCGGATCTCGTTCGTGCGGTTGTTCACCTTCTCGACGAAGATGTTGTAGCCCTCGAATCCGTCGATGAATACGCCTTCGCTGATCTGGGTCGTGGGCCGCTTCCGGCTCACGTCCACCATGAGGTTCGCGAGCGCGTGGTTGGTTTCCGGAAGGACATGGTTGTTGAAGAGGACCAGCCCAAAGGCCAGGACGGTCGCGGCCAGGAGGGGCGCCCCGATGATGCGGAGGAGGTTGATCCCGTTGGCCCGCATGGCCGCGATCTCGTTGTCCTGTGCCAGGCGACCGAACGTCGCGAGCGTGGCGATCAGCACCGCGCAGGGAACCGCCAGCGCCAGCATCCAGCCCATGGAAAGGGCGAACAGCTCCAGCACGATCCCGGCCGAGATTCCCTTTCCGATGGCCAGGTCCACCAAGTCGAACAGGAAGTCGAGCGTGAGCAGGAAGATCACGATGCTGAAGCCGATCAGGAACGGGAAGACGTGCTCGCGCAGGACGTACCGTTCGAGTATTCTCATATGGCCCTACCTTTTAACACATTTCAGACCGAACCGCCGCCCGATCCGGGGGTTCACCTTCGTACGTGACGGGGCCCAGGACCCGGTCTGACCCTAATTGATCCCAGAGCGACCGTCGCATTCATGATGTATTACCCCAAGCCACGTATCATTCTCTTTGCCTGCTTCGTGTTATCCGTCTCCCTGCTGTGGGGGGGCGTCGCGCGGGCCGGACTCTGGGGTTACCGGAGTCCCAACGATCCGAGGCTCGGCGAAAGCTCCCTCGAGGATGCCCCGAGTGATCTTCCCCCCGGGTGGGTCATGAGCCACACGGACCCGACCGGGATGACGGAGACCGCGAACCGAGCTCCCGACGTCGCCTACGATCCCACGATCGGCCAAATCCGCGAGACCTACACCGAAGGCGGCATCGAGACGCAGCTGCCGATGATCACGGACGTCGATGAGTACTCGAACGTGCTCACCACCCGTACGTACCGGAAGCTGTGGCGCGACAGCTCGCGCGAATCGCGGTCGGTCGCGCGGGGCCTCGCCAAGAAGCCTCAAGGACTCTTCCACTACGATCTCCCGATCCAGATCCCGAAGGTGCTGAGCGGCATCTTGGGCAACGGCGCGCCCAACATCGACGTGTCGGGCAGCGAGACCATCACGCTGAGCGGCATCAGCGATTGGACGGCGGGGCGGCAAGGCGCGATCCAGAACGAGCACAAGCGACCGAGCGCCTTCCCCTCGCTCGAGATGAAGCAGGACTTGCAGGTCAACCTCACCGGCTCGATCGGCGACAAGATCAAAGTCGACGTGGACCAGTCGAGCAACGTCCAGACCTCCATCGACAACAAGGTGAAGCTTCGCTACGAGGGGGACGAGGACGACATGATCAAGTCCATCGACCTGGGGAACACCAACCTCTCGCTCCAGGGTGCCTCCATCCGCCAGGAGGGGCTCTTCGGCGTGAAGACGGTGGCCAAGCTCGGGAACGTGGACGTAGTCAGCATCGTGAGCAAGCAGGAAGGGAAGAGCGAGACCGCGCGGTTCACGCCCTCGGGCGAGAAGCGCGAGGTGCTGATTCCTGACCTCGCCTACATCCAGCGGAAATACTTCTTCATCAGCGATCACGCGATGGCCTGGGACCGCGGATCGCTCAAGGTGTTTCGGGACGACGCGAACCCCGGCAACAACAGGGGCGTCCCGGAGGGCATCGTCAGGCCGGACCCGACGGCCGACAGCTCAGCGACGAACCCCACGGCGCGCGGGACCTTCGACATCCTGACGAACGGCGTCGACTACGACCTCATCTTCCCGTACGTGGTCACGACGGGGGCGCAGGCGGGGCTCGAGATCCCGGTCATCCGATTCCGAAACCCGCTGGGAGTCAACGACGTCATCGGCGTCACCTACAAGGAAACCCCGCCGGGCGCGCCTCCGATCGTGGTCGGGGATCCGGACCAGAGCAATGTCAATCCGGCACTGGGCAAGACGGCGGGCACCGTCCTCCTGAAGATGATTCGACAGGGGGTCGAAGCCGTGGGTGTCATCGGGGGAGGGGCCTACGATCCCGCGGGTCCCTGGTATCCGACCCTGGCCTATGAACTTCGGAATTTCTATGACCTGACCGCCACGAACATCTCGAAGGAAACCCTGGCGCTCAAGATCAGGCGCCGGGACGCCAGTCAATCGGTGGACCCGGACACGACGCGCGGCGGGAAGCCGTTGATCGTGGCTCTGGGGCTCGACCAGCAGGGCAACACGCCCGGCACCATCCCCGACGGAAGGGTGGACGATCACTTCCTCGACGTGGAGAACGGGATCCTCTTCTTTCCGGATCTCCATCCGTACTCTCCCGGGTGCGCGCCCTTTCCCGGATTCCTCTGCCTCGACGACACCAATCGGAACGTCCTGGCGAGTGACTCGACTCTGATGAACCCGAACGTCTACTACACGAAGACTCCGGATCCCTTGAGCCAGTCCCGGTACTACATCGACGCCCAGTTCAAGAGCAGCCAGCAGGGGTACTTCATCGGCCGCACCAACATCTTGGAGAACTCCGAGCAGGTGAAGGTGGACAACGTCCTGATGAAGAAAAGTACCGACTACACCATCGATTACGACACGGGTCAGATCACCTTCAGCCGGCCTCCGGGTCCGGAGGCCGTGATTTCGGTGGACTACTCATTCGCGCCCGGCGTGAGCACGGTCCAGCGCACGCTCATGGGATTCTCCACCTCCTACAGCCCCAGCGCGGACCTGAGCGTGACCTCGAGCATGCTGTACGAGAGCCGGGGCGCCCAGGAGCTGAACCCCAAGCTGGGGGAAGAACCGGCCCGGTCCATGGTGGGCAGTGTCGCGTCGGTGGTCACCGTGCGTCCTCCCTGGATGACCCAGTTCGCGAATCTCATTCCCGGGGTCCACACCGCGGCGCCTTCCACGATGAACATCCAGGGCAATGTGGCGATGAGCGTGCCGAACCCGAACACCAAGGGGGAGGCCTACGTGGACGACATGGAGGGGAACCGCGAGTCCAATACGCTGGCTCTGGGCCGGACGGGATGGATGTGGAGCAGCATCCCCGTCGACTCGGCGACGCTTCAGCCCATCTCGCAGATCGTGGGCGACCACGCGCGGATCGAGTGGTACAACCCCACCTCGTCGCACGGCGGTGCCAAGGAGAAGGACCTGAAGCCCGTGCTCACGAGGGAAGAGGGCTCGGACAACGAGCACACTGTACTCGAGATGAACATGCTCCCCCAGGGCGACAGCACGAATGTCTTCACCCCCACGACGTGGACCGGTATCACGCAGCCTCTCTCGAGAACCGGCCAGGATCTCTCGCGGACCCGTTTCGTCGAGATCTGGGTCAACGACCGGGTCCAGACCCACAACCTGACCCACGCCAAGCTCCATCTCGATTTCGGGCGTGTCAGCGAGGACGCGTTTTGGCAGACGGACGCGCTCCCCAACGGCAACCTGGACACGGAGGACAAGAACGGCGACACCAAACTCGACGCGGTCGAGGACACCGGGCTCGACGGGATTCCCGACAACGAGGAAACGGGGACGGGCCCCGCGAGCGACCCCAACGGCGACGACTACCAATACAATCCGACCGGGACGGCGGCTACCGACTACTCCAAGATCAACGGCACCGAAGGGAATGCCCGGATCGACACCGAAGACCTGGACCTGAACGGCAATCTGGACGTCTTGAGCTCCTACTTCGAAGCCACCATCGACTTGGCCGACACGAAGTTCGTGGCGGTCGACGTCGCGCGGGATTACGCGGGGAGCCCCGTCGTGCGGCCGGAGAACGGCTGGAGGCTGTTCCGCATCCCGATCGAGGCCTTCCAGCCACGCGGCGGCCCGAGCTGGGACGACATCAAGCACGCGAGGCTCTGGGTAGACGGCATGACCGGGCCCACCAACCTCCAGATCGGGGGCGTCGAGCTGGTCGGAAGCCGGTGGCTGCCGATCCCGCTCACGGTCGCGCAGAAGCAGCGAAACGTCGTCTTCGACGTGAAGGTCCGGAACAACAAGGACGATGCTGGCGGCCCCGCGTTCTACAAGGCGCCCTTCGACGTGCCGAACGCGGTCGGCGGGAACGCCACGAGGCGCGAGCAGTCGCTGGCCCTGGCCTACGACCAATTGCAGGACTCGGATTCCCTCTTCTCCTTCAAGACCTTCCCCGACAACGGCACGGGAATCGGCTACACGCAGTACCGCGACATCCGCTTCTACGTGCACGGCGATCCCGGCGTGGAGCTTCAGAACCTCCGCATGACGGCGCGCTTCGGTCCCGACACGGTCAACTACTACGAGTACAGCCTCCCCGTGCGCAAGGACTGGCAGGACGTTCGCATTCCGATGGAGGTACTCTCCCTGCTGAAGGAGGCGAACAACAATCGCGTGAAGGTCGACTCTCTGAGCGCCGCCGACATCGGCGCGCGCTACACGGTGGTGGGGAACCCCTCGTTCACCCGGGTGAATCGGATCTCGTTCGGGCTCACCGTGTTCGGCTCCACCTCGGCCACACCGGGGCCGCCCGGGGAAGTCTGGATCGACGAGCTCAGGCTGGACGGTGTGCGCAAGGACACCGGCCGAACGGGGAATGTGACCGTTCAGGCGAATTTCGCCGACGTGCTCGCGGTGAACGGGAGCTACGCGAAGCAGGATCAGAATTTCTTCCAAGTCGGATCCGGCGTGAACCAGGGAACCGGCCTGAACCACACCGCGGTCGGGTTCTCCAGCACGCTTTATCTCGACCGGATGCTTCCGGTGAGCGGGCTCCAGCTCCCGGTCCGGCTGACCATCGCGCATTCGACCGATATCCCGAAATACAGGACCGGATCGGATGTCGTGCTGGACAAGGCCCGGTCCGACATCGAGACCCAACGCGCGGACCGCCAGTCGATCGATTTCTCGTACCGCCGCACGGGCCCGAGGAGCGGCATCACGCGCTGGACCAGCGACGCCATCAGCGGCGCCATGTCCTATTCGAGGATTGCGAACGTGAACGCGCAGTCCATAGACTCCTCGTGGGCGTTCGCCGCGTCGGGGAACTACGACCTCCCCATCGGCGGAGGGAAGGGGATCCCGCTGGCGAAGGCCGCGCGCTTCAAGTACCTCCCGGACATCGTCTCGTTCGGGATGGACTGGGGCGCCTCGCGGGGCACCTCCTACAGCCGCTTCATCCAGGGAACCCAGGATTCCTCGGCGCTTCGCTCCAACGTGCTGAGCCGCCTCCTCACGCTGCGCACCGGGGCCACGTACTTGCCGTTCAACGGCGTCACGACCAAGTACAGCCTGAGCTCCAGGCGCGACATGCTCCAGCGGCAGGCCGGGTTCACCGGGTCGAATGTCGGGACGGAGGTGGACCACCTCCAGTCGATGGAGCTCAATTGGGTTCCGCGGCATCTCTTCTTTCTGAATCCGAACATCGGGCTCTCCGGGAGCTACCGCGAGGACGCGGGCGCCGGCGTTCGCCTCAGCGCGACCGATCCTCTTGGGCTCAAGAACATCAGCAACCACGGGTCCGCCCGCGCGACGACCGCGCTCCCGCTCTCACGGCTGGCGCAGCGATTCAAGAGCTCGCCCCGCGACTCCAGCGGTGGAAACCCGATCCTGGCGCCGTTCCGGCTCCTGTTCAGCCATCTACAAGACGTGCAGACCACGTTCTCCCTCGAGCGGGTTGCCTCCGCCTCGCGCGTGGTGGGGAAGCCCGGGTTCGGCTACATCACAGGATTCACCCAGAAGCTCGACGCGACACTCTACCGCGCGCCCGGCTCGAACCTGGTCCAGAGCCGCCAGTACGTCACGACCGCAAGCACCTCCATCCAGCCTCTGTCGCACCTGACGGTGGACGTGCGGGCGGATCACCGGATTTCGTTCAACGACGCGTACCTCGGAGCCCGGCGCATCTACACGCTCTCCTGGCCGGATCTGACGGGGCGATGGCTGCAGCTCGAGCGGGACCTCGGTCTCTCCGACATCCTGAGCTCGCTCGCGGTCAGCTCGCACTATTCCCTGAAGACCGAGGACCAGGGTCCGCAGGGGCAGCCCATCGAGACGCATGTGAAGGCCACGAACTGGGGGCCGCTCCTCCATTGGGAGGCATCGTTCCGAAACGGGATCCGGGCCGACGTGAACACTGCGATCTCGAAGAGCGTCTCCCTGGACGAGCGCGTGGGCGGTTTGACCCGGACGCTATCGAACACCACCAACGACATCCGCCTGACGAAGACCTATCCCGCGAGCAAGGGAATCCGCTTCCCCTGGAGCAAGCGGCGTGTCAAGCTCCCGAACGACGTCAACCTGAACCTCACGATGGGAATCGCCCGGGACCAGCAGTACTTCGTCTTTCCTGGAAGCGAGCGGCAAATCGAGACCAACACCCAGCGTCTCAACGTGGGGAGCGGGACCACCTACAATTTCACGCCGTCGATTACCGGGGGATTCGACCTCGCGTTCCGCCAGACGAAGGACTACAAGCTGGACCTCACGCAACGCGGGATCACGATCTCCGTCAACGGGCAGTTCCGTTTCTAGAGCCGGCCTCCCTCTCGTACTCTTCCTGACGCTCCTTCTTCCCTCGTGCCGCCACCAGGCGGCCGCGGCGGCGTTCAGCGGGAAGAACGCGTTCACCCTCCTCGAGCATCAGTGCGCCTTCGGCCCCCGGGTGCCCGGGAGCGCGGCGCACGACTCCTGCTTCACCTGGCTCCTCGGCCGCTTCCGCGCCCTGGCTCCCTCCGTGCAGGCGGACACGTTCAGCTACGATTCTCCCGACCTGGGCAAGGAGGTCCGGCTCACGAACCTCGTGGCGCGCTTCCGGCCCGAGGCGAAGGAGCGAATCCTCTTCGGGGCGCACTGGGACTCGCGTCCCTGGGCCGACAAGGATCCCAATCCGCCGCTCCGCACGCGCCCGGTTCTCGGCGCGAACGACGGCGCCTCGGGTGTGGCGGTGCTGCTGGAGGTGGCGCGCGTCCTCCAGAAGACCGGGACACCCATCGGGGTGGATCTGGTGCTGTTCGACGGGGAGGACTTGGGCACGGAGGAGAATCCGAACGGGTATTTCCGCGGCTCGCTGCGCTACGTGCAGCAGATGGGGGAGGCGCGGCCGATCTTCGCCATCGTGATCGACATGATCGGGAAGAGGAACCTGAACCTCACCTGGGAAGCCAATTCCCGGCAACAGGCATCCAACGTGGTGGAAATGGTCTGGCAGGAGGCGAGGGACCTGGGCGTCAAGGCGTTCCGTTCCGTGCCGGGTCCGGCGGTCTACGACGACCACATCGCGTTCCTGAACGCCTCGGTTCCGGCGATCGACTTGATCGATTTCAGCTTTCCGGAGTGGCACACGACCCACGATACCCCTGCCGTTTGCTCCCCCCAGAGCTTGGACGCGGTCG
>JBGPMB010000108.1:0-9881 GCA_041486775.1 Candidatus Eiseniibacteriota bacterium | reverse complement strand
GTGGGTCACCGGCCACTCCTACGTCGTGTACGGGCCGCTCGCGAACGGCGCGACGGTGGTGATGTACGAGGGCTCTCCCGACTGGCCCGACAAGGACCGCTTCTGGCAGATCTGCGAGGAGCTGGCGGTGACGGTCTTTTACACGGCCCCGACCGCGATCCGCGCCTTCATGAAATGGGGCGTGGAATGGCCCAAGAAACACAAGCTCTCCTCGCTTCGGCTCCTGGGCTCGGTGGGTGAGCCGATCAATCCTGAGGCCTGGGTCTGGTACCACGAGAACATCGGGAGCGGCATCTGCCCGATCGTGGATACCTGGTGGCAGACCGAGACCGGCATGATCCTGATCTCGCCTCTTCCCGGCATCACGTCCCTGAAGCCCGGATCCGCGACGAAGCCCCTTCCGGGCATCGTGGCGGACGTGGTCAACGAGAAGGGGGACTCGGTCAAGGTGGGCGGCGGATATCTCGTGCTCAAGCGCCCGTGGCCCGCGATGCTGCGCGGCATCTACGGCGATCCCGATCGGTACCGCCAGCAGTACTGGTCCCGGTTCCCGGGCGTCTACTTCACGGGCGACGGCGCCAAGCGCGACGAGGACGGGTATCTCTGGCTCCTCGGGCGCGTGGACGACGTCATGAACGTGGCGGGGCATCGGATCAGCACGATGGAGGTGGAGAGCGCCCTCGTGGACCACAAGGCCGTGGCCGAAGCCGCCGTGGTCGGGCGGCAGCATGAGCTCAAGGGCACGGCGATCTCGGCCTTCGTCACCCTCAAGGAGGGGCGCCACGGCATCCCCGAGCTCGCGGAGGAACTGAAGGAGCACGTGGTGAAGAAGATCGGGAAGATCGCGCGTCCCGAGGAGATCCTCTTCACCGCGGACCTACCCAAGACCCGCTCCGGAAAGATCATGCGGCGCCTTCTGCGCGACATCGCCGAGGGAAAGGCGGTGGGGGATACCACGACCCTCGCGGACCCCGCCGTGATCGCGCGGCTCAAGCTCAAATACGAGGAGCAGGAGAGCTAGATGCGCCTTCGCGTGGCCCTGCGCGTCGCCGCCCTCCTCTTCGTGGGCGTGGCGGCTCTTGTGCCGCCGGGCTCGGCCCGTGCGTCGGCGCCCGATTCCGCCGCCGTGCGCGCGGCGATCGACGCGGGGAACGCCGCGTTCATCCGCGCGTGGCAGACCGGCGACGCGGACCTCTTCGCCTCACTCTTCGCCGACGACGGGGCGCTGCTTCGCCCGGGAGGCGGGCTCACCGTGGGACGCGAGGACATTCACTCCCGGATGCGGGACGTATTCGCGCGCGTCCGCATGACGGCGGGGACCATCGCCACGGCCGACGTCTTCGTGATCGGCGAAACCGCGTACGAGACCGGGGCGTGGAACTTCACCATCGGCCCCATCGGCTCCACCACCATCGAGCCCGACTCGGGACATTACGTCGAGGTCTGGAAGCGGGACGGCTCGGGCGCGTGGAAGATCTGGCGCGACATCGGCGTTCCAAAGGGCTCCGCGGGGGCGGGAATGCCGGCGCACGCGGAGGCGCACCCGGTCGCCGCTTCGGCCGATTCGTGGGGGGTCGCTCCCGCCGGCTCGCGACTCAAGGCGGTCCGCTTCGGCAAGCTGATCGACGGCAAGGGCCGCGTGATCGTGGACGCGCTCGTCGTCGTGGACGGCGATCGCATCCTCTCGGTGGGGCCCTACGCGAAGTCGCGGGTTCCCGCCGAGGCCGATCGGGTCGACCTCACGAGGCTCACCGGCATTCCCGGCATGATCGACGCGCACACCCACATGACCTACTGGTGGGACCAGGCGCCGGGAAGCCTCCCGTGGCAGGCGCTGGACGCGCGCGCGCCGATGCAGACGATGTTCCTGGCGCAGGAGAACGCGCGCAAGACGCTCGAGACCGGCGTCACCACGGTGCGCGATCTCGGGTCCTTCCAGTACATGGACATCGCGATGCGGGACCTGATCAACCGGGGTGTGATGACCGGGCCGCGCATGTTCGTGGCCGGCTACGGCCTCTATCCCACGATGTCGGCGTTCCAGGACGCGCCGCAGGCCGCCGCCGGAGGGCTGGCCGACGGAGTGGACCAGGTGATGCGTGCCACGCGGCAGCAGATCGCGGCCGGAGCCGACGTCATCAAGATCTATGGCTCGACCGGCAGCGCCGACGACGTGACCGGGTTTCAGACCTACACGTACGAGGAGATGAAAGCCGCCATCGACCTGGCACACCTGCGCGGGAAGCGTGTGTCGGTCCATTCGTACGGGCCGGACGGGGCACGGGACGCGGTGCGCGCCGGCGCCACGTCCATCGAGCACGCCATCGACATCGACGACGCCACGCTTCGCGATATGGCCCACAGGGGCGTGTACTACGTGCCCACCGTCGATCACAACCGCTATTACGCCGAGCACGGTGCGGAGTTCGGATACGGGGACTCGGCCGTGGCGCATCTCAACACCTATCGCGCGAAGAATTTCGAGACCTTGCGCCGGGCCATCCGGGCGCGCGTCCCGATCGCGATGGGCTCCGACGCGGTGTTCACCATGTTCGGCGAGAACACGCGCGAGCTGGCCTGGTTCGTGAAGGCGGGCATGACGCCGTCGCAGGCGCTCGCGACCGCGACGGGGAACGGGGCGGCGCTCCTCGGCATGGAGAAGGATCTGGGCGCCGTGGCGCCCGGCTACTACGCGGACCTGGTCGCCGTGGAAGGGGATCCCGAAGCCGACATCGGCGCCGTGATCAGCCACGTAAAGTGGGTCATGAAGGGCGGACGGGTGGTCGTGGACCACACTGCGGAGAAGAGGCCCTAAGGCGCCTTCGGAAACGCAGGCTTCCCGGGCGTCGGCACGCCCGGCACGAGGCCGAGCTGCCTCAGATACTGCTCGTCTCCCACATTGTGAAGCTTCCAGTACTGAAGCCGCTCGGAGCCGGCCAATTCTCCCGCGTCATTGCTGTCCGCGCTCCAATCCACGCCTTGCCCGGCCCGCGCCTGAGACGGCGCCGCCTGGTTCCACTCCCAGCGGACGATCCGGTGCGGATAGGCGGCTTCGACGAAAAAGAGTCCCCGAGGCCCGTTCGCGATGGCCACCGAGTAGACCGTCGCGCGGAATCGGCCCGCCGGGACGGAGATGGTTTGGGGCTCCGCCAGCCGCTCGATCGTGGCCGCTTCCCAGCGCAGAGGCGAGTGCGTGAGTCTCCTTCGAAACGCCCCCGGTAGAAGAGGCACGGTGCGCCGCGCGCCGGGCGCCACGTATTCACCGCCGAGGCCGCGCAGCCGCACGAAGAGCTCCTCCTCCAGAATGCCTCCGGGCGGGCGCCGCTCCACGCGCGTCCCGGACTCGTCCTCGAAATAGCTCGAGAGCCGCTGGCTCACCAGCCCCGGACCGACCCGAAGCTCCTCGTAGACGTTGCCGCACCACTCCGTGCTCGAGAAGGAGACTTTGACCGGCTCGAAGTCCGCGCTCCGCACGAAGAGCGAGGTCATCGTGTTGTAGTCGTAGATCCCGGTCTGGAAATCACGCACGAGATTCAGCTTCAGGACGTCGAATGTGTCGCCCGGGTTCCGCGAGGGGTCGTTCACCTTCACGTTCTTGCTCCGGCTGAAGGGCTCGGTGACGTAGACCGCCACGGCCTGCCCGCGCCGGAGCTGTCCGTAGCGGGTCAAGGTGTAGCGGTAACCGTCGATCTCGGCCTTGCCGTCGTGCCAGTAGGATCCGAACGCCGGGTCGCCGCCCGCGTGGGGCGAGGCCGCGCCGGAGAGCGCGAGAGCAAGTGCCAAGGACAGAGCCGCAAGCAGAGCCGCGCGCAACCGGGGCGTTTTCATTTGGAGGGAGTGTCGGCCGGGGCGAAGAAGGAGATGCCCCGCACGTTCTCGTCGATCCGGAGCGGGTTGTGCATCGACGGGAAGGCGCGCGCGCCGCACTCGAGGCGCTCGCAGAGCCGGCAGGTGATTCCGACCGGGACCACCCCCGCCGGATTCGAGAGGTCCATTCCGTCGGCGTAGACAAGCTGGCGGGCGGACTCGATGTCGCAGCCCAGCTCGATGGCGTAGAGGATCTCGGGGGCGTGAAAGCCGCCTCGGTGCTTGCGGATGGTGCGCCCGATCGAGAAGAAGGTCCTTCCATCGGGAAGGCGTGCGATCTGTACCCGGATGACGTTGGGCTGCTGGAAGGCCGCGTGGACGTTCCAGAGCGGGCACAACCCCCCGAATCGCGGGAAATGGATGCCCGTCGCGCTGAACTTCTTCGAGATGTTGCCCGCGATGTCGATCCGCACCATGTAGAAGGGTACCCCCTCCGAACCCTTCCGTTGCAGGGACGTGAGCCGGTGGCAGACCTGCTCGTAGTTGACGCGGAACCGGTGTTGTAGAAGGTCCAGGTCGTAGCGCTCCTCCTGCGCGGCGCGCAGGAAGTCGCCGTAGGGCATGACGACGGCGCCCGAGAAGTAGTTGGCCAGGGCGACCCGGCAGAGCGACCTCGACTCGTCCGAGGTGAGCTCCGGCTGGCGGGTGATCCGGTCGATCAGGCTCGAGCAGTCGAGGAGTCCGATCTGATAGGCCATCTGGAAATTCCTCGAGCCGCGGCGGAGCACTTCCGAAATCTGGAGCTTCCGCCGCTCCGGGTCGTAGCGGCGGACCGCGGAGCCCATCTCGCCGACCTTGCGTATCTGGACGTCCACTTTGTGCTTCTTCTCGAGGTAGGCGACGAGCGACCCGAAGAGGTCCTCGCTCGCCAGCGAGGCTTCCTTCCAGACCCGCTCCGCCTCCGCCTCCAGCTCGGGGAAGTGGTTTCGGTAGCGCTGGATCAAGTCGGTGACCTGCTCCGACGCCATGCCTCCCCGGTCGATTCCGGTCAGATCCTGCCGGTCCAGCACCTGCGCCGCGAGGGTCGCGACCGATCCGCGGGCCTCGACGAAGGCGTGATGGAGGTGGAGCACGGCGCGCGCGATCTCGGGATTCGAAGCCACGAACTCGCGCGTCTCGGCCTCGGAGGGAACGTTGCCCTCGAAGACCTGATCCCCGAACACTTCCATGAGCACGTTCGCCAGCTTGGTGTCCCCACCCTCGGCGAAGGATTTCAAGTCGAGGTCGGTGAACTGCGCGAGCCGGATCAACAGATTTGCGCTGACCGGACGGCGGTCATGCTCGATGAGGTTCAGGTAGCTCGCCGAGACGCCGAGACGCTCCGCCATCGAGGTCTGGGACAGCCCCTCGCGCACGCGCAAGGCGCGTATGCGTTTGCCCAGATGCTGTATCGATCTCATGGCTACATTTTACTAACTTTCACTATTTACATCAATAGTTAACAATTCATTTCCATCTTAACTAGTTATTTATCAAATAGTTATTGCGTTTACCATAAATACTTGTTAATATTTTCATCATGGCAATGCGGAACGTGATTCAAAGCGTCGGCCTGAACCTGGAAGCGCCCTTGGATCCTCGCTTCGAGCAGATTCTGAGCTCGGAGGCGCTGGGCTTCCTGGAAGATCTTTCGCGCACGTTCGCGCCCCGGATCCATGAAGCGCTCGCTCTGCGCGCGCAGCGCCTGGAGCGGTTCGCCCGTGGCGAGACGCTCGACTTCCTGGCGGAGACCGCGAAGGTCCGGGCCGGAGACTGGAAGGTGGCTCCGCTGCCGCGTGATCTCGAGCGCCGCATCGTGGAGATCACCGGTCCGACCGACCGGAAGATGGTGATCAACGCGCTCAACTCCGGCGCCGACGTCTTCATGGCGGATTTCGAGGACGCGACCTCGCCGACATGGGAGAACCTGATCGAAGGGCAGCTCGACCTGTACCTCGCGGTGCGGAGAAAGCTCTCCTTCGACGACCCCGCTACCGGGAAGCAATACCGCCTGAACGAAAGAACCGCGGTGCTGGTGGTCCGTCCCCGGGGTCTCCATCTCCCCGAGCGTCACCTGACGCTCGATGGGACGCCCATTCCGGGCGCGCTCCTCGACTTCGGCCTCTACTTCTTCCACAACGCGCACGAGCTCCTGGCGCGCGGCACGGGTCCCTATTTCTATCTCCCGAAGCTCGAGAGCCACCGCGAGGCGCGGATCTGGAACGACGTGTTCCTCTTCGCCGAGGAGGCGCTCCGGCTGGAGCCGGGCACCATCAAGGCGACGGTCCTCATCGAAACGCTCCCGGCCGCCTTCGAGATGGACGAGATCCTCTACGAGCTGAAGCAGCATTCGGCCGGGCTCAACTGCGGCCGCTGGGACTACATCTTCAGCTTCATCAAGACTCGTCAGCACGATCCCGCCGCGGTGCTTCCGGACCGCTCGCAGGTGACCATGGAGCAGCCCTGCATGCGGGCCTACACCCAGCTCGCCATTCGCACATGCCACCGTCGCGGCGTCCATTCCATGGGGGGGATGGCCGCCCAGATCCCGATCAAGAACGATGAGGCGCGAAACAACGCCGCGCTGGACAAGGTGCGCGCCGACAAGCTTCGCGAGGTGCGGGACGGGCACGACGGGACGTGGGTCGCGCATCCGGGCCTCGTGCCCGTCGCGCGCGAGGTGTTCGAGGCCCACATGAAGGGCAGAAATCAGCTCGACCGGCTCCGCGAGGACGTGCGCCCTGCCGCCTCGGACCTCCTGCGCGTGCCGGAAGGGACGCGCACCGAAGAGGGGCTGCGCCTGAACGCGAGGGTGGGGATCCAGTACATCGAATCCTGGCTTCGCGGCCAGGGCTGCGTTCCCCTCTACTCCCTGATGGAGGACGCCGCCACCGCGGAGATCTCCCGCGCGCAGGTTTGGCAATGGATCCACCACGGGGCGACCCTCGAGGATGGCCGGCGCGTCACGCCGGAGCTCCTCCGCACCGTGATCGACGATGAGATGAAGCGCATCGAAGGGGAAGTCGGCGCGGACCGTTTCCGGGGAGGCCGCTTCACGGAAGCGCGCGCCCTCTTCGAGCGGATTTCCACCAGCCCCACGCTGGAAACATTCCTGACGCTACCCGCTTACGAAGCACTAGACGGCGGCTCGAAGGGTGCCGCTCGAAAAGAAGCCCGATGACAACCAACCAGAGTGCCCCAGCCAGAGGAGAAGCTCGCATGCCGGCAACGCGCGAAGGGCGTACCAAGGTGAACCGAATCACGACTCGGCGGAACGAAACCAAGAACGGCGACGCCCGGAAGAACGGTAACGCCGCCAAGAATGGCGATGCCCGGACGAACGGTCATGCGCCGAAGCCCGCTCTGGTGACCCTCGGCCGCTGGGACGGCATCGTGCGCCCCTATTCCGAAGCGGACGTGGAGCGGTTGCGCGGAAGCATTCGCGTCGAGCACACCATCGCGCGGATGGGAGCGGCTCGGCTCTGGGAGCTGGTCACGAAGCAGGACTATGTCGCCGCACTCGGCGCCCTCACGGGGAATCAGGCGGTCCAGCAGGTGAAGGCGGGCCTCCAGGCGATCTATCTCAGCGGCTGGCAGGTGGCGGCCGATGCCAATCTTTCCGGGCAGACCTATCCCGATCAGAGCCTCTATCCCGCGAACAGCGTTCCGAGCGTGGTGCGCCGCATCAACCAGGCCCTTCTCCGCGCCGACCAGATCGAGCACGCCGAGGCGATGGAGAAAGGGAACGGGACCCAACGGCGCCACTGGCTCGCGCCCATCCTCGCCGACGCCGAGGCCGGTTTCGGCGGACCGCTCAACGCCTTCGAGCTGATGAAGGGAATGATCGAGGCGGGCGCCGCGGGCGTCCACTTCGAGGACCAGCTTTCCTCCGAGAAGAAGTGCGGGCACCTGGGCGGAAAAGTGCTCATCCCCACCGGGGCCTTCATCCGGACGCTCGTCGCGGCGCGGCTCGCGGCGGACGTGATGGATGTGCCGACCTTGATCCTCGCCCGGACCGACGCCGACAGCGCGAAGCTTCTGACGAGCGACGTGGACGAGCGCGACCGCCCCTTCCTGACGGGCGAGCGCACGCCGGAGGGCTTCTACCGAATCCGTGGCGGGCTGGAGTGCGCGATCGCGCGCGCGGTGGCGTACGCCCCCTACGCGGATCTCCTCTGGTGCGAGACCTCGACGCCCGATCTGGAGGAGGCGCGCCAGTTCGCCGAGGGCGTGCACGCCCACTTCCCGGGGAAGATGCTCGCCTACAACTGCTCTCCTTCGTTCAACTGGAAGGCCAAGCTGGATCCCGCCACGATCGCGAAATTCCAGCGCGAGCTGGCGGCCATGGGCTACAAGTTCCAGTTCGTGACGCTCGCCGGCTTCCACGTTCTGAACCACGGCATGTTCGAGCTGGCCCGCGCCTACCGCGAGCGCGGCATGGCGGCTTACTCGGAGCTGCAAGAGCGTGAGTTCGCCTCGGAGGCCCACGGCTACTCCGCGACGCGGCATCAGCGGGAAGTCGGCACCGGGTACTTCGATCAGGTGATCCAGACCATCACCGGAGGCGCCGCTTCGACCGTGGCGCTCCAGGGCTCGACCGAAAAAGCCCAGTTCTGATTCGATTGCTCCTTCCAGCGCGCCGGGTCTAGACTCCGGGCACGCATTTCATCGACGGAGGCCGGGAGGCTCAGACACCCGGCCAGGATGAAGGAGGAGCCATGGCAACCGCGACCGACGAGCGGATTCGCGATATTGAGGCGCTGGAGCAGGATCTGCTCGATAAGCAGGAAAAGCTCGCCGAGATGAAGCGCGGGCTTCCGCCGCAAGAAGTTCAGGACTACACGCTGCAATCGCAGAAGGGCCCCGTCAAACTCTCCGATCTCTTCAACGGCAGGCCCGATCTCATCGTCATCCACAACATGGGCCAGAGCTGCACCTATTGCACCCTCTGGGCGGATGGGTTCAACGGCGTGCACCAGCACCTCGAGAACCGCGCCGGCTTTGTCGTCGTCTCGCCCGACCCGCTCGACGTGCAGCGCAAGTTCGCCGAGAGCCGGGGCTGGAAATTCCGCATGGCCTCAGGCCAGGGCTCGACCTTCATCGAGGACATGGGATTCAGGAGCGAGAAGGGCTGGATGCCCGGCGTCTCGACCTTCTACCGCGACAAGGGCAAGATCATGCGCGTCGCGAAGGCGCCGTTCGGTCCGGGGGATCCGTTCTGTGGGGTGTGGCATCTCCTGGCGCTTCTGAAGAACGGGCCGGGGGACTGGCACCCGAAGTACAAGTACTAGCGCCGGCGGCCGCGGCCTCAGGCCCCGATCCCCAGGCCGCGCGCCGCGAGGGTGGCCGCTCTCGCGCGGAAGGCTTTCAGATCCTTGTGGCCCCCCGCGTGGAGGCTGTTCGTCAGGAGCACGAAGTACGCATCGTTCCTGGGATCGATCCACAGCGACACGCCCGTGAAGCCCGTGTGACCATAGGATTCGCTCGAGAAGAGCGACCCTCGTGGCGCTGCGTATGGGCTCTCGATGTCGAATCCGATCCCGCGCCTCACCGTGATCGGCGGCTCGCACTGGTTCGTCGTCATGAGTCGCACGGCCTCGGGTCTCAGGATTCTCCGCGGGCCGGCGAGACCCCCCTGTAGGAGCATCGCGCAGAAGCGCGCCGCCTCCTCGGCGGTGCCGAACACGCCGGCGTGGCCCGCGATCCCACCGAGCGCGCGCGATCTCGCGCGGGGATCGTGGACGCGTCCGCGGAGCCACGGCCCACGATCTCCGCGAAGGCGCGTCGTGGGAGCCACGCGCACGAGGTCCGCCGCGCGCGTGCCGAAGCGCGTGTCGCGGAAGTGGAGCGGATCGAAGATCTTCTCCCGCGCCAGGCGGTCGAGCCGCTTTCGCGTGACCCGCTCCAGCACGCCCTGGACCAGAATGTACCCGACGTCGCTGTAGGTGAAGCGCTGGCCGGGCTTGGCCTCGAGCGGCTCGCGCGCGATCGCCGCGAAGAGCCTCGGCTTCCCGCCCGAATAGTCCGCGATCGGG